>NZ_JBTVWW010000012.1:0-119967 GCF_054819825.1 Desulfocurvus sp. DL1XJH-121
AAAATTCAAGACCGAAGCGTACTCCCCGTACGCGAGGGTTTGAATTTTTCGCAGCAACGAAGCAGATTGCTGTTTTTGGGCGGTCTGCTCAGACTTCGGCCTCGGGCGTCCAGTCGCGCAGGCGCGAGCGTAGGCCGTTGAGGAACCGCGTACAGAGCCGGAGTTCGGCTTCGGGGATGCCGCCGAAGATTTCCTGGCTGAAGTTGCGCATGGTTTCCTCGAAGGTGGTCATGAAGCTCAGGGCCTTGTCCTGGA
This sequence comes from Desulfocurvus sp. DL1XJH-121, assembly GCF_054819825.1. Lineage (NCBI taxonomy): Bacteria > Pseudomonadati > Thermodesulfobacteriota > Desulfovibrionia > Desulfovibrionales > Desulfovibrionaceae > Desulfocurvus > Desulfocurvus sp. DL1XJH-121. The sequence goes on from NZ_JBTVWW010000012.1 coordinate 256, forward strand.
TCTCCACCAGGTTGACGCGCCGGTCCTCCGGGGAGACCCGGCGGCGGACCCAGCCGTCCTTTTCCATCCCGTCCAGCATGCGCACCAGGGTGGCGCCTTCCACGCCCATGCGCGCGGCCAGCTCCTTCTGGGGCAGGCCCTGGCCCTCGTTGTGCAGGATGGCCAGGGCCAGCCAGCGCGAACGGCTCATGCCGTAGGGTTTGAAGGCTTGGTCGATGCTCCCGCGCAGTTCCTTGGCCGTGTTCTGGATGGCCTCGGCCAGATCCTTGCACTGTGGATTGATTTTATCGCATGTATCCATGGAACGTATCCTTGTTGCCGATTATGAAAAGGCGGCGTCCCCGGGCCCGCGCGGGGCCGGGGGACGCCGCCGAGCGGTCTAGTCTTTTTCTTCTTCGTTCTTGGCCGGGCGGCGGATGCGCTCGGTGATCAGGATGATGCCCTTGTAGAAGGCGGGTATGAAGAAGGTGGCGATGAAGGTCGCCGCCAGCATGCCGCCGATGATGCCCGTGCCGATGGAGTGCCGGCTGGCCGCGCCCGCGCCGCTGGAAATGGCCAGGGGCAGGCAGCCGAGCATGAAGGCCAACGACGTCATCACGATGGGCCTAAAGCGCAGGTGGGCCGCTTCGGCGGCCGCCTCGTGCACGGTCAGGCCCTGGGCGTGCTTCTGCACCGCGAACTCCACGATGAGGATGGCGTTCTTGGCGGACAGGCCGATCAGGGTCACCAGGGCGATCTGGAAGTACACGTCGTTGGACAGGCCGCGCAGCCAGTTGGCTCCGATGGCTCCGAACAGGGCGAAGGGCACCACCATGATGACCGCCAGGGGCAGGCTCCATTTCTCATACTGGGCCGCCAGGATCAGGAAGACCATCAACAGGCCCAGGATGAACACCGATGTGGACGATCCGCCCGTGGCGCGCTCCTGGTAGGCCGATCCGGTCCAGGACAGGGTGTAGCCGGCGGGAAGGACCTCCTTGGCCGTCTCCTCCATGGCCTGCAGGGCCTGGCCCGAGCTGTAGCCCGGGGCGGCCGCGCCCATGATGCGCGACGCCGGGAACACGTTGTAGCGCTCCATGACGTCGGGGGAGACGGTGCGCTCCACGGAAACCAGGGCCGTCAAGGGCAGCATCCGGCCCGTGCTGGAGCGCACGTAGACCTGGCTCAGGTCGTCGGGGCTGTCGCGGTAGTCGCCCTCGGCCTGGATGCGCACCTGGTAGGTGCGGCCCCATTTGTTGAAGTCGTTGACGTAGAGGGTGCCGAAGGTGGCCTGCATGGTGGAGAACACCTGGTCCACGGGCACGTCCAGGGCCTTGGCCCGCTCACGGTCCAGGGTCACCTTAAGGGTCGGCGAGTTGACCATGAAGGTGGAGTTCAGCCTGCCCAGCTCGGGCCGCTTGGAGGCCGCGGCGATGAGCTTGGAGGTCATGGCCGCCATGTCCTGGGACGTGCCGCCGGTGCGGTCCTGCAGGTAGCCGGTGAAGCCGCCCGTGGAGTCCATGCCGTTGATGGGCGGCAGGTTGAAGGACAGGACCACGCCCTCGGGGAGCTGCGCGCCCAGGCCCATGATCTTCCTGACCACGCCCTCGGCGTCCTGGCCCGGGCCCTTGCGCTCGTCCCAGGGCTTCAGCTTGATGAACATGGTGCCGTAGTTGGTCTGGGCCGAGAAGGACAACAGGTTCAGGCCCTCGATGGCGATGTCCGTGTCCACCTCGGGCAGGGAGCGGATCATCTTGTCCAGCTTGGTGAGCACCGCTTCCGTGCGCGACAGGGACGCGCCCGGGGGCAGGATCACCAGGCCCACCACGTAGCCCTTGTCCTCGGAGGGCACCATGCTGGTGGGCACGGTCTGGAAGATCTTCCAGGCCGTTCCGCACAAGACGGCGAACAGCAGCAGCGCCACCAGCCCGCGCCTGAGCAGGAAGCGGACCCCCGCGCTGTAGCGGTGGGTCACGGCCTCGAAGAAGCGGTTGAACCAGCGAAGCGGGGCCACGGGCTGGCGGTGGCCGGGCTTCAGGAGAATGGCGCACAGGGCCGGTGTCAGGGTCAAGGCCACCAGGCCCGAGATGACCACGGACACGGCGATGGTCACGGCGAACTGCTTGTACATCTCACCGGCCAGGCCGCCCATGAAGGCCACGGGCACGAACACCGAGCAGAGCACCAGCACGATGGCGATGATGGCGCCGGAGACCTCTTCCATGGCCTTGATGGTGGCCTGCTTGGGCGGCAGGCCCTCGGTGTCCATGACGCGTTCCACGTTCTCGATGACGACGATGGCGTCGTCCACCACGATGCCGATGGCCAGCACCAGGCCGAAGAGCGTCAGCGTGTTGATGGTGAAGCCCAGGGCGTACATGCCCGCGAAGGTGCCGATGATGGACACGGGCACCGCCACCAGGGGGATGACCGTGGGCCGCCAGTTCTGCAGGAACAGGAAGATGATCAGCGAGACCAGGATGAAGGCCTCGACGAGGGTTTCGCGGACTTCCTCCACGGAGATGCGCACGAAGTCGGTGACGTCGTAGGTCGTGCCCCAGTTGATGCCGTCGGGGAAGGTCTTGGAGAGCTCGGCCATGGTGGCCTTGACCTGGTCGGCGGTGGCCAGGGCGTTGGCGCCCGGGGCCAGGTAGATGCCGATGCCCACGCTGGGGGCTCCGGCGTGGGTCACTTCCTCGTTGTAGTCCTCGGCGCCCAGCTCGATGCGGGCCACGTCCTTGAGGCGCAGGTAGGAGCCGTCCGCATTGGCGCGCAGGATGATGTTCCCGAACTCCTCGGGGGCCAGCATGCGGCCCCGGGTGACCACGGAATAGGTCAACTCCACGGGGTTCGTCAGGGGCGCGCGCCCGATGGCGCCGGCCGCGAACTGGGCGTTCTGCTCCCTGAGGGCCGCGGCCAGGTCGGCCGGGGTCATGCCCAGCTGGGCCAGCTTGTCGGGCTTGATCCAGATGCGCATGGAGTAGTCGTGGGAGCCGAAGACCATGGCGTCGCCCACGCCGGGCAGGCGCTTCAGGGCGTCCACCACGTTCACCATGGCGTAGTTGGCGATGTAGATGGTGTCGTAGCGGCCGTCGGTGTTCTCCATGTTCAGCACCTGGAGCATAGACGACGAGCGCTTGCGCACGGTGACGCCCTGGGCCTGGACCTCGGCGGGGAGGGAGGACAGGGCGGCCTGCACGCGGTTGTTGACGTTGATGGTGTTCTGGTCCGGGTCCGAGCCCACGGCGAAGGTCACGCTGATCTGCAGGGAGCCGTCGCTGCCGCTGGTGGACTGCATGTAGAGCATCTTGTCCACGCCGTTGATCTGCTGCTCGATGGGAGCGGCCACGGTCTGGGCGATGGTCTCGGCGCTGGCCCCGGGATAGGCCGCGCTGACGCTCACCTGGGGCGGAACGATCTCCGGGAACTCCGCTATGGGCAGCGATTGCATGGCCAGGACGCCCGCCAGCATGATCAGCAGCGAGACGACCGTGGCGAAGATGGGCCTGTTGATGAAAAAGCGGGGGATCATTACTTGGCGCCCCCGGCGGTTTGGGCTGCGGGCTTGGCCTCGGCGGTCACGGGATTGACCTTGCCGCCGGGCGTGACCTTGATGGTGCCGTCCACCACGATGCGCTCCCCGGGCTTCAGACCGTCGAGGACCTCGAATTCGTCGCCCACGGAAATGCCCAGCTTCACGGGCCTGGGCGAGGCGGTGTTCTCGGCGTCCAGGGTGTAGACGATGTCGGCCCTGGCCGAGAAGAGCACCGCGCGCTGGGGCACCAGCAGGGCGCCCGCGAGGGTCCGGCCGCCCACGATGGCGCGCACGAAGCCGCCGGGCATGATCAGGCCGTCGGGGTTGGGAACCTCGGCGCGAACGCGCACGGCGCCCGTCTGCGGGTCTTCCTGCTTGGCCATGTAGTTGATGTGCCCCGCTTGTTCGTAGAGGCTGCCGTCGGCGAGCTCGAGGCGCACGGTGAGTCCGCCCTCGTCTTCCGTCACGCGGCCTTCCTTGACCATGCGGCGCATCTTGAGCACCTCGGTGCCGGGTATGGAGAAGTTCACGTACACCGGGTCCAGGCAGGTGATGGTGGTCAACAGGCTGGTCTCGGTGCCCACGGTCACGAGGCTGCCCTCGGAGCGGGTCTCCTTGCTGGTGATGCCGGAAATGGGGGCCGTGACCTCGGTGTAGCCGAGGTTGATGTTGGCCTGGCGCAGGGAACCCTCGGCGGCTTTCACGGCGGCCTTGGCCGCCTCGTAGGCGGACACGGCGTCGTCGCGCTCCTGGGTGCTGACCACGCCCTCGGTGTGCAGCTTGACCTTGCGCTCCTTGTCCAGGCGGGCCAGTTCGAGCTGGGCCTTGAGCTGCTCCAGGTCGCCCTGGGCCTTGACCAGGTTGGCGTCGTAGGTTTCCGGGGCGATGCGGAAGAGCACGTCGCCCTCGCGCACGTAGGAGCCTTCCTCATAGGTGCGCTTGAGGAGGATGCCGCCGACCTGGGCGCGGACCTCGACCTCGCGGGAGCCGTCGACCTGGGCCGGGTATTCGTAAGCCAAAGGCAGGTCCCGGGGCTCGATGGTCTGAGCCGTGACCGTGGCCGGGGGACGCCCGGCGCTGGTTTGGCCGTTGACTTCCGAGTCCGAGCAGCCGGCGGCCAGGACGGCCGCGGCCATGATCAGGAAAAAGGTGGCGAGGGTTCGCAGGTTCTTGGGCACTGTTTGAAACTCCATGTTTGAAACAAATGTGGCAGGCTATTGATTAGCAGCCTACGGAAGGGGGGTCTATAAATCCCCGCCATGGCCCTGTCAATAGAAAAAAACAATGTTTGAAATTTAGTTTTAGGACCAGCCGCCCAATCGCTCCTGGACTGTGCGGCCGGGGCGGGCTACAGTGCGGACATGGAAGAAAACATCAAGGATTCCGGTCTGCGCCGGGTGGACGCCGTGATCTTCGATTTCGGCGGAGTCCTGGCGGAAGAAGGGTTCGTGGCCGGGTTCGAGGCCATCGCCAGGGACCGGGGGCTGGACACCGAGGCCGTCACCGAGGCGGCTTTCGCCATCATCCGCGAGGACGGCTACGCCGAGGGCCGCACGGACGAGGCCGCGTTCTGGGCGGCCATGCGTTCGGCCGCGGGCATCACGGGCACGGACGCGGAGCTGCGCGCCGAGCTCCTGGACCGCTTCAAGCCCAGGCCCTGGATGTTCGATCTCGTGGACAAGCTTTCCGCCGCCGGGTACAAGGTGGCGATTTTGAGCGACCAGACCAACTGGCTGGAGGAGCTGGACGCCCGGTTTGGGGTCTTCGCCCGCTTCGACCTGGTCTGGAACAGCTGGCGCACGGGCCGGACCAAGAAGGACCCGGCCGTGTTCACGGACATGGCCCGGGACCTGGGGCTGGCCCCCGGGCGCTGCCTGTTCGTGGACGACCACGCCGGGCACGTGCGCCGGGCCCTGGACCGGGGCATGCGCGCCATCCACTATGTGGGCCGCGAGGCGTTCCTCGGCGAACTCAACGACTACTGCCCGCTGTAGCGGGGGGAGACACTCGACATGAAAAGTCCGTCCTGCGGCTTCTCCAAGGAGGGCGTGCCGTTCACCGCCCTGAGCGCTCTGCTGACCCTGATGCTGGCCATCCTGGGCTGCGCCATGGGCTCGGCCCTGATGTTCGTGGTCACGGCCCTGGTGGCGCACTTCTTCCGCGATCCCGAGCGCGTGACCCCGGCGGAGCCCGGCCTGGCCGTGAGCCCGGCCGACGGCAAGGTCTGCAAGATCGGCACGGCCAAGGATCCCGTCAGCGGGGAGGAGCGTAAGGTGGTCTGCGTGTTCATGAACGTGTTCAACGTGCACGTGAACCGCTGCCCCGTGGCCGGAGAGGTCCAGGAAATCAAGTACTTCCCGGGCAAGTTCCTGAACGCCTCCCTGGACAAGGCCAGTGAGGACAACGAGCGCCTGGCCCTGTCCGTGCGCACCCCCGAGGGCGAGGAGCTGACCGTGGTCCAGATCGCCGGGCTCATCGCCAGGCGCATCGTGTGCTGGGCCGAGCAGGGCGACGAACTGGCGCGCGGCCAGCGTTTCGGGCTCATCAAGTTCGGCTCCAGACTTGACCTTTACCTGCCCGATGCTTATGAGGTAGACGTCAAAATTGGCGACAAGGTCTTCGCGGGGCAGACGGTCCTCGCCCGGAGACCATAAGCGGAGCGCACGACGAACAATGTCTGATTCCAAGTCCAGGCCTTTGCACAAGGGGGTGTACATCCTCCCCAACCTGCTGACCACGGCGAGCCTGCTGTCCGGTTTTCTGGGCATCATGTGGGCCGTGGAGGGCCGCTTTGAATCCTGCGCCCTGGCCATCCTGGTCAGCGCGCTGTTCGACGGGCTGGACGGCAAGGTCGCCCGCCTCACGCACACCTCCAGCGACTTCGGGGTGCAGTACGACTCCCTGGCGGACCTGGTGGCCTTCGGCGTGACCCCGGCGGTGATGGTCTATCTCTGGAAACTCTCGGAGTACGGCCGCCTCGGGCTCATGGCCTCGTTCCTCATCGTGGTCTGCGGGGCCCTCAGGCTGGCGCGCTTCAACGTGGCCGCGCCCACCGCGTCCAAGAAGCATTTCGTGGGCCTGCCCATTCCGGCCCAGGCCTGCATCATGGCCTCGCTGGTGCTGTTCGCGCCGTTCATTCCCGACGCCCTCATCGCCCATGAGCCCAAGTTCCTGCTGGGCCTGGCGTACCTCTGCTCCTTCCTGATGGTCAGCCGGGTGCGTTACGCCTCCTTCAAGGAATACGGCTTCGTCAAGGCCCATCCCTTCTCCAGCATGGTTACGGTGATCCTGCTCTTCGTCATGGTCGCCTCCCAGCCCAGGGTCCTCGGATTCCTGATTCTCTTGGGCTACATGCTCTCCGGGCCCATTTACACCTACTACCTACTCCTACGCGGCCACCACGCGCTACGAGGCGCTTCGCAGAAGCTCTCGTAACCTCCCCACACCACACCAGGGTGGGGCAGGACCGGCCCCGACCCTTTGGTAAGCCCGGCAGCGCGTGTTCACAACGTGGCCGGGCCGTTTCGTATTCTATTATCCGCTTTGCAACCAACCCGACTCCGCGCGAGGCGCGGAGCGAGACAAGGAGAACGCCATGAAGGATCGCGTGTACATTTTCGACACCACCCTGCGTGACGGCGAGCAGTCCCCGGGCTGCACCATGAACCTGAGAGAGAAGGTGCGCCTGGCGCGCCAGTTGGACACTTTGGGCGTGGATATCATCGAGGCCGGGTTCCCTGCGGCCAGCGAGGGCGACTTCCAGGCCGTGCGGGCCATTGCCGAGGCCGTGGAGAACGCCCAGGTGGCGGGCCTCTGCCGGGCCATGCCCGCGGACATCGACCGCGCCTGGAACGCGGTGAAGGACGCCAAGCACCCGCGCATCCATACCTTCATCGCCACCAGCCCCCTGCACATGAAGCACAAGCTGCAGAAGGCCCCCGAGGCCGTCCTGGCCATGGCCGAGGCCGCCGTGCGCCACGCCGTGTCCCTGTGCCCCAACGTGGAGTTCTCCGCCGAGGACGCCTCGCGTTCCGAGCGCGAATTCCTGGCCCGGGTCTGCGAGCGGGTCATCGACTGCGGGGCCACCACCGTGAACATCCCGGACACCGTGGGCTACGCCCAGCCCGGCGAGTTCGCGGACCTCATCTCCTACCTCCTGGCCAACGTGCCTAACGCGGGCAAGGCCGTGTTCTCCGTGCATTGCCACAACGACCTGGGCCTGGGCGTGGCCAACACCATGGCCGCCCTGCGCGCAGGCGCGCGCCAGGCCGAGGTGACCCTGTCGGGCATCGGCGAGCGCGCGGGCAACGCCGCCCTGGAGGAGATTGTCATGAACATCCGCACCCGCCCCAACTATTATCCCTTCGAGACGGGCGTGAACACGGAGCTGCTGTACCCGGCCAACCGGCTGTTGTCGCACATCATCGGCCGACCCATCCCGCCCAACAAGGCGGTCACCGGGGACAACGCCTTCGCCCACGAGTCGGGCATCCACCAGGACGGCGTGCTCAAGAACCGCCAGACCTACGAGATCATGACCCCCGAGAGCGTGGGCCGCAAAGGCTCGGATCTGGTGCTGGGCAAGCATTCCGGCCGCCACGCCATCGGCGACAAGGTGGCGGACATGGGCTACCGCCTCTCGGACAAGGACCTGGATATGGTTGCGGCCGCAGTGAAGAAGCTGGCGGACATCAAGAAAAACATATATGACGAGGACATCGACGCCATTGTCCTGGAAGAGGTTTTCCGAATTCCGGACAAATACCGCCTGAAGCATCTGCATATCCAGTCCGGCAACATGGACATCCCGCCCACCGCCGCCGTGGTCATGGAGGTGGACGGCGAGGAGCGCAAGCAGACGACCTTCGGAGTGGGGCCCATCGACGCCCTGTTCAACGCCATATTGGAGATAATGGGCGAGCGGCCCGTCCTGGAGCAGTTCCTGGTCAACGCCATCACCGGCGGCACCGACGCCCAGGGCGAGGTCACGGTGAAGGTCCGCGACGGAGCCTGCACGGCCGTGGGCCGGGGCTCGGACTCGGACATCATCGTGGCCAGCGCCAAGGCCTTTTTGAACGCCATGAACCGGTTGGAGAAAAAGAGAGAGGAAGAAGCATGAACCACACCCTGGCCCAGAAAATCCTGCAACGACACTGCGACACCGAGGTGGGCGACGCCGGAAGCATCGTCAACTGCCGTCTTTCCCTGGTTCTTGCCAACGATATTACCGGCCCCCTGGCCATCAGGGGGCTCAACGCCATGGGCGTGGACAAGGTCTTCAACCGCGACAAGGTGGCCCTGGTCTGCGACCACTTCGTGCCCAACAAGGACATCGATTCCGCGGAACAGGTCAAGGTGGTGCGCGACTTCGCCGAAGAGCAGAACATCACCCACTACTACGAGGGTGGCAACGTGGGCGTGGAGCACGCGCTGCTGCCCGAGAAGGGCATCGTGGGCCCCGGCGACATCGTCATCGGCGCGGACAGCCATACCTGCACCTACGGCGGCATCGGGGCATTCGCCACGGGCATGGGCTCCACGGACATCGCCGGAGGCATGGCCCTGGGCGAGACCTGGTTCAAGGTGCCGCCCACGGTGCGCGTGGAGATCGAGGGCTCGCCCCGCGAGTACGTGGGCGCCAAGGACTACATGCTGCGCCTCATCGGCGAGATCGGCGTGGCCGGGGCCCTGTACAAGGCCCTGGAGTTCGGCGGCTCGGCCGTGGTGGACCTCTCCGTGGAGGGCCGCATGACCATGGCCAACATGGCCATCGAGGCGGGCGGCAAGTGCGGCCTGTTCGCGGCGGACGCCAAGACCCTGGAGTACGCGAAAAAGGCCGGGCGCACGGGCGACGAGGCCATCGCCGCTGACCCCGGCGCGGCCTACGACCGCGTGGTGAGGATGGACATCTCCGGCATGGAGCCGCAGATCGCCTGTCCGCATCTGCCCGAGAACGTGCGCCCCGTGTCCGAGGTGAACGACGTGGTGGTGCACCAGGCCGTCATCGGCTCCTGCACCAACGGCCGCATCGAGGACATGCGCGCCGCCGCCGAGGTGCTCAAGGGCCGCAAGGCCTCCACCAAGGTGCGCCTGATCATCCTGCCCGCCACCCCGGGCATCTGGAGGCAGTGCCTGGATGAGGGGCTGATGGCGATCTTCATGGACGCCGGGGCCGTGGTCGGCCCGCCCACCTGCGGGCCCTGCCTGGGCGGGCACATGGGCATTCTGGCGGGCGGCGAGCGCGCCATCTCCACCACCAACCGCAACTTCAAGGGCCGCATGGGCAGCCTGCAGTCCGAGGTCTACCTGGCCAGCCCGGCCGTGGCCGCGGCCAGCGCCGTCACCGGCGTGATCACCGACCCGGCGGCCCTCTAGAAGCCCCACGCATACAGGAGACATCGACATGAAATACAACGGAAAGGCCCACCGCGTGGGCGAGAACATCGATACCGACGCCATCATCCCGGCCCGGTTCCTGGTGACCTTCGACGAGGTCGAACTGGGCGCCAACTGCATGGAAGGCCTGGAAGAGGGCTGGGTCAAGCGCGTGAGCCAGGGCGACATCATGGTCGCGGGCCCCAACTTCGGCTGCGGCTCGTCCCGCGAGCACGCGCCCATCGCCATCAAGGGCGCGGGCATGCCCGTGGTCGTGGCCCACAGCTTCGCGCGCATCTTCTATCGCAACGGCTTCAACATGGGGCTCATCCTCCTGGAAGTGGGCGACGACTACGCGAAGTTCGGCGACGGCGACCAGATCGAGGTGGACACGGACAGCGGGCTGATCCGCAACCTGACCACCGGCGAGGAAGCGACCTGCCACCCCGTGCCCGAGTTCATGCAGGGCATCCTGGATAAGGGCGGCCTGGTAGGATACGTAAAAAGCCGCCTGGCCCAGGCGAATTGACGGAAAAGACCAAAAGGATACGACAATGAATCTGACAGTGTGCTTCCTGCCCGGCGACGGGATAGGCCCCGAGATAATGACCCAGGCCAAGGCCGTGCTGGAAACGGTCTGCGAGAAATTCGGCCACACCCTGGACGCGACCCAGGGCCTCATCGGCGGCTGCGCCATCGACGCCTTCGGCGAGCCCCTGCCCAAGGAGACCGTGGACCTCTGCAAGGCCGCCGGCGCCGTGCTGCTGGGCGCGGTGGGCGGCCCCAAGTGGGACGCCATCGACCCGGCCATCCGGCCCGAGCGGGGGCTCTTGGCCATCCGCAAGGAGATGGGCCTGTTCGCCAACCTGCGCCCGGCCAAGCTCTTCCCGCAGCTGGAGAAGGCCTGCTTCCTGCGCCCGGACATCGTGGAGCGCGGCCTGGACGTGATGGTGGTGCGCGAGCTCACGGGCGGCATCTACTTCGGCGAGCCCCGGGGCACCGAGGAGCGCGGCGGGGAGAAGGTCTCCTATAACACCATGGTCTACGCGGAGCATGAGGTGGAGCGCATCGCGCGCGTGGCCTTCGAGGCCGCGCGCAAGCGCTCGGGCCGCGTGTGCAGCGTGGACAAGGCCAACGTCCTGGATGTCTCGCGCCTCTGGCGCGAGGTGGTCATCCGCGTGCACGACGCCGAGTATCCGGACGTGGAGCTCTCGCACATGTACGTGGACAACGCGGCCATGCAGCTGGTGCGCGCGCCCCACCAGTTCGACGTCATGGTCACGGGCAACCTGTTCGGCGACATCCTCTCGGACGAGGCGGGCTGCATCACCGGTTCCATCGGCATGCTGCCCTCGGCCAGCCTGGGCGCGGACGGCCCGGGCCTGTACGAGCCCATCCACGGCTCGGCCCCGGACATCGCGGGCCAGGACAAGGCCAACCCCCTGGCCACCATCCTCTCCGTGGCCATGATGCTGCGCCACAGCTTCGATCTGGCCGCCGAGGCCGACGCCATCGAGGCGGCCGTGGCTCGGGTCCTGGACGAGGGCTGGCGCACGGGCGACATCATGGAGCCCGGCGGCAAGCCCGTGGGCTGCGTCAGGATGGGGGAGTTGGTCAAGGCCGCCCTGTAAGCCCCACTTGACTTCGGCACAAAATCGGGTACCCGAAAGACCGCGCGGTTTTTCGGGTACCTTTTTTTCAGGAACGGCCATGTCACGCATCTCCATCCAGTCCCTGTCCAAGTCCTTCGGCGGGCGCGACCTGTTCGAGTCCTTCTCCCTGGAGGTCACGGCGGGCATGCGCCTGGCGGTCATCGGCCCCAACGGCTGCGGCAAGTCCACGCTCTTGCGCATCCTCGCCGGCGAGGAGGACCCGGACTCCGGGCAGGTGCTGATCCCCAAGGATACGCTGTTGGGCTATTCGCGCCAGGAGCTGGCCCAGACCGACCTGTCCACCCCGTCCCTGGCCTGGGTCATGGAGGCCCTGCCGTCCTGGAGCGAGTTCTGGGAGCGCTGGGAGGCGGCCACGGCCGCAAAGGACCAGGCCTCCCTGACCAAGCTCTCCCAGGAGCAGGCGCACCTGGAGCACGTCTTCGGCTACAACCCCGAGCACAAGGCCAAGGCCGTGCTCACGGGCCTGGGCTTCGAGGAGGAGCAGCTCTCCCAGCCGTTGAAGGAGCTGTCCGGCGGCTGGCGCGAGCGGGCCAAGCTGGCGCGCATCCTGGTGGAGGGGGCCGGGGCGCTGATGCTCGACGAGCCCACCAACCACTTGGATCTGGAAGCCGTGGAGTGGCTTGAGGAATACCTGATGTCCTTCGAGGGGCCGCTGGTGTTCGTGGCCCACGACCGCGTGCTCCTGGACCGTGTGTCCACCCACGTCCTGTACCTGGGCGGGGTGCGCCCGGTGGTGCGCAAGGGCAGCTTCACGGATTTCTGGGCCTGGATGGCCGAGGCCGAGGACCAGCGCCGTCGCGAGGAGCAGCGCGTCCAGGACGACATCGCCAAGAAGATGGATTTCGTGCGCCGGTTCCAGTTCAAGGCCACCAAGGCCCGCCAGGCCAACAGCATGAAGAAGCAGGTGGCCAAGCTGGAAAAGGAGCTGGAGGGCGTGCGCCCCGAGGCCAAGTCCAAGGATCTGGCCTTCAAGTGGCCCGAGCCCGCGCGCGGCAACCGCACCGTGCTCTCGGCCGTGGACGTGGCCTACGCCTACCCCGGGGGCAAGAGCCTCTGGGACCCCCTGTCCTTCAACATCTACGCCGGGCAGAAGGTGGCCCTGGCCGGGCCCAACGGCTGCGGCAAGACCACGCTGCTCAAAGCCCTGGTGGGCGATCTGCCCCTGTCCGGCGGGGCCGTGGAGCTGGGCTCCAAGATGTCCGTGGGCTATTTCAGCCAGCACCAGGCGGACATGCTGGACCTGGACAAGCAGGTGCTCGCGGAGATCCGCCGCCTGTCCGACCCGCGCACCACCGAGGAGGAGCTCCGCAGCGTCCTGGGCCTGTTCCTGCTGCCCGAGAGCTTCTGGGAACGCAAGGTGCGCGAGCTGTCCGGCGGCGAGAAGAACCGCCTTGTCCTGGCCACCCTGTTCCTCAAGCGCGCCAACTTCCTGATCCTGGACGAGCCCACCAACCACCTGGACCTGGAGAGCCGCGACGCCCTGATCACGGCCCTGCGCGACTACGAGGGCACCATCCTCATGGTGGCCCACGACAGGCACCTGATGAGCAACGTGGCCCGCGAGGTCTGGTGGCTGAAGCCCGAGGGCGTCACCGTCTTCGAGGACGGGTTCGAGGGCTACGACCGCGCGCGGCGCGCCTTCCTGGACCAGGGCGCGGGCGGGGGCGCCCAGGCCGACGCCGTGCGCCGCGTGTCCCGCGCCGAGGCCAAGGAGGCCAAGCGCCGCCAGGCCGAGGCCCGCAACGCCCTGTACAAGCAGATCAAGCCCGTGCAGGCCAAGTACGACAAGCTGGAGGCCGAACTGGAGACGCTGCTCACGGAGCAGTCCTCCGTGGAGGCCGAGCTGGCCGACCCCGACGTCTACGCCGACGTGCCGCGCTCCACCAAGCTCATGACGCGCTTCGGCGAACTGAACGAGGCCGCCGAGAAGCATATGGAAAAGATGGCGGCCCTGGAAAAGGAACTCGCCGCCCTCACGGCCAAGCGCGAGGCCCTGGGCGCGGACTAGCGCCCGCGGCCCGGAATCCCTTCTTCTTCCGGTAATGGCCCGTTAGCGGTAGCGGGCCTCGATGGCGTCCATGCGTCCGTCGGCGCGCATGCGGGCGATTTCCCGGTCCAGGTCTTCGATGAATCCTCCCCAGGTCCGGTGCCAGCTGAACACGAAGCGGTAGTCCGCGCTGTCCACGGCGGTCTTGGAGAGGCTGAACTGCTCCGGCGCGAGGTCCGGGTCCCGGCTGATGATCCAGCGGGCCACGTGGTCGTTGATCACGGCGGCGTCGCAACGCCCGGCCTGGAGCATCTGGAACAGCTTGCGGGTGGAGGGCGCATCCACGCGCGCCGCCGCGCCCGAGTCGAACAGGGCCTCCAGGGTGGGGTAGTGGAAGCCGTGCACGGTGCCCAGGGACTTGCCCCGCAGGTCCGCCACGTCCCGGAAGGGGAACTCCTCCCCGGCGCGGAACAGGAGCACGTCCGTGGACCGCATCACCGTGGAGGACCACAGGAAACGCCCGGGGTCCGCCACCCATTCCTTGGCCTTGGTGTAGACGTTGATGGTGCCCTCGTTCAGGCCGATCATGGCCCGCACTTCCGGCAGGGGGCGAAGCTCCGCGGGCTGGCCCAGGGCCCCGCACGCCTCGCGGAAGATGTCCGGCAGGATTCCCGGCCGCCTGTCGGGCGCGTCGGGGATGTGGTAGGGCGGCCAGCCCGTGGCCGGGCAGCCCAGGACCAGGGGCGCATCCATCCCTTTCCCCGGCTCGGCGGCCGAGGGCTGTTGGCCCTGGAGCAGGAACGCCAGGGCCAGGAGGAGGGTGCAGACGGCCTTCATGCCGAACGTTTTTGGACCATGTCCCAGGGGGCTGTCAACCTCCCGTTGCGCGTCGCCCCCAGTATGAGCTTGATTTCAGGGGGCTTCGCGCATAACGTAACCGGTCGTTGACGAACCGGAAGATGGACAGGCGATTTGCGGGGGAATTGGTGCGGGCTGACAAGCGGGAAACCCCCGAGATAGATGTTGTGGCCGCCGTGATCTGGCGCGGGAACAGGTTCCTGGCCGTGCGGCGGCCCGAGGGCAAGCCCCAGGCCGGATTCTGGGAATTCCCCGGCGGCAAGGTGGAGCCCGGCGAAACCCGCGAACAGGCCCTGGCCCGCGAGCTGCACGAGGAGCTCGGGCTGCTGCCCACCACCTGGACCTTTTGGTGCGAGAAGCGCCATGACTACGGGCACATCCGGGTGCGGTTGTTTTTCTTCCACGTGCACCAGTTCGCGGGGCGCGAGACCGCCCGCGAGGGGCACGGACTGGCCTGGATCAACGCCCGCGAGGCGCGGGAATACCCGTTCCTCGAGGCTGATACGGAAATAGTGGCCGCCCTGGCGGACGGGGCGGGCCCAGAAGGAGAGTAGAGTGCGCATCCGCGACCTCATGCGGCGGAGCGGGAAGTTCATTTCCCTGGAATTCTTTCCGCCCAAGGACCCCGAGGACTGGCCCGGATTCTTCGAGACCGTGGCCCGGCTCAAGGCCGTGGACCCGCTGTTCGTGTCCGTGACCTACGGCGCGGGCGGCGGCACCCAGGCCAACACCCTGGAGATCGTGCGCAGGCTGCGGAACGAGCAGGGGCTCACGCCCATGGCGCACCTGACCTGCGTGGGCGCGTCCCGCGAGAAGCTGCATGGCTTCCTGGACGCCCTGGAAGAGGCCGGGGTGGACAACGTCCTGGCCCTGCGCGGCGACCCGCCCCAGGGGCAGACGGTCTTCGAGGCCAGCGGCGACTTCCGCCACGCCTCGGACCTGGTGGCCTTCATCCGCCGCCACTATCCGGACATGGGCGTGGCCGTGGCCGGATACCCCGAAGGGCATCCGGAATGCGCCACCTTCCGCGAGGATTTCGAGTTCCTGAAATACAAGCTGGACCAGGGCGCGGACTGCACCATCACGCAGCTCTTCTTCGACAACCGGCTGTACTGGAACTTCCTGGAGCGCCTCTCGTCCATGGGCGTGGAGACGCCGGTGATCCCCGGCGTGCTGCCGGTGATGAGCCTGCAGTCGGCCAAGCGCATCCTGTCCTTCTGCGGGGCCAGCATTCCGGGCAAGCTGCTCCTGGACCTGGAGCGCGCCGACGCCGAGGGCGGCGCCAAGGCCGCCTTCGAGGTGGGCATGGCCTGGGCCAAGGACCAGGTGCGCGGCCTCTTGGAGGGCGGCGCGCCCGGCGTGCACCTCTACACCCTGAACCGGGCCGAGGCCTGCCTGGACCTGGTGAATTCGCTGGGCCCCGACCTGCTGGCAGGCGGTTGAAAAACGCACGATTGCTGCGTTGCTGCGGAAAATGCAAACCCTCGCGTATTGGGATACGCGTCGGACTTGCATTTCCCTTGCGCCTTGCACTCGCACATTTTTGAACCGCCTGCGAAGAATTGCAGGCCCGGCTGAAAGCAAGGTGAAATTTACGCGCGGCTCCGCCGCGAACGAACACATTCAGGCCGCCCCAGAGCGGCGCATACAAGGAGTTGCAACATGGGCAAGGACGGAATCGTCGTCGCGGTGTGCGGCGCCACCGGAGCGGTGGGACGGGAGATGCTCAAGACCCTGGAAGCCCGAAATTTCCCGGCCGCCAAGGTCATCGCCCTGGCCAGCGAGCGCAGCAAGGGTCTGAAGCTGCCCTACGGCAACAGCGAGTTGACCGTGGAAGTGCTCGGCGACGACAGCTTCGAGGGCGTGGATCTGGCCCTGTTCTCCGCGGGCGGCGGCACCTCCGAGAAGTACGCGCCCAAGGCCGCGGCCGCGGGCTGCGTGGTGGTGGACAACTCCAGCGCCTGGCGCATGGACCCCGAGTGCCCCCTGGTGGTGCCCGAGGTGAACCCCGACGACCTCAAGTGGCACAAGGGCATCATCGCCAACCCCAACTGCTCCACCATCCAGATGATGGTCGCGCTGAAGCCCATCCACGACGTCGCCAAGATCAAGCGCGTGGTGGTCTCCACCTACCAGGCCGTGTCCGGCTCCGGGCAGAAGGCCGTCGACGAGTTGGCCAAGCAGGTCGGTATGCTCTTCAGCGGCCAGGTGGACGACATCGAGCCCAAGGTCTACCCGCACCGCATCGCCTTCAACTGCCTGCCGCACATCGACGTCTTCCTGGACAACGACTACACCAAGGAAGAGATGAAGATGGTCAACGAGACCAAGAAGATCATGGGCGACGACTCCATCCGCGTCACCGCCACCACCGTGCGCGTGCCCGTGTTCTACAGCCACAGCGAGTCCGTGAACGTGGAGACCGAGAAGAAGCTCACGGCCAAGGACTGCCGGGCGCTCCTGTCCCAGGCCCCGGGCGTGCGCGTGCTGGACAACCCCAGGGAGAACATCTACCCCATGGCCATCGACGCCCAGGGCGAGGACGATACCTTCGTGGGCCGCATCCGCGAGGACGAGACCATCGAAAACGGCCTGAACCTCTGGGTGGTCTCGGACAACATCCGCAAGGGCGCGGCCCTGAACGCCGTGCAGATCGCCGAGAAGCTGGTCGAGATGGATTTGTTGAGAGTTCCCTAGGCTGCCCATAAACGCACGATTGCTGCGTTGCTGCGGAACATGCAAACCCTCACGTATTGGGATACGCTTCGGTCTTGCATGTTCCTTGCGCCTTGCACTCGCACATTTCTGGACAGCCTAGGAGAATGGTTGTCCAGGCGGGAGAGACGACGATGATACCGGTTCTGGATTCCGAGGAATACCTGCGCAAGATGGTTTCCGTGCGGCGGCCCGGGCGCGACGACGTGCTGGCGTTCTACGAGCATCGCCTGGGCGCCGTGTGCACGGACCCGCAGCTCATGCTGCTGCCCATGGACGACCACATCGTGCATCGCGGCGACGGGGTCTTCGAAACCATGAAGTTCGAGGGCCGCAAGCTCTACCAGCTGGACGCGCACCTGAACCGCATGCGCCGCAGCGCCCAGACCATCCACCTGGAGCCGCCCTGCACCTGGGAGCGGCTGCGGGAGATCGTGCTGGAGGTGGCCGGAACCACCGACGCCGAGGACGGGCTGGTGCGCATCCTCCTTGGGCGCGGCCCCGGGGGCTTCGGCATCGACCCCCGCGAATGCCCCATTCCGAGCCTGTACGTGATCTGCTACCGCCTGCACCGGCACGACGACGCCTGGTACGAGAAGGGGGCCACGGCCTTCCGCACGTCCATTCCGGCCAAGCAGGATTGGATCGCGCGCATCAAGTCCGTGAACTACCTGCCCAACGTGCTCATGAAGCGCGAGGCCGTGGAGCAGGGCTACGACTTCCCCATCTGCTTCGACGACGACGAGTTCCTGGCCGAGGGCGCGGTGGAGAACCTCTGCCTGGTGGACAAGACGGGTACGATCATCGTGCCCGAGCTGACCAACGCCCTGGCGGGCACCACCATGTACCGCGCCCTGGAGCTTTTGGGCGGCGAGACCAAGTCCTTCTTCCGCAAGATCCGCGAGGAGGAGATTTTCGACGCCCGGGAGCTGATGGTCTTCGGCACGTCCAGCGACTGCCTGTCCATCGTGCGCTACCAGGGCAAGCCCATCGGCGACGCCCGGCCCGGCCCGGTCAGCCGCCGGGCGCGGGAGCTCCTGCGCCGGGACATCGAAGAGAACGGCATCGCCATTTGAATGAGTGGGGCCGGCGCGCGCCGGCCCCTTTTTGTTTTGTCGATCAACCGAGGAATGCGGATGCGCATACTGCAGCTTGACCTGGGGCGCGAATGGCGCGGGGGGCAGCGCCAGGTGCTGTACCTGGCCCGGGCCCTGCACGGGGCCGAGGGCTTCGCCACCCTGGTGGCCGCTCCGAAAGGCAGCCCCCTGGCGCAGCGCGCGGCGGCCGAAGGCCTGCCGGGCGTGGCCCTGCCCGGGCGCTCCCCGCTGGACCCGCGTTCCATCCTGGTCCTGCGCTCCCTGGTGCGGCGCGAGGGCATCGACATCATCCATACCCACTGCGCGCGCAGCGCCACCCTGGGGGCCGTGCTCAAGCGCCTTACGGGCGCGAAACTCGTGCATTCGCGGCGCGTGTCCTATCCCGTGAAGCAGGGCCTGTCCCTGGCCAAGTACCGCGTCGCCGACGCCGTGGCCGCCGTGAGCGCCGAGATCGCCGAAACCCTGGCCATGAACGGGGTGGCGCGCGAGCGCCTGCGCGTGATCCACAGCGGCATCGACCCGGACCTGTACGCGGCCGCCGCGGCGGCCAGGAGGCCCGAGCCCCCGGTGCTGGCCGTGATCGGGGCCATGACGCCCCAGAAGGGGCACGTGGTGTTTTTGCAGGCCCTGGCCAGGCTGGCGGCCGAGGGCGGCCAGTGGAGCGCGCTGGTGGTGGGCGACGGCCCGCTCAGAAGCGAACTGGAGGCGGCGGCTGGCTCCCTGGGCCTAGCCGGGCGCGTGGCCTTCACGGGCTTTCGCGACAGCGCCGAGGTCCTGGGCGGCATCAGCGTCCTGGCCGTGCCGTCGGTGGACGGCGAGGGCTCCAGCGGGACCATCAAGGAGGCCTGGGCCGCAAACGTGCCCGTGGTCTGTTCGGACCTGCCTTCAAACCTGGAGCTGGTGGAGCCCGGCAAAAACGGCTTGTCCTTCCGCTCCCGGGACGCCGGGGCCCTGGCCGGGCACCTGGGCGCGCTCCTGCGCGACGCGGACCTGCGCGCGCGCCTGGCCGAGGGCGGCCGCGAGCGCCTGGCCTCCTTCACGCACAAAGCCATGTCCCGGGAGGTCATGGCTTTGTATAGGGATTTGATTCCCGTCAGCTAGCTGATTCTTGAAAGACGTATTTTCCCGCAGACCGTTCCAAAATGGTGAGATGCAAGGCGCAAGGAAAATGCGAGACCGAAGCGTACCCCAGTACGTGATGTTTTGCATTTTTTGCAGCAACGAAGCAGATCGCTGTTTTGGGGCGGTCTGCTATTGGGGTTTGCCGATCTCCTTGAGCCTCCACATATCCCCGGGCGTGTCCGTGCGCCGCACGTAGCGCCAGATTTCCTTGGTCTCTTTCGTTTCCCCGCTGCCCGGCTCCTTTTCCATGACCCGGTAGAGCACCGCGGCCTCCTCGGTTTCGTCCTGGCGCGCGGCGCGTTCCACCAGCCCGGCCTCGATGAGCAGGGGCTCGCTGCGCGGGGAGCGGGTCTCCACGTTGGCCCGGCGCTTGAAATCGTTCATCATCTCCGGGGTGCAGAACTGTTCCAGGTCGTCCAGGTCCCGGGAGTCCCAGGACTGGCGGACGCGGGCGCACATGGCCTTGGCCCCGGCCAGGAATTCCTCCTCGTCAAAGGGCGCGTTGCCCGGGCGCAGGGCTTCCTTGTCCGGGGGCGTGTCGCGCAGCATGTCCCAGGCGCGCTGGGCGCGCTCGTAGGCCTGTGCGGCTTCGCGGCGCGGGTCCTCGCCGTTCTGGGTGCGCGGGGGGCGGGGCGGGCGGCGGGAGTCGTTTCCGCCTCCTCGTCTGCGCAGGACGGTGCGCACCAGGAAGTAGACCAGGATGCCGACGATGAGCACGTCGAAGGGGGTCAGGCGCATGAAGGGCTCCAAGGGCTTGGCCGCGCGCCCGGGACGGGCGGGACCGTCAAGACGACATGTACCCGGAACCCGCGCGGCGGGCAACCCGCGGGGCGTCGAAAATCGGGAAGCAAGGGGAGCGGTCAGTGGATCAGGCCGATGTGGCGCAGCACGTCCAGGAACACGTCGCGGTCGATGGGCTTGGGCAGATAGGAGTCCGCCCCGCCCCGGTGGTAGGCCTCGACCACGTTCCCGGGGTCGTCCAGGGCCGTGGTCATGACCACCTTGGCCTTGGCCCTCGGATCCCGGTCCGTCTCCAGGGCCCGGATGCGCCTGAGGGCCTCCTGGCCGTCCATCCCGGGCAGCATGATGTCCATGCAGACCAGGTGGTAGGGCGCGCCGGTCTTGAGCGCGGCGGCGAAACGGTCCACCCCCGAGGCGCCGTCCTCGGCCTCGTCCACTTCCCCATAGGGCGCGAGGAACAGCTGCAGCAGCTTGCGGCAGGTGCTATCGTCTTCCACGACCAGAAAACGCATCTTTCCCTCCGGTTCCCCAGCGTGTACCGTGCAGAGGAGGCGGTGCGGGCGTGATTCGGCACGCGGAGGTGCATTCTGTATACTATATGTTCTGAGCGAAGAAAAGGCCGGGGCCTGGGAAAAGGGCCTGTTCCCAGGGCGGCGACGCCCTTCGGCGGCCTCGGGAGGCGCCGTCCATGAGTGAACACAGGGCCCTGGAGGATATCCGGGCGCGCGGCTTTCTGGGGCTCTGCTTCATGGGCGTGGCGGCGGGCCTGGCCGCGGCCCAGGCCCGTGGCGGGGACTGGGTCGTCCTGCCCGTGACCGGGCTGGTGGGCACCATGCTCTGCTGTTGGGTGGGCGGCGGCCTGGGCATGAGCCTGAGGCTCGTCCTGGGCGGACTGCGCGGCCGGGGTTCCGGGCTGTCCCTGAACTCCGAGGGCTGCCTGGTTCTGGGGGGCTACGGCGCGTTCCTGGGGCTGGTGGCGTCGGGCGTGTCCGGGAGCCTGGGCGCGGCCCACGCCTGGGCCATGGTCGGCGCGGCCGTGGGCGGCGCGGTGGCCGGAGGCCTGGGCGAGGGGGTGCTGTTCCTGACCCGGATGCTGGTGCTCTTCTCCATGGACGAGGCCCAGCGCGCCAGGGCCATGGCCGAATCCGCGCGCAAGACCTCGGAGTCCCTGCTCTGGCCCGGGGAGGACGGGGCGGACCCGCCGCCGGAGAAGAAGCGCCGCTGAACCGGCGGCCGGTGAAGATTTGAACGGCCCCCGCATGCGCCATGCATGCGGGGGCCGCGTCGCGTGTTCTAGTTGCCGGAGGCCAGGCGCTCGGCGAGCACCTGGGCGACCTTCTCGCCGGACAGCAGCATGCCGCCGAAGATGGGGCCCATGCGGTAGGAGCCGAAGGCCGCGTTGGCCGCCATTCCCGCCACGTACATGCCCGGGAAGATCTCGCGGGTATTGTTGACTGTGGTGGACTCGGCCACCTCGGCCCACATGGACTGCTCGCCCTCGATGCCGCCCGTGGGGGTGTCCAGGGTCACGTCGTTCTTGCGCACCAGGGTCTTGAGGACCTCGGTGGGGTGGCCGGTGGCCTCCACGAGGAATTTGCAGTTCAGGACCAGCGGGTCCACGTGCAGCCCGGCGATCTCCACGGGCGAGGAGTTGATGACGATGCCCGTGACGCGCTTCTTGCCGTCCGCCTCGCGGATGCAGACGTCCTCCACGCTCATGCAGTTGAAGACCTTGACCCCGGCGCGGCAGGCCCGCGCGGCCAGGCAGGTGGTGGCGGTCACGGCGTCGGCCGTGTAGTAGCCGTCCTTGAATTCCGTGACCGGGATGTCGGCCTCTTCCAGCAGGTGCTTGCTTTCCTTCTGCACCACCACGTAGTTGAAGGTCATGCCGCCGCCCCACATGCCGCCGCCGATGGACAGCTTGCGCTCGAACAGGGCCACGTTGTAGCCGCGTTCGGCCAGCTTGGCCGAGGCGGTGAGGCCCGAGGGCCCGCCGCCCACGATGGCCACGTCCAGGTCCAGGCTGGACCGGAACTTGTCGAAGTAGGCGCTGAGGATGGCGTCGGTGATGATGCGTTCGTCGAGTTGCATGGTGTTTCCTCCGTAAGGATAGTCTTCCGGCGTGGGCCGGAATCCGAAAGAAAACGGGGAGATGGAGGACGAAACCCAGGGGGTCGCGGCATGCGCCGCATGTTCGGATGGCTGGCAGCGGCCGGAAAACGGATTCCCGTGCCGCCCGGTCCCGAATTCCCTACGTCAGTGTGAACTGAATCAGGTTCAGTGGGTATCATCTCAGCCCCGGCCACTTGGCCGGGACACCCCAATCGGACGGACGCATTTCTACTGCAAGCCAGGCGCGATGGCAAGGCCGGCCAGGGCGGAAAAACGGCGCTTCAGCAGGACGGGGAGTGCAGCCGGGGCAGGCGGATGCTGCCCGAGAGGATCAGGCTGCCCAGGATCAGCAGGCCCGCGCCCACGTAGGCCGTGAACGGCGGAAACTCGCCGAAGATGACCATGCCCCAGAACACGGAGAAGACCACCTGCAGGGTCCCGGCGGTGGTGGCCGTGCCCGCGGATTCCAGCTCCAGGCCCTTGGTCATGCACAGCTGGGCGAACTGGGTCAGCACGCCGATGCCCGCGAGCATGGCCAACTCCGCCAGGTTCGGGGTGACCCAGACGGGCAGCATGGCCGCGAAGGAGATGGGCAGGGACGCCAGGTAGAGGTAGAGCACGATGTGCAGGGCGTGGTCGCGCCCGCCCAGATGGTGGGCGCAGACGTACGCGCCCCCGGCGAAGGCCGCGGAGGCCAGCCCCACGGCGTACACGAAGGCCGGGATGTCCGTGGCCTGCGCGCCGAACAGGAAGGCGGGCCTGGTGACCAGCAACACGCCCACGATGCACAGCGGGATGCACACGGCGGCCCGCTTGTCCAGGCGCTCGCCCAGGAACAGGAAGGCGAAGACCACGGCGAAGAACGGGTTGCAGTAGAACAGCATCACCGAATCGGCCATGGGCATGTGGGTGAAGGCGTAGAACGAGCAGAGCAGGCCGCCCGCGCCCAGCAGGCCGCGCAGGCTCAGGGCTAACTTGTTGCGTCCCAGCCCGGTGACCCCGGCCCGGCGCATGAGCCACCAGCAGAGGATGACGCCGAACAGGCTGCGCCCGAAGACGATTTCCGTGGACGGCAGGCCCTTGCCCGCCAGTTTGACCAGCGCGTTGCCCAGGCTGAAGAAGACCGCGGCCATGGCCACGTAGAGTACGCCTTGCGAGATGCCGTAGGGGGGGCGCCCGGCGGCGCAGGCCGGGGCCTCTGAGTTGGAATTCAAGGTATTTCTCCGAAGGAATTTGTGCTGCGGGGATATATCTAATGCCGGACGCGTGCTTGGCAAGGAAAAAGGCGAAGGGCCGCGCAAATGGCTGCGCGGCCCCTGGAGGCCCCGGGGATGATCCCCGAGGAAGGGTGCGAAGTTATTTCCAGGCGTTCATGTAGGTCCAGAACACGGCGCCGATCTCCACGGGTTTGTCCTTGCCCGCGGGATCCTTGAGGGTGAAGTCCGCCTCGTTCAGGGCGGCGAAGCCCCACCAGCCGGGCTGCGGGCAGGCGAAGGTGAACACGCCGTTGCCGTCGGCCTTGACCACCTGGGTCTCGTGGTACTCCGTGGGCGTGGCGAAACGGCCCTGGTTGTAGAGCTCCACTTCGACCTCGGCGTTGGGCACGGGCTTGCCGTCCAGGAGCACCAAGCCCGTGAAGGCGTTGCCCGCGAAGTTGCCGAAGGGCCGCAGCATGGGCACGATCTCGGTCTTCAGGCCCACGGGCTCGTCCCAGCCCTCGTCGCCGCCGAAGGCGGGTACGCTGACCTTGGTGTAGTGGATGATGGAGCAGTCCTCGGCGGGCTCCCAGTAGGGCACGGGCTCCATGAAGAAGGTGTACACGCCGGGGCGCTTGAAGGCGTAGTTCACGGTCCAGGCCGTGTGGTCCATGACCTTGGTCTTGGCGGCCTTGGGCAGCAGGTCCGTGGCCTTGCCGTCGAAGAACACGCCCAGCTGCTTGGGCTTGACCAGTTCCATGCCGACGCCCGCGCAGGGGTGGGAGAAGGAAAAGTCCACGTGGGTGCTTTTCTTTTCCATGCTGGCGGCCGAGTCCGCGGGGATGGCCATGCCGAAATGTGCCGACGCGGTGGCGCCGAGCATCAGGAACAGGGCCAGCGACAGGAAGCAACCGAAGAGTTTTTTGTTCATGATCTCTCCTTGTGTTGAAAAATGGAAATATGTAGCGACGCGTGCTAATTCTAGTAGAATTGTATCCATTGTCCGTCAAGATATTCTTTTGGGAAATGGGCAGGAAAGACAAGGGACCAGGGCGGACGGAGAGCAAAGAAAAGCGCCGACCCGCGAGCGGATCGGCGCCTTTTGGAGAAACCGGGCACCCAGAAACAACCGTTACCGTTGCTCCCTTTCGGGCCTGGCGGGGTTGGCGGAGTCTCTGCCGCCCGGTTTCCCCGAAGGGGTGATTGTGTGCCTTGTGCGCGCGCCCGTGTCAAGGGGATTCCCGGCCCGCCCCGGGCGGGGCCGGTGATTTTTGCTGGATTTCGCGGGCCGGGCTGCTATCCTGGCTTCGGGGCCGCACAACCGCCCCAAGGAGATTTCCCATGAAGATCTGGCTCAGCGTGGTTTTGTGTCTGCTCACGGCCCTGCCCCTTACCGGATGCGTGAAGGGCAAGACGATGTTCCATGCCAGGAACTCCTGCCTGACCTACTCCATGGGCGGCGGCGACGACGGGCCGGACCTCGACTGCGTGGACCGCAACGAGGTCTGCGACGCCTTTCTCTACGGCGAGGCCATGGAGCCCCTGTCCCGGGCCGAGTGCCTGGAGCACTGCGCCCGCACCGAGCGGGAGCAGATCGGCAGGCACCTGGTGGACGGCTGCCGCTTGCTCATCTACGAGGGCCGCAGCCAGTGCGAGTCCTACTGCTATTCCAAGCCCGACGACAAGGCCGCCAAGTAGCCTGAACGACCCGCCGAAGGTCAGGTGGGGAAGCGCAGGGTGGTCTCCCGCTGCCCCTGGCGCGGGATTTCCTGGTTGCGTTGCCTGATGCGCCGGTTCTCATCGGCGGCCTGCTGGCCGGCCAGGCACGCGGAGATCACGGACAGGGGAACGAATCCCATCAGCGCATGGATGGGCGTGAGCTGTTTGAGGGCCAGGAATACGCCCAGGGCCAGGGCCGGAATGGCGAACAGCACCCCCGAGGCGCGCCCCGCGTAGGCGCTGCCCGCGCCGGGCATGAGCAGCGAGAGCAGGAACGCGGCCATGGGGCTCTTGATCTTGCTCCCGCCCTCCAGGGCGCGGCGGGTCTCCCTGGCGATGAAGTCCCGGTCCCTGGATTTGAGCTCGCACCGGGGGGCCAGGGCCCGCTCCGCCATATCCTCATCCACGCCCAGCCGGAACATCGTGTCTTCCAACTCGTGGGAATCGTCCCGCTCCCATTGCGCGGAGCCGCTGACGATGACCCGCGATGCGCGGGCCTGGGGCCGGGGCGGGCGCGCCGCCGGCTTCGGCTCGGGTTCGGCCGGGGGCTGGTGCTCGCGGGACCATTCCGGCGCCAGCAGCAAGGGCTCCCCGGGGTCCGGTTCGGCTGCCGTCTCCACGGGCGCCGCCTCCCGTTCCGGCCAGGCCGGTTCCGGGGAGGGCCGGGGCAGGTTCTCGAAGGGGTCGTCGTCCTCGGGTTCCCATTCCTGGTCCACCAGGACCGGCGCCGCGCGTTGGCCCTCGTCCTTGGCCGGGACCTCCTCCGCGGCCTCCACGGGCTCGGGCGGCGGCTCGAAGGCCGGGGCGGGCCTGTCCGTCCAGGATTGTACGCCGGGGGGCAGGGGCAGGCCCGCAAAGGGGTCCTCTGCGTCCCATTCCTGATCCGCCAGCAGCGGCCCGGGTTCCGTCTCCTGCATTTCCTCAGGTTCCGGCGGGGCCTGCGGTTCCTCAAGGGGCTCGGCCGCGGGTGAATCCACGGGCCACGGTTCAGCTTGGGGTACGTCCTCCCGGAAAGCCTGCGCGGGACTGATTCCCATGTCCTCCAACTCTGTCCGGGGCGTCCACGCGTCTTCGGCAACCGCGTCCTCGTCCGTATCCCACGGCACGACCTCGTCCGCCGGGGAGGGGGGCGCGTCCTCCATCGTCTGGAGCCGCACGGGCGCGGGCTCCTCTCCGGGGGCGGGCGAAAAGATGTCCGCAGCCGGGGCCGGGGCCCTGCTGCGCGTGTCGGCCAGGGAATCCTCCAATTCCCAGAGGGGGGCCTCGTCCTGCGGCGGCTCGTCCGGCATGGGCGCGGGTTCCCGGGCTTCGGGGGGCGCGGATTCGGTTTCCCAGGCCTCGGGACGCTCGGGCTCGACCTCCCAGGCCTCGGCCAGGGGCGCGGCAGGCGGCTCGTCGACGGGCGGCGCGTCGGCGGAAGGCTCCGCTGCGTCGGGTTCGGGGGAGGGGGCGGGCTCCGGGGCGGCGGGCGCGGCCGTTCCTCTTCGGGCGGCCTGCTCCGCGACCCAGGTCAGGATTTCGGGCATGGCCTCGGATGCGGGCGCGGCAGCGTCCTGTGCCGTGTCCCAGGGCGGTTCGAAATCTTCGGGCTCCCGCGCGGCGTCCCGGGCCGGGGACGTGAATTCCCCGGAACGCAGGGGAAGTTCCGCGCCGGGGGCGATGCTTTGGGCCGTCGCGAGCACCAGTTCGGCGAACTGTTCCTCGGAAATGTCGCCGCGCGTCCGGGCCGCCGCGGCCGAGGCCATGCGCATGGCCACGGTCTCCAGCAGTTGGGCGAACGCCTCCTGTATGTCCTTGTCGCTCATGGTCCCGTGTCCGGTTGAGGTGACGGATCACCGCCCGCACTCTGTGCGGGGCGAAACGGCGGAGGCATGGCGTGTTGCCGCGTAGCGGGCGGCCGGGCTAGGTCGGGATGGCGTAGGTCAGTGTCAGGACGTTGCTCTCGGCTTCGCGCTTGTAGTCCATGGAGGAAAAAACCTTTTTTGCGAAAAATACTCCCAGGCCGCCGATGGCCCTGTCCTCGATGCCCGCCTCCAGGTCGGGCTCCGGGGCGTTCCTGGGGTCGTAGGGGGCTCCCTGGTCCGAGAGGACCACGGTCAGCCCGTCGCCCTGGGCGCTGCAGGCGACCTCCATCTCCCCCGGGCTCTCGGGATAGGCGTAGGACGCCACGTTGACCAGGAGCTCCTCCAGGGCCATTTCCAGCATGCCCGTGTCCGCGTCCGGCGCGATCTGGCGCACAGCGTCGCGGACCAGGGCGCGCATGGCCGGGATGCTCTCCAGGGCGGCGGGCAGCCTCAAGGCGTTCATGATTCCGCTTGCAGCGCCTGTTCGAGGGTCTCGTGGATGGGGAACATCTGGGTGAAGAAGGACATCTCGAAGACCTCCTTGACCATGCCGTCCAGATTGCAGAAGCAGATCGTGCCCTGTTCGGCCTTGATCTTCTTGGCCACGGCCAGGATGCTGCGCAGGCCCGCGCTGGTGATGTATTCAAGGTCGCCCACGTCGATGACGAACCGCTTCTCCCCCTTGCCGATGCAGGCTTCCAGTTCCTCCTGGAATTTGGGGGCGGACGTCGTGTCCATGCTGCCGCCGACCTTGGCGACCAGTGCGCCCTGCTGGTTTTCCACGCTCAGTTTCATGATCCCTCCGTCGCCCCGCCGGGGTGAACGGCCGGGCGCGTTGAGCTGTTTGACAAGTTGATAGCACGCACACAACCTGTTACCAGAAGGCAAGAAGTCGAGCAACATCGTACAGTTTGCATCCGCGAGGTTCCCGTTGCGTTTTTCCTTGTACAAAAAGATCCTGGTCCTGTTCGGCGGCACGCTGGTCCTCGTCGCCGTGGCGGTGCTGACTTTTTCGGGGCGGAACGTCGAGCGCACCGTGTTCGACGCCGAGCTCCGGGGCGCGGAAAACATCATGCGCCTGGTGAACGTCAACCTGTACGGCCAGTTCAAGAGCTATTTGAGCTGGAAGGTGGACATGGTTTCTTCCCGCAAGCGCCTGCTCCGGGAGGAGAGCGCCATCCTGCTCTCGGGCATCGACCACCTCTCCAGCGGCCGTTCGCCGCGCGAGGCCCGGGCGCTGGTGCTGGACTGGATAGGCCGGGCCGTGGATTCCCCCGACAAGCTGGTGTTCGTGTACGACAGGGGCGGGCGGCTCCTGGCCGTCAGCGGCGCGGGGGGCAATGGGAACTTCCTGGGCGTTCTGCACGATTTCAAGGGCCGCGAGGTGGCCCCGGCCATGCACCAGGAGGCCAAGCGCTACGGGGGCGGCTTCTCCACGTTTTCCCTGCCCGGGCCGGACGGCCGGACCCTGCGCTACCTGGGGCGGTTCTCCCTGGTGCCGCGCTGGGACTGGGTGCTGGCCGTGTGCGACAACCTGGAGGGCATGGTGGCCGAGGTGGCCCGCCGCCAGGAAGGGATTCTCCAGGGTCTGCGCGAAACCATGCCCAGCATCACGGTGGCCGACTCCGGGCCGGTGTTCCTGTTCGACGGCCAGGGGACCATGCTCGTGCCGCCCGAACGCGGGCTGCGGGACATGCTGGGCCTGCCCGGGGCGGACCAGGGCGAGCTGTTGCGGACCATGATGACGGCCGCCACCCGCAAGACGGATAACCCGGACCAGGGCCCGGCCGTCGCCGACTTCGGCGAGGAGTCCAAGGCCGCGGTCTTTGTCGCGCATTTCAAGCCCCTGGACTGGTACGTGGCCGCGGCAGCGCCCAAGGCCGAACTGCGCGCCCCGGCCGTGAAGCTCATGGGGCACCTGTCCTGGGTCATGGCCGTGGCCCTGGGCCTGGGCCTGCTCCTGGCCGTGGCCCTGACCCGGCGCATCGTGCGGCCCCTGGCCAGCCTCACCGGACACGTCAAGGACCTGCCCGAGCGCGACTGGACCGGGGAGGCCGAGGACCTGTCGGAGCTGGAGGTCCTGGCCAGGAGCCATCGCGACGAGGTGGGCGCCCTGGCCGAGGCCTTCCTGTACATGGACGGGGCCCTGCGCAAGAGCATCATCGACCTCATGGCCACGGAGGCCGAGAAGAGCCGCATCGAGAGCGAACTGGGCGTGGCCCGCGAGATCCAGATGGGGCTTTTGCCCAAGATCTTCCCGCCCTTCCCCGAGCGCGACGAGGTGGACCTCTACGCCGTGCTGGAGCCCGCGCGCGAGGTGGGCGGCGACCTCTACGACTTCTTTTTCGTGGACCAGGACACCCTGTGCATCGTGGTCGGCGACGTGTCGGACAAGGGCGTGCCCGCGGCCCTGTTCATGACCATCGCCAAGACCCTGGTCAAGAACGAGGCCCTGGCGGGCAGGCCTCCGGAGGAAATCCTGCTGCGGGCCAACGACGACCTCTCGCGGGACAACCCCAACGCCATGTTCGTGACCATCTTCGTGGGGCTTCTCGACGTGCGCACCGGGCATCTGGCCTTTGCCAGCGGCGGGCACAATCCGCCCCTGGTCCTGCCCGCCGAGGGCGAGCCCGAGTTCCTGCGCGAGATCAGCGGGCCCATGGTCGGGGCCATGCCCGGCATGTCCTTCGTGGGGCGCGAGGCGCGCCTGGCCCCGGGCGACATGCTCCTGGTGTACACCGACGGCATCACCGAGGCCATGGACGTCTCCAAGACCATGCTCACCGAGGACGGGCTGCTGGCCGTGGCCCGGGAACTCCGCCACGCCCCGGCCAAGGACGCGGTCCAGGGCGTCGTGCGGGCCACCCATGAGCATGCGGGCGAGGCTCCCCAGTCCGACGACATCACCTTGCTCGCCGTGCGCCTCCGGGCCGCCGAAGGCGCTTCCGGGACCGGAGGCGCATGACTTCCGAGCAAGAGACGATGACCAGCCCTTCCCATGCCCCCCGCGCGGGCACCGGCGCCCTGCGCGGACGCTTGGTGCTGGCGGCGCTGTTCGTCCTGGTCCTGGCCGCCGGGTTCAACCTCCTTTTGCACTTGGCCTCCCTGGAGAAGATGCTCACGGACTCCCTGTCCGACGGCGCGAGGGTGGTGGGCGCGGACCTCAAGGCCAACATCGAGCGCAGCGTGCGCTACGGCAAGCGGCTGGACAAGTTCCTGGGCATGGACGACCTCCTGCGCGGGGCCGTGGACCAGTTGGGGCACCAGTCCGCGGGGCGCGGCCGGGAAGCGGGGCACGTGTGGCGCGTGGAGATCGCGGACGCGTCCGGGCGGGTGCTCTATTCCACGGATGCGGCCCGCGTGGGGCGCGCGGCCGCCGGGCTGGCCGTGGACGCGCAGGAACCCGCGCCCTTTGCCGAGGAGCGGCGGCGCGTGGTGCCCCTGCGGCTTCGGGACGAGGCCGGGAGGCCCGTGGGCTTCGTGCTGGCCGCCTTCAGCAAGGACGCCGTGTCCGGGACCCTGTGGGCCATGGCCCGGGACGAGGTCCTGGTGGGCGGGCTGGTGTTCCTGGGCGCGGCCGTGCTGTTCTGGCTGTCCCTGTTCCTGGTCCTGCCCCGGGAACGCAGGCGCGTGGCCGTGTTCCTGAAACTTTCGCGGCTCGACCCCTCCGGCGGCGGCATGGCCTTTCCGCGCAAGGGGCTGTTGCGGGCCATGCTCCTGGCCGTGGTGGTCTGCCAGGTGGCCTATTCCCTGTACGCGGCCGTGCAGTACAAGGCCGGGCTGGAGCGCATCGTGCGCGGCAAGGTCGTGGCCGTGAGCACGCTGCTGCGCGAGGACCTGGAGTACGTGCTCTCCCTGGGGGTGCACCTGGACCGGCTGCCGCGCATCGAGGACGCCATGGCCGGACTGCTGCGCGTGGTGCCCGAGGCCTCGGCCATGGTCGTGGCCGACGCTGCGGGGCGCGAACTCTACGAGGCCCGCGCCCCCGGGGCCGGAGTCCGGGGCATGCCGGTGCGCGTGGGCCTGCGGGGGCCGGGCGGGACCATGGCCGGGTCCATCGTGACCTTCGTCCCGCCGGGGATATTTTCGGACCAGATCAGGGATGTGGCCCTGGACTCCCTGACCATCCTGGTCATCGCCATGCTCTTCGCCGTGGAGCTGGCCATCATGGTCCTCGATTTCTTCCAGCGCGGGCCCAACGGCGGCCTGCGGTCGGCGGCCTACCAGGCCGTGCGCCCGGCCGGGTTCCTGCTGCTGTTCGGGGCCGACAGCTCCCTGTCCTTCATCCCCCTGCACATGAAGGAGCTGGCCGGGAGCGTCCTGGGCCTGCCCCAGGAGCTGGTCATCGCCCTGCCCATTTCCGTGGAGATGTTCAGCGCCGGGCTGATGATCTTCCTGTCCGGCTCCTGGATCGACCGCCGGGGCTGGCGGCAGCCGCTGCTCACGGGGCTCGCGGTCTGCGTCGCGGGATTCGCGGCCTCCTGGGCCGCGCCCGGGGCGTTCTGGTTCCTGGGGGCGCGGGCCCTGGTGGGCCTGGGTTACGGCCTGGCCCTGATGGCCATGCAGGGCTTCATCGTGGGGCATACGGACGACGATTCCCGGGGCCGGGGCTTTTCCCTGTTCTGGGCCGGGGTCTACGCGGGCAGCGTGTGCGGCGTGGCCGCCGGGGCCCTGGTCGCCCAGCAGGTGGGCTACGGCCCGGTGTTCCTGTTCGGCGCGGCCGTGCTGGGCGTGGCCCTGGCCTACTGCGCCACGGCCCTCAGGGGCCGGGAGGACGCGGCTGAGGCCCGTGGGGAGGAGCGGGGCGGGCGGCGCCTGGGCTACGGCCGGTTCCTGGCCTCGCGCAACGTGTTCTTCACCGTGATCCTGGCCAACATCCCCGCGGCCCTGGCCATCATCGGCCTGCTCAACTATTTCACGCCCGTGTACCTGAGCGCCGCCGGCGTATCCCAGGCGGACATCGGGCGCGTGTTCATGCTCAACAGCCTGGCCATCATCCTCGTGGCCCAGTTCTCGGGCGGGCGCATCGACGCCAGCCGGGACAAGCGCCTCTGGGTCGCGGCGGCCGGACTCCTGGGCGCGGCGTCCTTCTTCTTCTTCAGCTTCGTGTCCGGGCTGGTCGCGGTGCTGGGGGCGGTGGTCCTGCTGGGGGCCTCGTCGAGCATCGCCCTGACGGCCATCGGGGCCTACGTGCTGGGCCTCGGCGAGTCCCGGGAGCTGGGCCAGGGCCGGGCCACGGCCATGGTGGCCTCCACCTACCGCGTGGGCCAGGTCCTGGGGCCGGTGCTCTTCGGCTGGTTGGCGTCCTTCGACGCCCACGTTGCCATGCCGCTCTTCGGCGGTGCCTATCTGCTGCTGTCCCTGGCCGTGCCCCTGGCCCTGCGCAAGGTGCGGACGTGACGCATCGCGAGGCCATGCTCAGCGAGTGGTCGGTGTTCGGCAACCGCCTGCTTTTCCTGGATCTGCAATCCGCGCCCGTGCCCGGCGACGCGGACCTGGCGGATCTGGCCTGCTCGTCCCTGGCGCGCACCGGCGCGGATTCCCTCATCGTGCTGCTGCGCGGGGAGGCCCTGGCGGCCGCTCCGGGCATCGACGCTCCGGGCGTGGCCGCCCCGGACGTGGACGCCCTGGTGCGCATCCTGGAGCCCGACGGGTCCGAGTCCCTGTCCTGCGGCAACGGGCTGCTCTGCACGGCGGCCCTGCTGCGCCTGCGCGGCGCGGCCCTGCCCGCCGGGGTGCTCACGGGAATCCCCTCGGGGAGCCCCTGGCCGGTGGAGATCGGCGTGCGCGAGGGAGGGGGGCCCTGGCTTCGGCACTCGCTGGCCCTGCCCGTGCCGGACAGGCTCTACACCCCGGCCGAGGGGCGCGCCCCCCAGGGGTGTGTGGACATGGTGGGCGACCTGGGCCGGGGAGCGGAGGACGTGCCCCCGGGCATCCTCGGCCGTCTGGTGCTCACGGGAGAGCCACACCTGGTCGTCTTCGCGGACGAGGCGCCCGCGGGCGACTGGCTGTGCGCCCTCGGCCTGCATCTCAACACGCGGCGGCGGGACCTGTTCCCCAGGGGAGTGAACGTGGATCTGGTGCTGGACGGCGGGCCCGAGGACGGGGTGCGCTACCGCTGCTTCGAGCGCGGGGTGAACCGCGAGACCGGGGCCTGCGGCACCGGGGCCATGGCCGTGGCCAGCGTCTGGCGTCTGGCGCGCGGGCGGGTGGACGCCCTGCGCGTGCGGCCCAAGGGGGCCCCGTCCGGGGACGGCTACATGGTGCGCTTCGCCCGCGATTCCCTGCTCCTCAGCGGCCGGGCCCTGCTTCAGTCCGAGGCCGCGCTCCCGAAGCGCGAGAGGACGTCCCTGATCTCCAGCGTGTCGTAGAGTCTGCCTCCGCCGCGGCGGAAATCCTCGAATTCCTGATCCGTGGGATACTTGAAGTAGCGCGCCCGGTCCTGGTCCTGGGGCGTGGCGCTGGGCAGCTTTCCGGCCTCCACGTCGCGCAGCATGGCCAGGAACAGGTCCGCTCCGGCCACGTAGAGCTCCAGATAGTGCCGGAGTACGGATTTGGCGGGGTCGGCCTTGATCCAGGCGATGTCCACCACCGGGCCCGTGTCGATGCCCGGGTCGATGGCGTGCAGGGTGCAGCCCATGCGCTCCTCGCCGTTCACCAGGGCCCGGAACGGGGCGTACAGGCCCCGGTAGGCGGGCAGGGCCCCGGGGTGCAGGTTGTACAGGCCGAGGCGGGGGGTGCGGATGGCTTCCTCGCGGAAGATCAGGTCGAAGCGGCAGGAGAGCATCAGGTCCGGGGCCAGGGCGCGCAGGCGGTCTACGGTTTCGGGCGCGTTGATGTTGCGCACGATGTCCATGGGCATGCCGTGGCGGCGGGCCAGGCCCGAGAAGGTCAGCAGCTCGGCATCCGGAAGCCCGGGGGCCGCGTCCAGGGCCGGGAAGAGGTGGTCCACCGCCAGGTCCCGCTCGAAGAACAGCTGGTCAGCGGGCACGCCCGGGGCGCGCTCCTCGGGCATGACCTTGTCCGAGAGCAGCACCGTGACCTCGTGGGCGGCCAGCGCCGGGGCCAGGCGGTTCAGGGCCACGTTGCCCAGGATGTCGCGCTTCACGCACAGGACCAGCTTCATTGCACGGGCGCCTTTTCCGTGGTCTTGATCTCCTGGAAGATAACGTCCGCCGCCGTGAGGATGTCGATGGGCGGGTCGTAGCCGATGACCTGGGCTTCGGCCAGGTTGATGGCGATGCGCATGGGGTCCTCGAAGACCTGCTCCAGCTCGCGGGGCTTGGCCCCGTTGAATATCTTGGCCATGGTCATGGCGTGGAAGCGCCCCACGTGGCGGAAGCCCGCCTGGGAGATGGACATCAGCACCCCGTGGGCCACCTCGTCGGTGCTGCCCTGGGAGAAGGTCGGGATCTTGCGCGCGTTCAGGGGGGCCATGACCCTGGGCACGTTCTCCACGGCCATGCCCGTGTGGATGGTCAGGTACACGGCGTCCACCACCGGGGCCAGCTTGTCCATGCAGCGGGCCAGTCCGTCGTAGGCGATCCGGTTGTCCGTCACGTCGTTGGGGGAATAGCAGGGCACCACCCGGAATCCGCGCTCCCGGGCCACTTCCTCCACGTCTTCCACGGCGGCGTAGCTGCGGCCCTCGGTGGTGTTCTCAAAGGAGAGGCCCAGGCTCTTGAAGCCGAACATGTCATGGAATAGGCGGATCTGGCGCTTGTGCCGCCCCGGATCCATGCGGGCGTGCACGTGGTCCAGGCCCGAGTCCTCCACGCTTTTGACGATGCCCGCGCCCAGGGGATCCGTGGAGGAGAGCACCACCGTGGGCGTCGAATGCCTGTCGTTGGCCAGTATCTGTCCGGCCTTGGTGCCCATGGCCAGGACCAGGTCGACGTCGCGTTTTCTGGCCAAGCGTTCGATGGCCGCGTCGCCCACCTTTGAGTATTTCACTGAATCCCAGTCGCAGGACCAGAAGGCGTCGGCCGGGAACTCCAGGTATTTGCTCTTCACGTTCGTGGACAGCCAGGCCCAGAGGCGCGAGGCGTCCTCGGGGTCCGGGTCCTCGGGGAACGCGAGGGGCTCCATCCAGCCCAGGGACACGAGTCCCTCCAGGGTGGACTTGAGCACCAGGGGGTAGTTGCGGAAGGGGCCGCCTTCCATATAGCCGACGCGCCATTTATGGCCCTTGTTCAGGGTCGGGATGTTGGGGAACTGGTCCCATTTGTCCCCGGCCCACGAGGGCCACGCCGTGCTCAGGACAAGGACGGCGGCGAGGAATAGGGCGAATTTGCGCATGCGCTCCTCCGGGTTGCGGCACGGGCTTTGAAAAATGGATGCCGCTGTTTTCGTACATGATTTCCGGGCGACTTGCCAGGAGCAACCCGAATAGTTCCAGCGGCAGGACAGGGGGGCGTCGTCCGGGGTTGAGGGCGGGATTTCCGTGGACGGAAGGGAGGGACTTTTAGTACATCCAGAGGGCTGTTGGAGACGGCGGATGGCGGTTGCTTGATCTGACTGGCATTTCTTTATATTGGGGTTGGCTGATTCAGAAAGGATTTCTTTTTGTAAAGAAGGCAGAGCCGCCTTGCACGTTGGTCCGGCTAGGGACGCCTTGTCCGCGAGGCGACCAGCCGCTGTCTCGTGATTCCCGGAAAAGCGTGGTCATCGGAGGAGAAGACTATTTTTTTTACGGACGAAGCCGGTCCTGGCCTGGCCCTCTCGCCCTGGGGGCAACGCGTGCTTGGTTGCGCCCTGGCTCTGACCACCGCCACTCGCTTTCGCCTGCCGGGGTTGCCTCTGGGCGCTGGTGAACTATTGCTTGTGGTGCTTATGAGTTCGGGACTGTATATGCTGGCCATCCGGCGCAGATTGGCGCAAGCGCTGGGCGTGCAGGGCGGCAGAAACGTGCTTCTCCTGTGGGGTGCGTTGTTCTTCTGCCTGGGAACAGGTGCCTTGTGGGGGCGTGCCCAGGGCGTCTTCGTGCCGCACGTGGCCATGCGCGAAGCGGCCGCCTTGGGTTTTTGCGCACTCTACGCGTTGTGGTTGAGCACTTTGCGCTGGGACTCGGAGTCCATGCTGCGGGTTCTTGTTGTCTGCGGCGTCATCGTGCTTGTTGGCAATATAATTTTTGTTGCTGCTGAATATATCTCGTGTGGACCTATATGGTTTTCAAAACATTTTACGTTTCATTTCTTCCTGACCGGATCGAAATCTGCTTTCGGATGGACAAGCAATATCAACCAGGCAATACTTCCTCTTGTGCTTGCTGTCCCACTTTGCTTTGCTCAGGCGCTAGACTTTCGCAGCAATGGGTGTCGTGGAACAAAAAGTTGTCTTCTGGCGATTGCAACGGTTTTGATGTTCGCGTTTGGCCTGCTGATGTTTAGTCGTTCCTTTGCCTTGTTCGTGCTGGCGCTGTTATGCTTTTTCGCCTTGTATGGCTTGGTGCCGGCTCCCAGGACACGGGCTGTAGCCAACAGGCTGTTTGTCGTTTTTGTCGCCGTCGCAATTTGCAGCTACGGGGCTGCCGCGGCGTACGCCATGGCTACGCAGGGCATAGTCTTAGGCGCGGCTCGCCACGTTTTGTTGCTCAACGGTCTGAGAGCCTTGGGGGACAGCCTGGGCTTTGGTTTCGGGCCCGGGGCCTTTTCCGGGCTGCATCAGCCCTTCGAGGGCATGGAGGTTCACAATCTGTTCGTGGATCTTGCCTTGTCCGGAGGGATGGCAGGCGTGCTCGTCATGGTGGTGGTGTTCGTGCTCAGCGCCAGGGCCACCATGCGCCTGCCGCAAAAGCGCTGGCTGTGCGTCTGGGGCGGGATGCTCATCATGGTCATGCTGCATAACCTGTTGCGGCATCCCATCTTCTGGACCGCGCTCTTCTGTCCCCTGCTCCAGGGCGGCTGGGGCGCAAGAGTCGCAACTGATCCGGCAACCGCAGGTAGGGCGTGATGGTTCAGGCGTTGCTGCAGAGACTGCACAGGCACGGCGGGGACATTGTCCGGGTTTCCGCCGTGGCTTTTGCCTTGCGCATGACCGGGGCCATTTTTAGCCTTTTCTTCTACATCATGGTTGCCCGCCAGACGGGTCTCGCGGGCACCGGGGAGTTCACCTTCGCCCTGAGCTTCGCCCTGGCCGAGACCGTGTTCGTGCGTCTGGGCATGGACAACGTCATTGTCCGGCGGGCTGCCGGATTTCACTTGCGAGGCGATTTTGGCGCCCTGCGTGATCTGTACTGGAAGTTCCTGTGGGTGGCGGCCGGCGCGAGCCTGATTGCCGGGCTGGCTGTGGCGGCGGGGGTAGGCGTGTTCGAGGGTATGGGAACCGAACTCTCCAACCGCGCTGTGGACCTGATACTTGTCCAGGCCTTGGTGCCGTTTCTCGCGGTTCTTCTGTTGCAGGCCGAATTTTTGCGCGGCATCCGTCGCGTGCCGCTGTCCTATGCCCTTGGCTTTGTAGGGGCTCCGCTCTTGAGCTGCCTGTATTTGGTCCTGTTCCGGCCCGGGGATGTGCGGTCGATACTGTGCTTCTACGTTGTCGCCACCGCGTTGATGGTCGTTTTGGGCCACATTTCCGTGTTGCGCTTCCTGAATGGCTCCCCGCGCGACCGCGCGGCCAACGCTTGGCGGTCCCTGGTCCGGGAAGGCCTGCCCATGATCCTGGTCTCGTCCATGGACATCGTGCTCTACTGGGTCCTGGTGTTCATGATCGAGATTTTCCTGACGTCCAGCGAGGTGGGGCTGTTCGGGGTGATCTACCGGGTGGCCTCGGTGATGGTCTTCGCCTTGTCCGCGGTGAACAGCATCTCCCGCACCCGCTACGCCGAGAGCCTGCACGCCAACAACCTGCAGGCCCTGAGGCGCGAGGTGGCCCAGTCCAATTTCAGCTTGGCCCTGGGCAGCGTGCCCCTGTTCGCGTTCATCCTGCTGTTCGCGGAGCTCCTGTTGTCCGTGTTCGGGGAGCAGTTCGTGCAGGGCAGCGGGCTGTTGCGGTTTTTGGCCTGCGGCGTGCTGGCCTACTGTCTGACGGGCACCTACCCCATGCTTCTGGCCATGCGCGGGGACGGGCGTTTCCTCCAGAACATCATCTACGGCTCCGTGGCCGTGGCCCTGGTCCTGTCCCTGGTGGCCATCCCGCTGTTCGGGCTCTGGGGGGCGGTGTTCGCCATCGCCGTGGGCATGGTCTTCCAGAACCTGTGCGCCTACGCGCGCAGGCATTCCCTGGCATCACGGATCGCGGAGCCCCACGGGGCGGCGGAAACGGTTCAGGATCCGCGCTGAACCGGGGCGGATTCGGTGGGCAGGGGCTTGAGGTAGACCACCATGTCGTCGCCCGGGGAGTAGTGGTCCTTGACCCTGCGCCGGGCCAGGAAGCCGCGGGCCTCGTAGAAGCCCCTGGTGGGGCGGTACAGGGCTTGCCCCGACGTCTCCGCCACCAGCCCGAGGCCGTGTTCCCCGGCCACGCGCCGTTCCACCTCGGTGAGCAGCAGGCTGCCCACGCCGCGTCCCTGGCGCTCGGGCTCCACCACTATCCAGTACAGGTCGAACCAGCCGGGCTCGTCCACGGATGGGCCGTAGCAGGCGTATCCCGCGCAGCCCTTCCTGTCTTCAGCGAACAGGAAATAATAGCCGCTCTCACGGCCGTGCGCCAGGTGCTCGTCCACCAACTCCACGGCGATGTCCACCTCGGCCTCGGTGAACAGGCCCGTGGCGCGGGACATGGCCTCCACCACGGCCGCGTCGGCGTCCCTGACTTCGGTGCGCAGGAGGATGTCCGTGTCCTTCATGATGCGTATCCTTTCGCGTCCAGGGCCGCGCCCAGGATGCGTTCCACGGCCGAGGCGAAGGGCACGCCGGCCCGGTCCAGGGCGGCCTGGAATCCGGCGTCCGGGGCCAGGCATGGGTTGGCGTTGACGTCGATGACCTGCGCCGCGCCCGATTCATCCACGCGGAAGTCCACCCGGGCGTAGCCGGAGAGGCCGAAGGCCCGCCAGCAGTCCAGGGCCGCGCGGCCCAGGCGTTCCGCAAGGTCCGGTTCCAGGCCGAAGCGGCGGGGCGTGCCCTTGGACTCGTCGGAATCATCGTCCCATTTGGCGCGCCAGCCCACCACGCGCGGCTCGTGTTCCGGCTGGTCCGGAAAAAGGATTTCCGCTGGCGGCAAAAGCGTGGGCCCGTCCGGGCCGTCCAGGAGCGAGACGCTTGCCTCGCGCCCGTGCACGTAGGCCTCGGCCAGGCACTGCCCGCCCATGCGCGGGGCCAGGCGGGCCATGGCCCGCAGCAGTTCCCCGTGGTCCGCGTCCCGTAGCACGCAGTCCCGCTCCAGGCCGATGGAGGCGTGTTCCCACACGGACTTCACTATCCAGCCGTCGCCGGCGTCCCCGCCGTGCAGGATGCGGCCGTCCATGGCCCGGGCCGCCGGGGTGGGGATGCCCGCCGAGGCCAGCACGTGCTTGGCGAATATCTTGTTGGAGGACAGGGCCATGGCGTCGCTGCCCGCGCCGGTGAAGGGCAGGGGGATATCCTCCAGCAGGGCCGGGGCCAGGGCGATGTGCCGCCC
Organism: Desulfocurvus sp. DL1XJH-121; assembly: GCF_054819825.1. Taxonomy (NCBI): domain Bacteria; kingdom Pseudomonadati; phylum Thermodesulfobacteriota; class Desulfovibrionia; order Desulfovibrionales; family Desulfovibrionaceae; genus Desulfocurvus; species Desulfocurvus sp. DL1XJH-121. Next base: position 39,764 of record NZ_JBTVWW010000012.1, read on the forward strand.
CTTGCCCTCGGCGCCCTCCACCAGGTTGAACGCCGCGTCGGGCCTGAGCCCGTTCAGGGTCGCGGCCACGCCGCCCAGATCCAGGGAGAAGCGCACCGTGTGCACGTCGTGCCCCAGGGCGAACAGGGCCTCGCGCACGGCCGCCGCCTGGGCCAGGATGTCCTGGTCGTCCTCCCCGGCCCCGGGGGCCGGGGAGGCGTGCAGCAGGGCGATCCTCACGCCGCGCAGCCGGCCGTCAGGGCCGGGACCCGGGAGCAGGCCGAGTGCACGATGGCCGCGATGAGCTCGGCGTGGGGCGTGCCCGCCAGGCCGCAGAGGATGGTCAGGTCCGAAAGCACGGGATGCAGCCCGGGCAGGGGGTTGGCCTCGATGAACGAGGGCCGCCCCTCGGCGTCCAGGCGCACGTCCACCCGGCCGCCGTCGCGGCAGCCCAGGGCCCGCCACGCGGACAGGGCCAGGTCGGCGGCCGCCCGGGCCTCGGCGTCCGTGGCCAGCTCGTAGCGCACGGTGCGCAGGTAGTCGATCTTGTTGGCGTAGGTGTAGTTGCCGCCGTCGGCCTCGCCGTCCACCAGCACCTCCATCACGCCCGCGCTGCGGGCCTCGGGGCCGCTGCCGAGAAGGCCCACCGTGAACTCGCGGCCGGGCAGGAAGCTTTCCACCAGCACGGGCTGGTCGTGGGCCGCCAAGAGCTTCAGGCAGACCCGCTCCAGGTCCTCGGGAGTGCGGGCCAGGGAATCCCCGCCCACGCCCTTGCTGGTGCCTTCGGCCACGGGCTTGGCGAACACGGGCCAGCCCAGGTCAACCTTGGCCACGTCAGCGGGGCTTTCCACCAGGGCGAAGTCCGGGGTGCGCACCCCCGCGTCGCGCACCACGCGCTTGGCCATGGCCTTGTGCAGGGTCAGGCACAGGGCCAAGGGCTCGGAAAAGGTGTACGGGATGCGCCAGGCGTCCAGCAGCGCGGGCACGGCGGCCTCGCGCCCGAACCCGTGCATGCCCTCGGCGATGTTGAAGACCATGTCCCAGCGCGCGCCCCCGGCCAGGGCCGAGGTCAGCTCGTGCAGCCCGCCGATGCGCTCGGTCTCGTGGCCCAGGGCGCAGAGCGCCTTGTCGATGGCCTCCACGGTCTCCGGGCAGTCGAACTCGGCGATGTCCGCGTCGGCGTAGCCGCGCGCCTTCCAGTGCTCCTTCAGGTCGAAGGTGATGCCGAAGCGCATTATTTCGCCTCCATGGGCTCGGGGTCGTGGATGGCAAATTCCCGGCCTTCGTAGTTCTTGAAGAGCAGGGTCGAGCCCTGGCGGCCGGTGAAGTATTCCGGGCACACGGGCACCTTGCCCCCGCCCCCGGGCAGGTCCACCACGTATTGCGGCAGGGCGTAGCCCGTGGTGTAGCCCCGGATGCCGCGCATGATGTCCAGGCCCTTGCCCAGGGTGGTGCGGAAATGCGAGGTCCCGGCCACCTGGTCGCAGTGGTACAGGTAGTAGGGGCGCACGCGCATGGTCAACAGCCCCCGGAACAGGGCCATGAGGGTGTCGCGGTCGTCGTTCACGCCGTTGAGGAGCACGGTCTGGCTGCCCAGGGGGATGCCCGCGTCGGCCAGCCTGTTGCACGCCAGGGCCGCTTCGGGGGTCAGCTCCGAGGGGTGGGTGCAGTGGATGCTCACGTACAGGGGCCGGAAGCGGCGCAGCATGCGCACCAGCGACGGGGTGATGCGCTGGGGCAGGACCATGGGGGCCTTGGTGCCGATGCGCACCATCTCCACGTGGGGGATGGCCGTGAGCCGCGAGAGGATGTACTCCAGGGCCGCGTTGGACATGGTCAACGGGTCGCCGCCCGAGACCAGCACGTCGCGCACCTCGGGATGCTCGCGCACGTAGTCCACGGCCTTGTCCCAGGTGGCCGTGAGGCGGCGCTTGGACTCGGGCCTGCCCACGCGCCGGGAGCGCGTGCAGTAGCGGCAATAGGACGAGCAGAAGTTGGTGGCCAGGAACAGCACCCTGTCCGGGTAGCGGTGCACCAGGCCCGGCACCGGGCTGTCGTGCTCCTCGCCCAGGGAGTCGCACGTCTCGTAGGGCGCGATGCAGGCCTCGTCCATGTGCGGGACCATGCAGCGCCTGAGGGACGAGCGGCCCTCACGGGCCTCGTTCCAGATCAGGGCGGCGTAGTAGGGCGTCATGGCGGCGGGCATGCCCGTGCCGTCCCAGGCCGGGGCGTTGACCTCGCCGGTGGTCAGCTTCACGAGCCCGGCGAAGGCGGGCAGGTTGGTCAGCCTGTGGCGCAGTTGCCAGCGCCAGTCGTTCCAGTCCTTGTCGGCCAGGCCCGGGAAAAAGGCGTCCCGATAGTCCTGCACCGCACGGTTGATGGGTCCTCCCCCGAAAATGGATCGGGAAGGAGGCTGTTCCTCGTGCTCTTCTGCCTCGGGCGCCGCCATCAGCTCCGTCATCGTTGGTCTCCCTTGCCCTATAGGGCGGGTTTGTCTTCTCCGGGCATGGTGTCCCCGGAATTGGTTTCATCGTCGGGCAGGACATGGCTGACGTGCAGGATGTCCTCGCCGTTCGCATTCTCTTCAATGGTGCCCACCACGGTGACCACCGCGTCCACATACGGTTCCATGTCCAGGCCCGCGAGCCCGAAGATCTCGCTGGCCTCGGACTCGAGCATCAGGCCGCGTTCGCTCTGAAACACGTATCCCCGGACCACGAATTCCTCGTCCGCGCAGGGCGCGGACAGGGCCGAGGCGTCCAGCAGCAGAGCCGCCAGGGCAATGGCCAGAATGGCGCGCAGGGTGGCGGGCCTGGTGAGTGCGTGCCGCATCGCGTTCTCCAAGGTCAGTTGCTCCACATGCGCGGAACGCCCGGGCCGGGTCCGAAGAAACCGTCGGGCCCGGAGTCGTAGCCGCAATCCTGCTCGTCGCCGAGCACCGTGTAGCCCCGGACCTCGAAGACCCTGCGGCCGCGGTTGTCCATGGCCCGCGTGCCCGTGCAGCTCACGCGGTGGTGGCAGAGCTTAAGCAGCTGTTTTTCCTGGCCGCCGTGGATCACGAATTCCGATTCGTCGGCCCCGTACAGGACCACTTCCGTGAGCCTGCCCTGAAGGTCCCAGTCGTTGGGCAGGATGATGCCCGTTACCGTCTGCAGATCCGACATGCCTCATCCCTCCTTTGGAGATGGTTCCGGTCCGCTGTCTGCGTGCGGTTCCATTCGCCATAAAAGCAATCTTTGGTCCAAATTTTAATATACTTGTTTTATTGGCTTTTTTGTTTAAGCGTTCTGGAGAATTCCCCTACGGTTCCGACAAGGCCTTCGCCCGGGAAGCGGCCGTGGGCGCGCCTTTCTGGGCGGGGCAACGGAAAGGGACGGCTGGGGTGTGTGAATAAAAGCTGTAAAATAGGGGTGTTGTAATAAATAGGAATGTAATGTTCCTGTCTGTGCGGTACGGAACAAAAAGTTCTTTTTTTTTGCCCGAGGCGTATTGCCTGGTGCTGGCCCGAGGATGTAGATTGTCCCGCATCAGTCAGGAGGCTGGCATGGAGCGCGTACTTGTCGCCGCCCGGGAGGAGGTCGAGGTCTCGGCCCTGGCGAAATGTTTCGGAGGCGGGGCCGGGTTTCGCTCGGCGCGGGACAGGCGGGCCCTGGAGGCCGCCCTGCACGCGGGGCAGTATGACCTGGCCTTCGTGGACCTGCGTTTTCTGGAGGGCGGCCACACGGCGGAAAGCGGCGACTTCCGCGCCATGCTGCAGCGCCTGTGGTCCAACAATCCGCACATCGTGGTGGTCATCCTGGTGGAGCAGGAGCGCGTGCGCGACGCCGTGCGCGTGGTCAAGGCCGGGGCCGACAACTACCTGACCAAGCCCATCGATCCGGTGGAGGCGCGCTACGTCGTGGACAGCGTGCGCGAGGCCCAGCGCCTGCAGACCGAGGTGGACTACTTCCGCTCCGCCTCGGGCGTGGGCGACGACTTGGAGGTGGTGGGCACGCGCAGCAGGGTCATGCGCACGGTCTTCGAGAAGGCCCGCCTGGCCGCGCCCACTGTGTCCACCGTGCTGCTCACGGGCGAGACCGGAACGGGCAAGGGCGTGCTGGCGAGGCTCATCCACACCCTGTCCAACCGCAAGAGCGGGCCCTTTGTCAGCGTGCACTGCGGGGCCATCCCCGACACCCTTATCGAGAGCGAACTCTTTGGCCACGAGAAGGGCGCGTTCACCGGCGCGGTCAAGCGCAAGCTCGGGCGTTTCGAGATCGCCTCGGGCGGGACCATCTTCTTGGACGAGGTGGCCACGGTCACGCCTCCCGCCCAGATCAAGCTGCTGCAAGTTTTACAGGAGAAAACCTTCCAGCGCGTGGGCGGGGACGCGGCCATCGCCATGAACGCGCGCGTCATCGCGGCCACCAACGTCGACCTGCAGGAGATGTGCGCCCGGGGCGAGTTCCGCCAGGACCTCTATTACCGCCTGAACGTCTTTCCCATCGAGATTCCGTCCCTCAAGGAGCGGCCCGAGGACATCCCGCTCCTGGCCGAGGCCTTCCTCAAGCGCCTGGCGCGCCTGAATTCCAAGGATATCTGCGATATCCATCCCACGGTGCTGGCCGCCTTCGCCCGCTATGACTGGCCCGGCAACGTGCGCGAGCTGGAAAACCTCATGGAGCGGGCCTTCATTCTGGAGACCTCGCGCGTGCTCACGCCCGAGAGCTTTCCCACGGAGCTGTTCAAGCGCGGGAACGGGGCGGCGCCCGTGCCCCTGGACCTGTCCCAGTCCCTGGCGGAGTTTCGCGAGCGGGCCAAGGAGAACGCCGAGCGCCATTATCTGAAGGAGGTGCTGGCCCTGTGCAAGGGGCGGGTGAACCGCTCGGCAGAAAAGGCGGGGGTGACCACGCGCCAGCTGCACAAGCTCATGACCCGCCACGGCCTGCGCAAGGAGGACTTCAAGTAGCCCCGGCCCCGGCGGGAGCCGATGGCAGCCGCGCCGTGGAAAAGCGGAACTTCGAGGTCTGATCAGATCGTCCCGCGTTTATAGATCATTCGTGATTCCAATATGTTCCGTCTGGCCCGTATTTTGCCTTTGCTGACGTCAATCATACGTACAGCAAGGGCTCGTCCATGGGGATCATCCGTTTGCTTTTGGCCTTCGCGGTCCTTTCGCACCATGCGCCGCTCATGGACGGTGAGCTGTTGCCCGGCGTGGTGTCCGTGCGCCTGTTCTTCGTGGTCTCGGGCTTCTACATGTCCCTGATCCTGGAGGAGCGCTACGCGCGGGGCGGGCTGTGGCTGTTCTATTCCAACCGGCTGCTGCGCCTGTTGCCCGCCTATCTGGTGGTGGCGGCCCTGTCCCTGGCGCTGGTGCTCGCCTTGGACGCGCATTCCTTCATGTCCCGGGACGACGTGCTGGGGGCCTGGGCCATTGCGCCCCTGGCCTTTGCGGGGCTCGCCCTGTCAAACCTGACCCTGATGGGCCAGGACCTGCTGTTCCTCCTGGATTTCAGCGAATCATTCTCCCCGGTCTGGTCTCCGTGCCAGGAGTGCCCCGTGCTGGGGTTCTGGATGTCCCTGGTTCCCCAGGCCTGGTCCGTGTCCCTGGAACTGTGGTTCTATCTTCTGGCCCCATTCCTGGTGCGCCTGCGCGCCCCGGCCCTCCTGGGGTTGGGGGCGGCGAGTCTGGCCCTGCATACGGCCCTGGGCATGGGGGGCGCGGACGGGGCCAACACGGCCCATCATCTGTTCCCCGCGCAGTTGCATCTGTTCCTGCTGGGAGTCCTCTCCCAGCGGCTGGGACGCTGGGGGGCGCTCTCGTCCCTGCCCCGGGGCTGGGGCCTGGCGGCCCTGGGCGCGCTCTGCGCCCTGGTTTTCGGCTACCGCTTCATGGCGGACCCGTGGCGCTTCCCCCTCGCGGCCCTGGCCTTCGCCGGGGGCATGCCCCTGGTGTTCGGTGCGCTCAAGGACGCGGCCTGGGACAGGGGGTTGGGCGAATTGTCCTATCCCTTTTATCTGGTGCAGTTTTTGGTCCTCGGTGCGCTGGAGCATGCGGCGCCGGAGCTCGGCGCCGTGGGCGTCGTGGCCCTGGTGCTCGCGGCCGCCGTGGGCCTGTATCTGTTGGTGGACCGCCCGGTGACGGGCTGGCGCTGGCGGCGATTGGCTGCGGCTTCCGCCCCGGCCGGGGTGGGGACTGCAACGGCGGTTCCCCAGGCCGCGGGCTGAGGCCGGGATGTGTGACGGCATGACGTTTCGCCGGCGCCGGGATTCATAACGAAACAGGAAGGATCATGAAGAAGCGTAGCGGGCTTATGTCCATTGAGGGATTCGTGTCCCCCTGCTCCTGGGACGAGGAGGGGGAGATCGTCGCGTTGGAGCTGATCACCGAGGACGGTCGGGACGTGGAAGTGGAGCATTCGGGCGCGGGCGCGTCCCTGCTGGACTATGTGGACGAATACATCCAAGCCCGGGGCACCCTGACCAAGAAGCAGGGGCGGCTGCGCCTGCTGGTCAAGGATTTCGAGGTGCTGGACGCCCCGGAGGTCCTGGACGAGGACGAAGAGGACTGGCCGGACTAGGGCGCGCTACAGCATGATGATTACGGGGTCGAACCATTTACGGGTGATGTAGTCCCGCAAGGCCTTGTCCAGGCCGTCTTGCACCTTGCCTCCCGTCATGCGGCGGACCTTGGCCGTGTTCACGATGACCGTGGATTTTTCCCCGTTCGCCCGGTTGTCGTAGATCGCCACGCTGTAGAGACGGTTGAACTGGTCAGGATCGGTGCGCTGGGCTATCGGGGCCCATCCTTCCCCCAGCGAGGACACGGGCACGAGGTCCTCGGCGTCGCAGAGCAGGGCGCGCATGAGGCTCACCGGGCCATGCGCGTCGCGCTTGTAGCTGGTGCCGAAATAGGGGTCGTAGATGGCCCAGCCGTCGGCCTCCTTGACCTCCAGGAACGTGTGCCCGATGAATTCGTTGGCCGGCTTGTCGTAGCCCATGCCGTGCACGATTCGCGATTCTATGCCGAAGGCCTTGAGCAGGGCGCCCAGGACCAGGGCACGGGAATCGCATTTTGTTTCGGGCTTGGGCTTGGCGGGGTCCTCAATGTGCTCCACGAGCATGCCCATGATGCGTTTGACCTTGCGGTTGTATTCGTCCACGTAACCCTTGTTGGAATTGTCGAAGATCAGGTTGTTGCAGAACGCGGGCAGATCCCGCCGGGGGACGTTCAGGGAGCGGATGTAGTCTATGAGCCGTTGGTCCTTCTGGTCGAAGAATCCTATCCTCTGGTATTGAGCGGCCTTTTCCTGGCGCTTGATGAAGTCTCGGATGGCGTCGCCGTAGGTGGCGTAGATATATGCGGAACCGGCTGCTGCCGCCGTGACGACCAGGAGCAGCAGCGTGATGAACAGGGATTTCAAGGGGTGTCTTCTGGTCATCGGGGTCCCGCCTTACCGTTGATTACTTGCTTGTGCGTGATGTCTGTATGGCTGCGGCCCCACAGTACGGCACGCCAGTAGCCCGCCACGCGGCGCAAGTCAAGGAACGGTGGGCGGCCGCTCGTCAGGACTGGAGGTTTCCGGGGCGTTCCAGGGGCAGGCGGATGGTGAAGCGCGCGCCCTCTCCGGGGGCGGATTGGACCGATATGTCCCCGCCGTGGTTCTGGGTGATGATGAAGTAGGACACGGACAGCCCGAGTCCCGTGCCCGTGCCCGGCTCCTTGGTGGTGAAGAAGGGTTCGAATATCTTTTTGCGGGTCTCCTCGTCCATGCCCGGGCCGTTGTCCTCGATTTCCACGATCACGGCCTTCCGGTCGCTTCGCGTGCGCAGGACGATGGATCGCTCGCTTTGCCCCGTGTTGTTTTCGGCCAGTGCGTGGGCCGCGTTGGTCAACAGGTTCAGGAAGACCTGCTCCAGCTCCGTGGGCGAGCAGGGGACCCTGGGCAGGGCCTCGCCGTAACAGCGGACGATGTTGATCTTCTTGAAATCGTATTCCTTTTTCAGGTCGTAGTCGTTGGCGGCCAGTTGCAGGGCGTTGTCCAAGACGGCGTTCAGGTCGCTGGCCGTGAGCTGGGATTCGCTTTTGCGGCTGAAGTCCAGCATGTTGGCGATGATGTCTGCGGCGCGCCGCCCTGAATCGACTATGCCGTCCAGCAGTTTGGGAATATCGCGTTCGCGCATGTAGTCGCGGATGGTGTCCATGCGGCAGCCGAGGTTCCCGGCGGCCTGGACGTTGCCCGGAATGTCCTCCAGCAGCCTGCGCTTGATGTTTTGGGCGCCCTGAAGGATGCCCCCCAGGGGGTTGTTAATCTCGTGGGCCATGCCCGCGGCCAGCCCGCCCACGGACATCATTTTTTCCGTCTGCACCATGAGTTCGTCCATGCGCACGCGTTTGGTCACGTCGTCCAGGCGGATCACCGCGCCCTGGGAGGATTTCCCGCGCAGGGGGAAGACCAGGACGTCCTCGAACAGGATGCGGCCGTTCTGTTCGAAGGGCTGTTTGCCCAGGCGCTGGGGCAGGCCCTGGCGCATTGCCTCGCGCACGGTCTCCATGTGCCCGGCCAGGCGCGGCAGAGCCTGATCCAGGGCCTGCCCCAGCGCCTGGCCCCGCGCAATCCCGGTGCTGTCCTCGGCGTTTTGGTTCCAGTGGGTCACGCGGCACTCGGCGTCCACGCCGATGACCATGGAGGGCATGGAGTCGAGGATGGTTTCCAGGGCGTCGCTGGTTTTCTGGAGATCGGCCTCGGCCTTGCCCCGTTCCCGGATTTCCGCCGTGAGGCGGGCGTTCGTCTCGTGCAGGGATTGGGCCCTGTGCTCCAGTTCCGTCCCTGCCATGCGCAGGTTTTCGGCCATGTCCCTGAAACTGCTTTCCAGTTCGCCAAGCTCGTCGTCGCGGTCCGTCGGGGGAGGAATCAGCGTCCAGTCGCCCTTGGCGATGCCCGCCGAGGCCCGGGCCAGGCGCTGCACCGGCATGACCACGGACCGGGAAAGCCGCACGAACAGTGCCCAGCCCAGCAGGGAAAGGACCCCGAAAATGATCATGGCCTGGGCCATGAACATGTTCCGGGTCTCTTCCAGTTCCTGGAGCGGCAACGAAACCATGAGCAGCCAGCCCCATTCCGGCAGGCCCTGGAAGTGGGCCATGCGCAGTTTGCCGTTCCAGAACAACTCCGTGACGCCCGCGCCGCGCCGCATGAGATCCTTGACCTCGGCCTCGGGCAGCGTGGCGGTGGATGGCTGGTTCCGGGCGTGGAACACGGGCTCCCCCTGCGGCGAGAAGATGGTCAGCCGGCCGAAGCGTTCGCCTGCCTCGGCCCGGAACATCCGCATGAGGTCGGTCTTGGCCCGGTCCACGTAGGCCTGCACGGTCAGGAGGTTGCTTTCCTTTAGGATGGCGCGCGCCTCGGACACGTGCTCGGTGGATATGGCCAGTTCCGAGGCCAGGATCTGGTGGTTCAGGTTCAGGGACAGGCGGTCGATGGTCAGCACGGCGGCCAGCCCCATGCCCAGGGCGATGGCCGTGACCAGTCCCAACCCGGCGAGGTTGACCCGATAGCTGAGCTTCATGGAGCGGGCTCCCGGCCGATGACCGTGGCCGTCTTGAGCACGGAGAGGGGCAGCACGATGTCCGCGGCCTTGGCCAGGCGCAGGTTGACGATGAGGTCGGCCTGCTCGTTTTCGGCCAGCGGGATGTCCGCGGGGGATTCGCCGTCAAGGATGCGCAGGGCGGTCGACGCCATCCACGCCCCCTGCTCCTCGGGTATCTTGGAAAACGTGAACACGGCGAATTCGGCCAGGAACGAGTGAACGCTGGCAGTCGGTATCCGCGTGCTTTCGGTTGTGAGGCGCCTTGCCGCGTCGTTGTCCCATCCTTTGATGCCCGCGTTGGTGCCGAGTATGAGCATGTCCGCCTGGCTCTGGGCGGCCGTGAACATCCGTTGGTATTCGCTGAAATCCTTGGCGAGGAAGAAGCGCCATTCCCTGTCCGGGAACTCGCTGGGATAGAAGACGGTGTTCGTGGCCACGGAGGTCGAGTCCTCGGCGATGACGGCGACGCGGTTGCCCTTGGCGTAGCCGCTCATCATCCTCAGGGCTTGGCCGATCAAGCCGACCTCGACCATGCCCGTGACGTTCGCCGCGGGATATCCGTATGGCGAGGCGTCGACGTTGACCCCGCAAAAGACCACGGGTGTTTTCGTCCCTAGCAGGTAGGGGACGACGAAGTACTTTTGCGCGTTGTCGTCGGAGGCGAGCACGATGTCGGGCTTGAAGGCGAGGAATTCCAGATGGATCCGTTCCCCGGCTTGGCGGCCGAATTCAGCGCCCGGGTTGTTTTTGGTGTCCATGTGCAGGGTCTTGAGCTCCACCCCGGTCCCCTTGAGGACCATGTCCACGCCCCGGGCCACGCCGTCCGACCAGGGGTATCCTGGGGAGTAGGACTCCACCCACAGTACGCGTTTGCCCGCGTAGAGGGCGTGCGCCGGGGCCGGCGAAACGGTGCAGACAAGGGCCAGCGCCACGGCCAGCCAAACCGGCGTCAACCAGCGCGGCCGTGCGGGGCGCGCGCCCTGGGGACATGAAGCCGTTGAGGCGTTCTGTTTCCTGCACATGGTGAATTTTCCTGGCGTTTCGCCGTCGGCCGCTTCCGGGTGCGAGGCTGATCTGCGCGTGCCCGGAGCATCGGTTGCGGTTACGCTGGATAGAGGGAGGCAGGACTATGGTATCGGGATCGAACGACCAGTACAAGAGGGGATCAAATAATCGGGTCGCTGGATGCTCCGCGCGTGGATACGGCGCGGGGAGGGGGGCGGCAGGCAAAAAAGAAGCCCCCGATAACTCGGGGGCTTGATTGCCTTGTGGCGGAGAGGAGAGGATTTGAACCTCCGACAGAGTTTCCCCTGTACACGCTTTCCAGGCGTGCTCCTTAAGCCAGACTCGGACACCTCTCCGCAAGGGAGAGACTTCTTAACCAGAAAGTCCGTCACTTGGCAACCCCTTGGAAGGCAAAAAATGGGGGGCGGCGAAACAGCGCCGGGGCGGGCCTTGGAGGGGCCGCCCCGGCGCTTCGGTCCATGGTCGTCAGCGGGTGTCGGGGTCGTTGTCCGTTGTGGGTTTTTCCTTGTCCGGTGTCTCGGCGGGGTCCTTGGGCTGCCAACTGCAGCTCCGGTCGGGGCCTCAGCCCTTGATGCCGAGCTTGGGCAGGATGACCCGAGTCAGCAGGAAGAACACTCCGAATATGAGGAGAAGTTGCAGCACTTCGTTCATGCGCGCTCCTGGATGATCCTTGTTTCCCGGGCCGCGGGATGCGGCCGCAGACTACAAGGTAAGGCGCGGGCGCACGAGGTCAAGGGGTGCGAATGCTCGCGGGTTTCCGCCTCAGGCCGCGTAGAATGCGCGTACTGCCTCGCAGACCTCGGCCACTTCCGCGTCCGTGAGGCCGGGGTACATGGGCAGGCTGAGGATCTCCCCGGCCAGGCGCTCGGACAGGGACAGTTCGTCGGTCCGGCAGGGGGCGGTTCCCTGGGCGAAGACGGGCTGCAGATGCCCGGGCGCGGGATAGTGCACGGCCGTGCCGATGCCCCGCTCCTTGAGGAACGCGGCAAGTTCGTCGCGCTTGGGCGCGCGGATGACGTACAGGTGGTAGACGTGCTCGCCCCCCTCCGCCTCGCAAGGCGTGGTCACGGGCAGGCCCGCCAGGCCCCGGCCGTAGAGCCCGGCCAGGCGGCGACGTTCGGCGGTGGCCGCGTCCAGGGTCTTCAAGCGTTCGCGCAGGAACGCGGCCTGGATCTCGTCCATGCGGCTGTTCACCCCCGGGGCCACGCTATGGTAGCGCCCGGCTTCGCCGTACTGCTTGAGCAGGCGCAGGCGTTCCTCGGCCGGGCCCGCCGGGCCGCACACGGCCCCGCCGTCGCCCAGGGCCCCGAGGTTCTTGGTGGGGTAGAAACTGTAGGCCGCGAGGTCCCCGAAGGAACCCGCCATGAGGCCCCCGATGCGCGCGCCGTGGGCTTGGGCGCAGTCCTCGATGAAGGGTATCCCGCGCTCGCGGCACAGGGCGGCCAGGCCCGGCGCATCGCAGGGGTGGCCGTAGAGGTGCACGCCGATCACGGCCCGCGTGTCCGGTCCCGTCATGCGCTCCGCGCTGTCCACGGACAGGCAGAACGTGGCCTCGTCCACCTCCGCGAACACGGGGATGCAGCCCGCGGCCAGCACCGCGTGATAGCAGGGCAGGGCCGTGTGCGCTGGCAGGACCACCTCGCCGCCCTCGCAGCCCAGGGCGCGCAGGGCCAGGACCAGGGCGTCGGTGCCGCTGTTCAGGGAGACGCAGAAATCCGCGCCCGCAAAGGCCGCGAACTCGCGCTCGAAGGCCTCGGCCTCCGGGCCCATGAGGAACCAGCCGCTGTCGAGCACGCGCTCGAAGGCCGCGCGCAGGGCGTCTTTCTGGGGGGCGATCTGGGCCTTCAGGTTGTTGAAGGGAATGGGCATGGGCTGCGGCTCCGTGGGGTTTGCGTGTGGGGAATGCGGAACCCCTCGGAGATACCCGCGACCGGAGCGAAATGCAACGCCCGGAGCGGGGCGGGGCGTACGCAAAAGCCCCCGCCGGGGCTGTCCTGGCGGGGGGCTCGTGGGTGTTCTGTGGATTCTAGACCGTCTTGAAAGTGTGAGATGCGAGGCGCAAGGAAAAGGCAAGACCGACGCGTATCCCCATACGCGAGGGTTTGCCTTTTCCGCAGTAACGAAGCAGATCGCGCTTTATGGGCGGTCTAGGAGGCGAAGGCCTTGGTGTACTCCTGCTTCAGCGATGCGACCAGATCGTGCACGGACACGATCTCCTTGACCCGATGCACGTTGGCCCCGGCAAAGGCGAAGCCGTTCTCCAGCTTGCCCTTGACCGCGTTGGTCAGGGCGCAGGCGATGCAGTAGGGGCTGTTCTTGCGGTCGCAGGTCTTGATGCAGTGGAACGGGCAATTGAAGGGCTTGCGCTTGCCCTGCTTCACGGCCTCCATGAAGGCGCTGCGCACGGCGCGCCCGGGCAGGCCCACGGGGCTCTTGATGATTTCCACGTCGTCCTCGCCCGCGTTGATGAAGGACTGCTTGAAGCGCTCGTCCGCATCGCACTCGTGGGTGGCCACGAAGCGGGTGCCCATCTGCACGCCCGAGGCGCCCAGCTCCAGCATGCGCTTGATGTCCGAGCCGTCGTACACGCCGCCGGCGGCGATGACCGGCACCTTGCGGCCTTTCTCCTCCTCGAAGGGGCGCACGGCCTCGATGACGTCCTCCACCAGCTTTTCCAGGCGGTACTCCGGGTCGTCGATCTGCTCGGGCTTGAAGCCCAGGTGGCCGCCCGCCTTGGGGCCCTCCACCACGAAGGCGTCGGGCAGATAGTCGTATTTCGCCAGCCATTTGCGGGTGATGATGCTGGCGGCCCGGCCCGAGCTGACGATGGGGGCCAGCTTGGTCTTGGCGCCCTCGGTGAGGTAGCCGGGCAGGTCCAGGGGCAGGCCCGCCCCCGAGAAGATGATGTCCGCCTTTTCGCGGATGGAGGTGCGCACCATGTCCGCGAAGTTGGTCAGGGCGACCATGATGTTCACGCCCAGGATGCCGTCGGACTTCTCCCGCGCCGCGCGGATCTCCCGGGCCAGGGCGTTGATGTGCACCTCGGCGCTTTTGGCGGCCAGGTTGTCCTTGAAGCCGATCATGGCTGCGGCGATGACGCCGATGCCGCCCTCGTTGGCCACGGCCGAGGCCAGGCCGGACAGGGAGATGCCCACGCCCATGCCGCCCTGGATCACGGGCACCTTGGCCACCAGGTCGCCGATGTGCAGCTCGGGCATTTTGAATTCGGGTTTTTTCAGTTCCGGCATCTTCAGTTCGGGCATCTTGATGTCCGGGAACTTGAATTCGGGCAGCTTCATGGTGCTCCTCGTTTGGCGCCGCCGGGTTGCAGCTATTGCGTACGCAATGCGCGGCGGGCGGGATGAATGGGCCGGCCTGTGTCGCTCCGGCCGATAAGGTGTCCCGCCCCGCGTGCGCGGGGCGGGTTTTATGATGTTCCTAGGACGCCGGGAAAGCCTCTCCGGTCAGGGACTCGTAGGCTTCGATATACTTGGCGCGCGTCTGGTCGACGATTTCCTGGGGCAGGGCGGGCGGCGGCGGCGTCTTGTCCCAGTCCAGGGTGGACAGCCAGTTGCGCAGGAACTGCTTGTCATAGCTGGGCTGGGTGCGGCCGGGCTGGTAGCCTTCCTGGGGCCAGAAGCGCGAGGAATCCGGGGTCAGGACCTCGTCGATGAGGATCAGCTTGCCGTCCACCACGCCGAACTCGAACTTGGTGTCGGCGATGATGATGCCGCGCCCTGCGGCGTATTCCCGGCCCGCGTTGTAGACGGCCAGGGAAATCTCGCTGGCCTGTTCCACCAGTTCGCGGCCGCCCTGTTCCATGGCCTGTTCCACGGTGATGTTCTCATCGTGCTCGCCCAGCTCCGCCTTGGTGGAGGGAGTGAACAGGGTCCTGGGCAGCTGGGCGGACTCCACCAGGTCCCCGGGCAGGTCGTAGCCGCACAGGGTGCCGGTCTTCTGGTAGTCCTTCCAGCCCGAGCCGGTGATGTAGCCGCGCACTATGCATTCGATGGGCAGGGGGGCGGCCTTTTTGACGATGACGGCCCGGCCCTCCAACTGGTCGGCGTATTTGGCCAGGGGCTCGGGGAAGCGGGCCACGTCGCTCTCCAGGAGGTGGTTCTCCACGATGCCCGCAAATTTGCGCATCCAGAACAGGGTGATCAGGTTCAGGACCACTCCCTTGTGCGGGATGGGCTCGTTCATGACCACGTCGAAGGCGCTCATGCGGTCCGTGGTGACGATGAGCAGGCTCTCGGGAGAGATTTCATAGATGTCGCGGACCTTGCCGCGGGACACCAGGGGATATTCCTTGATGTCGGTCTTGGTGACTACCTGCACTGAAGCGCCTCCTTGGCTGTGTTCGCTTGTCTCATACTGGAAAACGGTTGCGTTTGAAAGTATTGCCCGGCTGATAATTGCAGGGGGCCGTCCTCTGCCTCAGTTGTTTGTTTTACGCATTTCCACGCTGCGGGCGTGGGCCTCGAGCCCCTCCAGGCGGGCCAGGCGCGCGATCTTGTCCGCGTTGGCGGCCACGAAACCAGCGGATGTCGCCACCACGCTGGATTTTTTGAGAAATGTCTGTACTGACAAGGCCGAGGAGAACCGTGCCGTGCCCATGGTGGGCAGAACGTGGTTGGGCCCGGCGAAATAGTCGCCCACGGGTTCGGGCGCAGTGTGCCCCATGAAGATGGCGCCGGCGTTACGGATCCTGCCCAGAAGGGGCCAGGGATCGGCCACGGCCAGCTCCAGGTGCTCCGGGGCCAGGCGGTTCACGCAGTCTAGGGCCGCGTCCAGGTCCGGGCAGACCAGAATGGCCCCGAAATTCCCGAGCGAGGCGCGGGCGGCGTCCGCGCGGGGCAGGTCCGCGAGCTGGGCCTCGAGCTCGGTGGCCACGGCCCGGGCCAGGGGCTCGTGGGTCACGGCCAGGATGGACGAGGCCAGGGGGTCGTGCTCGGCCTGGGAGAGCATGTCCGCGGCCAGCCAGGCCGGATCGGCGCTCTGGTCGGCGACCACCGCGATCTCGCTGGGTCCGGCGATCATGTCGATGCCCACCTGGCCCATGAGCAGGCGCTTGGCCGTGGTCACGAAGATGTTGCCCGGCCCGGCGATGACGTCCACCGGGTCCACGCTCCGGGTGCCGTAGGCTAGGGCCGCGACTGCCCAGGCGCTGCCCGCGCGCACGATGCGGCGGACGCCCAGCAGCCTGGCCGTGGCCAACAGGTGCGGGTTGAGGCTGCCGTCGGCCCGGGGCGGGGAGACGATCTGGATGTCGCGGACCCCGGCCACCTGGGCGGGGATGGCGTTCATGAGCAGGCTGGATATCAGCGGCGTCTGGCCGCCCCGGCCGCCGGGCACGTACAGGCCCACGCGGTCGACGGGAGTGACCATCTGGCCGAGGACGGTGCCGTCGGCCCGGGTGGTCCACCAGGAATTTTCCTTCTGGCCCTCGTGGAAGGCGCGGATGTTCTCCGCCGCCTCGGCCAGGATGGCGCGGTCCGCGGCCGGGATTTCGTCGGCCGCGGCCTGGATCTCCTCCTCGGTGACGAGCAGATTTTCGGGGGCCAGGGCTTCGCAGTCGAAGCGGCGGCCGTAGTCCGCCAGGGCCTCGTCCCCGCGCGCGCGCACGTCGTCCAGGATTTCCCGGACTTTGGCGTCCATGTCCGCGCCAGGTGCCTTGCGGGCTTCGAGGCGCAGGGCCAGGGCGGGCCAGTCCTCGGGGCTCGCATAGGGCATCACGGGGCAGGGCATGGGTATTCTCCTTGAAGCTGTTTCGTCCGCGTGGCGCGGACGCCGGGCGATTCCCGGGCCAACGAACATAGGCGAGGTCGTGCCGAATGTCGAGTGGCCTGGAGGGCCTTGGATGGCGATGCGGGTTGGGAATCGCCGCAAGCCGGGCCGGGCGGGGATGCGGCGAATGGCGAGCCGGGCCCGGTGGGCCGGCCGGGCTGGAACAAAAAAAATGCCGGGGCCCGAAGGCCCCGGCTGGCGTTTGGCGTCAGGCGGTGAGGCCCAACTCTAGAAGTTGTAGCTGAGCCCCACGGAGAAGCGAGCGCACGCCGTGGCTTCGTCCGCGTAGGCCACGGTGTTCTTCCAGGTGTCCTCGTCCAGGTCCACGCTCACGTAGTTCAGCTCGGACCACAGGGAGAGGTTCTCGTACAGGGCGTATTCGGAGAGCAGCTCCACTTCCCAGAAGGAGTCCTCGTCGGACAGACCGTAGATGGAAGCGGCGCCGGTGGAGTCGACCATGGTCTTGCCCTTGATGCCGTCGGCATCGTTGGTGCCCTGGCCGTAGACCACGGTGAAGGTCTGGCTCAGGTTCTCCAGCAGGGAGAAGTCCTTGAAGGTCAGGCCCAGGGCCCACAGGCCGTAGTTGCCGTTGTTGCCGGGCAGCAGGGCGCCGGAGGTGGTGGTCCAGTGGCTGCCGTCGAAGCCCATGGTGGTCAGGCCGAAGCCGGAGAAGTTGCCGCCGCCGCCGGACAGGTTGGGCATGGCCTCGGAACCGTCGGTGGTGTCGTCGTCGTTACCGGTGCCGTACACGAACACCAGGCCGGGGGTGACCATGTCCATCTTGTAGTCCAGTTCGGCGGCGAAGAACCAGCCGGCGCGGTCGTTCCGGTCGGAGGTGTCGCCGTCCACGGAGCCGTAGATCAGGTCGGCCGAGAACACGAAGGGATCGAACATGGTCAGGGTGAAGGCGCCGCCGCCCCACCAGGCGTCCAGGTTGTCGCCCCAGGCGGTGGCGTTCTCGGAGTACAGGGACTTGACCGGGTCGGCGGCGTTGTAACCGCCGGAGCCGATGGCCGCATAGACCACGTACGGGGTCAGGGACCAGCCGTCGCCGGTGATGGGCATGATCGCGGTGAAGGCGTCGATCTCGTCGTTGGTGCTGGCGCTGCCGGCGTCGGCCGCGTTCAGGTCGAGCAGCCGGGCCCAGCCCACGGTCAGGGAGACCATGTCGTTGAACTTGTAGGAAGCCACGATTCCGGCCACGTCGTCATCCCAGATGGGGCTGCCGGCCACGGCGGAGGGGAAGGCCAGGGGCTGCAGGCCGGTGCGGAAGGCCACGTTGCCCACATTGAAGTCGACATAGGCGTGCTTGACTTCCACGTCCACGCCGTCGGTGCCGAGCTGGCCGCCGTTGGCCTCGCCCCAGCGGGTGTCGATCTCGAAGCCGACCACGCCGCGCAGGGTCTCGCTGTCCACGTATTCGAAGTACATGCGCACGCGCTGGTTGGCGTTGAAGTCGTCCTCGGAGTTGCGGTCGCCGTCGTTGGCGTCATCGCCCTGCTCGAAGAAGTTGGAGTTGTCCAGCCACTCCAAGGACTGCTCGAAATTGGCCTTGAAGTTCATCTCCTTGGCGTTGGCCATGGTCGCGCCCAGCACGAAGCTGAGGACCAGGGCCAGAACAAGAAAACGTTTCATGGTGTCATCCATCCTTTGTTTACGGTTCTGTCACGACTCACCGTCCAACGCCGGACCGGGAAGGCCCGATCCAGGGCGAACGCTAGCGTGTTTCCCCCGGGCTTTCAAGCGGAATATGGCAGCATTTTGACTTTGGTAAAAAAAATTATACACACGCGCCGTGCCTGGGCTGTTACCCTGTCTTGAAAAAGGGTATCAATTTCAGTGCATATCAAGCCATGGATCGGTGTCACAAAAGAAGTCTCACTCTGAGATAATTGGCCGCTCCGGTGCCTGCCGTTGGTGTTGGTGTGCGCGCTGGCGGTGCCGGTGTGGGCCGTGTATTCGTGTCGAAAAGAAGGCCGGGGCCCGAGGGCCCCGGCCGGGGTGGCGTCAGGTTTTGGAAGCGGTCTAGAACACGTAGCGCAGGCCCACGGCGATCTTGGAGAAGGCCTCGGCCTCGTTGGCGGCGGCCACGGTGGTGCGCCAGGTGTCCTCGTCGAGGTCCACGGAGATGTAGGCCATCTCGGACCACAGAGTCAGGTTCTCGTACAGGGCGTAGTCCGTGTAGAGTTCCACATCCCAGAAGGAATCCTTGTCGGAGAAGCCGTAGATGGAGGCGGCTCCGGACGAAAGATCCGTCCACGCGGTGTTCTTGATGCCGTCGGCATCGTTGGTGCCCTTGCCGTAGAGGATGGTCAGGGTCTGCTTCAGGTTCTCGGCGAAGGAGAAGTCCTTCAGGGTGAGGCCGATGCCCCACATGCCGAAGTTGCCGTTGTCGCTGATCAGGTTGCCGTAGGTGGAGCCCCAGTGGCCGCCGTGGAAACCGATCTTGGTGGCGGCGAAGCCCGAGTTGGCGCCGCCCGCCAGGGTGGGCATGGCCTCGGAGCCATCGGTGATGTCGTCGTCGTTACCCGTGCCGTAGAAGAACATCAGGCCGGGGGTGACCATGTCCATCTTGTAGTCCAGCTCGGCGGCGAAGAACCAGCCGGAGCGGTCGTTCTGGGTGGCGTTGTCGCCGTCCACGGAGCCGTAGATGAGATCCATGCCGAACACGAAGGGATCGAACATCTCCAGCTTGAAGGCGCCGCCGGCCCACCAGATGTCCAGGTTGTCGCTGGTGCCGATGGCGTTGGGGGAGCGCAGGGACTCGACCGCGCTGACCGGCGCTCCGGCGTCCTTGCCCGCGGCCGCGTAGATCACGTACGGGGTGAAGGACCAGCCGTCGCCGGTGATGGGCATGATCAGGGTGAAGGCGTCGATTTCGTCGTTGCTGCTGGCGGAACCGGCGTCGGCCGCGTTCAGGTCGAGCAGCCGGGCCCATCCGCCCACCAGGGTGAACATGTCGTTGATCTTGTAGCTGGCCACGATGCCGGCCACGTCGTTGTTCCAGATGGGGGTGCCCATGGCCGCGGACGGGAAGCCCAGGCCCTGCAGGCCGGAGCGGACGGCCACTTCACCCACATTGAAGTCGACATAGGCGTGCTTGACTTCCACGTCCACGCCGTCGGTGCCGAGCTGGCCGCCGTTGGCCTCACCCCAGCGGGTGTCGATCTCGAAGCCGACCACGCCGCGCAGGGTCTCGCTGTCCACGTACTCGAAGTACATGCGTACGCGCTGCCTGGCGTTGAAGTCGTCCTCGGAGGCGCGGTCGCCGTCGTTGGCGTTGTCGCCCTGCTCGAAGAAGTTGGCGTTGTCGGTCCATTCAAGGTGCTGGTCGAACTGCCCGGAGAACTTCATCTCTTTGGCGTTGGCCAGGCTGGCGCCGAGAACGACACAGACAGCCAGGGCCAAGATGAAAAGGCGTTTCATGATGTCATCCATCCTTGCTTTAGGGTTGCTGAACCTGTTCCCTTGCCTGACGCCGACTCGGTGAACCGAGTTACGCTGACGTTTAGCCCTTTATTGACGGGACTTCAAGGGGGAAGCGGCATATTTTTGACTGGAAATCAAAATTTTTTAACCGACGGGTAAAAATTTTGCCTTTTGATGGTCCGGTTCGGCGTATTCAACAGTTTGGTATGTTTTGGTTTGTTTGTGGCGGGCAGGCGAAGGGCGCGGGGACGGGGCTGGGCGAAATTTTTTTTCGAGGTGGGCGCTGGAAGGGGGCGGTTTTCTGCGCAGGGAAAGAGGTGCGTAGTCCGAATGCCATATGCGGGGCGCAAAAAAAGGCCGGGACCCGAAGGCCCCGGCCGAAGTGGCGTCAGGTGAGTCGGACTTAGAAGTTGTAGCGGATACCCACGGCGATCTTGGAGAAGGCCGAGGTCTCGTCGGCACGGGCCAGGGTGGTCTTCCAGGTGTCCTCGTCGGCGTCCACGTTGATGTAGGCCATCTCGGACCACAGGGTCAGGTTCTCGTACAGAGCGTAGTCGGTGTAGAGTTCCACATCCCAGAAGGAATCCTTGTCGGAGAAGCCGTACAGGAAGCCGGCGGGCACGACGCGACCCTTGATGCCGTCGGCGTCGTTGGTGCCCTTACCGTACAGGACGGTGAAGGTCTGCTTCAGGTTCTCGCACAGGGAGAAGTTCTTCAGGGTCAGGCCGATGCCCCACATGCCGAAGTTGCCGTAGTTGGAAACCAGCTGACCGTAGGTGGAGCCCCAGTGGCCGCCGTGGAAACCGATCTTGGTGGCGGCGAAGCCGGAGTTGGCGCCGCCGGCCAGGGTGGGCATGGCCTCGGAGCCGTCTTTGGGATCGTCGTCGTCACCGGTGCCGTAGAAGAACAGCAGGCCGGGGGTGACCACGTCCATCTTGTAGTCCAGCTCGGTGGCGAAGAACCAACCGGCGCGGTCGTTGACTTCATTGGTGTCACCGTCCACGGAGCCGTAGATCAGGTCAACACCCAGGGTGAAGGGGTCGAACATGTCCAGTTTGAAGGCACCACCAGCCCACCAGATGTCCAGGTCGTCGGCCCAACGGGCGGTGTCGGCGGAGAGCAGGGAGTTGATGGGCTTGTTCTTGTTGACGGCAACGGCATCGTAGGTGTCCTTACCGGCGGTGGCGTAGACCACGTACGGGGTCAGGGACCAGCCTTCGGCGGTGATGGGGGCCATCACGGTGAAGGCGTCGATCTCGTCGTTGGAGGCGGCGGAACCGGCGTCAGAGGCATTCGTGTCCCAGAGGCGGGTCCAGCCGGCGACCACGGAAACCATGTCGTTGAACTTGTAGTTGGCGATGATGCCAGCCACGTCGTTGTTCCAGATGGGGGAGCCCATGGCGGCAGAGGGGAAGCCCAGGGACTGCAGACCGGAGCGGATGCTCACGCCGCCGACCTTGTAGTCCACGTAGGCGTGCTTCACTTCCACGACCTTGCCGTCGGTGCCCAGGGAGCCGCCGCCGGCGGCATCACCCCAGCGGGTGTCAATCTCAAAGCCCACGACGCCGCGCAGGTTCTCGGAGTCCACGTACTCGAAGTACATGCGCACGCGCTGGCGGGCGTTGAAGTCGTCCTCGGAGGTGCGGTCGCCGTCGTTGGCGTCGTCGCCCTGGCCGAAGAAGTTGGCGTTGTTGGCCCACTCGAGGTGCTGGTCGAACTGGCCCTTGAACTTCATCTCTTTGGCGTTAGCCAGGCTGGCGCCGAACACGACGCAGACAGCCACGGCCAAGATGAGAAGGCGTTTCATTGTGTCATCCATCCTTGCTTTAAGAATTCGAGATCAGATTCAGAATCCTGACGCCAAGATCGCCACATGACGATCTCGAAATTTTTGGTAGTATAATTTTTTGAACCGCACAAGAGGTTTTTTTGCATCTTGTCGTGAAAAATAATTATATATCAGTTTTCAGAAATTTTGACCCGGGCAGATTGCAGTTTTGCAACACAAACGGCGTTTGACCCCGCGCCCGGCGTTTTCCCGAGGGGACGCCGTGCGCCGGATGCGCGGCGCGCGTTGCGGCGTCCTGCCCGCGCGGCGGCAGAATCCCTTTGACAAGGGGGCCCGGGAAAGGGTTCAAAGGCGCAGGCGTCGCGGTCTTCCGCGCCGCCGAGGTTGGCGGCATGTACGAATTCCATTCCAAGGATTTTTCAAGCGGCCCGGGCGTGTATCTGATGCACGACGCGCGGGGCCGCATCATCTATGTGGGCAAGGCCAAGAACCTG
Source organism: Desulfocurvus sp. DL1XJH-121 (assembly GCF_054819825.1). Lineage (NCBI taxonomy): Bacteria > Pseudomonadati > Thermodesulfobacteriota > Desulfovibrionia > Desulfovibrionales > Desulfovibrionaceae > Desulfocurvus > Desulfocurvus sp. DL1XJH-121. The sequence continues at coordinate 61,841 of NZ_JBTVWW010000012.1, forward strand.
GCCCGCAGGCTGGCGTCCTATTTCCGCGGACCCGAGCGCCAGAGCCCCAAGACCCGGGCCATGGTAGCCAAGGTGGAGCGCGTGGAGACCCTGTCCACAGCCACGGAAAAGGAGGCCCTGCTCCTGGAGGCCAGCCTGATCAAGAAGCACCGGCCGCGCTACAACATCGTGCTGCGCGACGACAAGTCCTACGTGCTGTTCCGCCTGACCAAGGCCCACGAGTTCCCGCGCCTGATCATGACCCGCCGCGTGGTGCGCGACGGCAGCGCCTATTACGGGCCCTTCACCTCGGCCACGGCCGCGCGCCGCACCTGGAAGGTGCTGGGCAAGGCATTTCCCCTGCGCAAGTGCGGGGACAAGACCTTCGGCAACCGCGTGCGGCCCTGCCTGTACCACCATCTGGGGCAGTGCCTGGCCCCGTGCGTGGGCAAGGCCGGGGCCGGGGAGTACGCGGCCCTGGTGCGGCGGGTGGAGCTGTTCATGACCGGGCACGTGGGCGAGGTGCTGGCGCATCTCGCGGAGGAGATGGGGGCCGCGTCCGAGGCCCTGGAATTCGAGCGCGCCGCGGCCCTGCGCGACCAGATGCGCGCGGTGGAGGGCACCGTGGAGCGCCAGGCCGTGGTCCTGGGCCGCGCCGTGGACCTGGACACCCTGGCCGTGGCCGAGACCGGGGACGGGCTGGGCCTGGGCCTGCTGTTCGTGCGCCAGGGGCGGCTCCTGGACGGGCGCACCTTCCACTGGCCGGGCCTGGGCATCCAGGACGCGCCCGAGGCCGTAGCCGGGTTCCTGGCCCAATACTATTGGAAGACGCGCTTCATTCCCGAGCGGGTGCTCCTGCCCTGGGCCCTGGAGGATTCCGAGAGCCTGGCCGAGGCCCTGGCCGAGCGCCGGGGCGGGCCAGTGCGCCTGGTCACGCCCCACGGGGCCGAGCAGAAGCGGCTCATCGAGATGGCCCGGGTCAACGCGGCCCAGGCCAAACCCGAGGGCGCCGAGGACGACGTCCCCGCGCGCCTGGCCCGGGCCCTGCGCCTGCCCGCCGCGCCCAGGCGCGTGGAATGCGTGGACGTCTCGCATCTGGGGGGCGGGGGCATGCGCGCGGGGCTGGTGGTCTTCGAGGACGGCGCGCCGCTCAAGGACGCTTACCGCACCTACGCCTTCCCGGAGCTGGAGGGATCGGGGGACGACTACGCGGCCCTGGCGGCCTTTGCCGCGCGCCGGGCCGCGTCGGACGAGCCCTGGCCGGATCTGCTGCTCATCGACGGCGGGCGCGGCCAGGTGGGGGCCGTGGCCGAGGGCTGGGCCCGGGCCGACGCGGAGGGGACGTGCCCCCTGGCTGGCATCGCCAAGGCCCAGGGCGAGCCGGGGCGCGGGCCGGACCGCCGCGCCGGGGCCCTGGAGGACCGCATCTTCCTGCCGGGCCGCAGCAATCCCCTGAACATCCGCCCGGGCAGCCCGGAGATGCTCTTTTTGCAGCGCGTGCGCGACGAGGCCCACCGCTACGTCATCGGCCGCCAGCGCGCCACGCGCAAGCGGGCGCTCGTTTCCGGGGAACTGGAAAGCCTCGGGGGGGTGGGGCCGTCCACGGCGCGGCTGCTGTGGGACGCCTTCGGCTCCCTGGACGCCATGCGCGCGGCCTCGGAGGAAGACCTGCGCGCCCTGCCCGGGGTGGGGGCCAAGAAGGCGCGCAAGCTCTACGAGGCCCTGGGGTCCCTGGGGCCCCGCTCCTAGCGGGCCGCGTCGGCCTGCCGCTTCCTCGCCCGATCCGTTCTACAGCGCGAAGGGTTTGCCGATCTCCAGGCAGCAGAGGCCCGTTTCCGGCGAGAACTCCGCTAGGGCCTCGGCGAAGGCTTCGGTGTTCTGCTCCAGCACCGGGAAGGTGCCCCAGTGCATGGGCACGACGTTGGCGCAGTCCAGCAGCGCGCAGGCCACGGCGGCCTGGCGCGTGTCCATGGTGAAATGGCCGCCGATGGGCAGGAGCGCGTAGTCGATGTCATGGAGCTGGCCGAAGAGTTCCATGGACGCGAAGATGCCCGTGTCCCCGGCGTGGTAGATGGTGCGGCCGCCGGGCAGGCTCAGGATGTAGCCCACGGGCGCGCCGCTGTCCGAGGAGTGGAAGGCCTGGGTCATGGTCACGGCCACGCCCGCCACCTGCACGGTGCCGCCGATATTCATACCCACGCCGCCCAGGACCTGTTCCGCCGGGACGCCCGCCTCCTGGAGCTTGCCCGCCGTGCCCACGATGGACACCAGGGTCGCGCCCGTGCGTCGGCAGATGTCCACGGCCGCGCCCACGTGGTCCGCGTGGTCGTGGGTCACGAGCACGGCGTCGCAGGCCGTGATTTCCGAGGCGCTCATGGGCGCGGTGGGGCTGCCGTCGAAAAAGGGGTCGATGAGCAGGGTGGCCCCGCCCGCGTCGATGCGGAAATTGGAATGGCCGTACCAAGTCAGCGTGTCGGGCATGGTCGTCCTCCTGTCAGGCCGTTGAAAAACAGCGATCTGCTTCGTTGCTGCGAAAAATTCAAACCCTCGCGTAGCGGAAGCGCGGGGAGTACGCTTCGGTCTTGAATTTTCCTTGCGCCTTGCATCTCACTCTTTTTGAACGGCCTGCCAAAATGTTCTTAACAACCAATTTGTATAGTGACCCTTCACCGGGCGCGGGGCCTGGCGAAGAAAAGCGCTGTGCGTTCAGGCCTTGGATAGCATGTTTCCCGGGGGCGGGAAAACGGGTTTTTGGTGACGATTTGCGGCGCGTTGGGTGGCGGAAAGGGGCGGGGTGATCTGCTACCCCTCCCATCGCCTGGACAGGGAGTGGGGGATATCGAGCTGATCCAGGATGCGGGCGCAGAGGTGGTCCACCATGTCCTGCACGGCCTGCGGGCCGTTGTAGAATCCCGGGCAGGCCGGGACGATGGTCGCGCCCGCGTCGTGGGCGCGCAGCATGTTCTCCAGGTGGATGCGCGAGAGCGGCGTCTCCCGGGGCACCAGCACCAGGGGCCGCCGCTCCTTGAGGGTCACGTCCGCGGCGCGGTGGATGAGGTTCGTGCCCAGGCCCGAGGCGATGGCCGCCAGGGAGGCCATGGAGCAGGGGCAGACCACCATGCCGTGGTGCACGAAGGACCCGCTGGCCGGGCCCGCGCCGATGTCGTTCTCGTCGTGGCGAGCGTGGGCCGGGGCCGCGTCCAGGGCCTCGGCGCCGCCCTCCAGGGCCAGCACCCGCCGCGCGGCCTGCGACACGATGAGGTGCAGCTCCACGCCCGGGGTCCGGGCCAGGGCGTCGCACAGGGTGGCGGCGTAGGGCATGCCGCTGGCCCCGGTCACGGCGAGGATGATGCGTCTTGCGTCGGACATGGGGGAATTGGTATCATCGGGAATCGAGCCCTGGCAAGGCGCGATATGGGAGCGGAACGCCCCGCCCGCGCCGGGGATTGTCCTTGACAATATCCCGCGCCAGGGCATAGAGATTCACTCCTTTGTGCGCAATTAGCTCAGTTGGATAGAGCGTTGGCCTCCGGAGCCAAAGGCCGCAGGTTCGAATCCTGCATTGCGCACCAGAAATTTCAAGGGCTTACGTCGATATTCGGCGTAAGCCCTTTGTTGTGTGGCTACCCTATAGCTACCCTCGGTCGGTTTTTGATCCTGCTCCAGCCTTACCCCAACCCTGTCCAGCCAGGGCGCTTTGCGCCTTACCGTGACGAAGATAACCGGACGATGGCCTTTTGCAAGGCGTCGATGGCCTGTGCGCGGTGGGCGCTGTCCAGTTTGTCCATGTCCATCTGGATGCGCAGGCCCTCGCTCTGGCTGCAGATGAAGCGGCTGGCCTCGTCGATGTCGCCGTATTCGGCGACCACGGCGTAGGGGCGGACCTTGCGGCGGATGCCCTTGGCCGTGATGGGCGGGCGTTCCTCGGCTTCCACGATGTCGTTGACCAGGGCGTAGGTCTCGTAGGACATGAGGATGCCGCCGGGGTCGGCCAGGGCTTCCAGGCGCGCGGCGAGGTTCACCGCGCCGCCGATGATGGTGTAGTCCATGCGGTCCGCCGAGCCGAAGTTGCCCACGTTGCAGTAGCCCGTGTTGATGCCCACGCGCATGCGGAAGGGCTTTTCGTAGCCCAGGCTGCGCCACTGGTTGGACAACTCGACCATGCGTTTCTGCATGGCGATGGCCATGCGCACGCAGCACTTGGCGTCCTCCTCCACGCCCTTGGTCTCGGGGTCGCCGAAGAACATGAGCATGGCGTCGCCGATGAACTTGTCGATGGTCGCCCCGTGCTCCAGGGCGATGCGGGCCATTTCCGTGAAATAGCTGTTCAGCAGCTCCGTCAGGTCCTCGGGCTGCATGTCGTCCGTTGTCGTGGTGAAGTCCTTGATGTCGCTGAAGAAGACGGTCAGCTTCTTGCGCGTGGTCTTCAATTCCACGTCCCAGTCCCCGGAGAAGATGGACGCGTAGACCTGCGGGGAGAGGTATTTGGAGAGCTTGTTGGACAACTCCGCCAGCTCCTTGTTCCTCTCGTCCAGCGCCCTGGAAGCCTTGTCCCGCTCCTGCTGGGCGTGCATCTGGGCGGTGATGTCCAGGCCCACGCAGAGCAGGCCCAGGACATCGCCCGTGTCCTCGTCCACCAGGGCCCTGTTCGTCCAGCTGACCCAGACCCTGGTGCCGTCCTTGCACATGTTCTCGTTTTCGATCTGCCGGAACTGGTCCGGGTCTCGGGTCAGCTTGGCGATGAGCCTGCCCAGGTCGCGGCCGGTGGTTTCGAGCCGGGGGACGATGGTGCCCACGATGTTGTGGCCCAGGATTTCCTCCTCCTCGTACCCGAAGAACTCCTGCGCGTATTCGTTGAAGAAGGTGACGTTCCCCTCGCAGTCCATCTTGAGGATGATGCTGCTGGCGTTCTCCACCAGCTCCCGGTACTTGACCTCGCTCTCGCGCACGGTTTCCTCCATGCGCATGCGCTCGGTCACGTCCTCCTTCACCGCCACGAAGTGGGTGATCCCGCCTTCCTTGTCGATGATGGGGGCGATGGACGCGCTTTCCCAGTATTCCTCCCCGTTCTTCTTGCGGTTGTGGAAGACGCCCTTCCACGGGCGGCCGTCGAGGATGGTGGCCCACAGGTTTTCATACACCTCCGGGGGCGTCTTGCCGGACTGGAGCATCCTCGGGTTGTGCCCCAGCACGTCCTCGGGGAGGTAGCCCGTCACGCTGCTGAAGGCGGGATTGACGTATTCGATGATCCCTTCCCGGTTGGTGATGACGACGATGACGGGGCTCTGGTCCACGACCTTGGACAGCTTCTTGATGACCTCCTGGGCCTTTTTCTGCGCGGTCACGTCCCGCACCGAGGCGATGACCTGGAGTCCGCCGGGGGTCTGGATGGGGCTCAGCTTGATGTCCACGGAGATGCGCCCCCCGCCCTTGACCACGGCCTCCGCGTCGGACAGCTGGGCGAACATCTCGTCCACGGGCCGCTGGAAAAAGGAGCGCACGTGGCCGGGGTGGATGTTCCTGATCTCCTCGGGCACGAGCCGCCGGGTCCGCATGCCCAGGAGCTCCCGGCGCGAATACCCGAAGGTCTTTTCCGCCTGCGCGTTGAGGTAGGTGATCCTGCCGTGGTGGTCGACGATGATCAGCGGGTCGGGCGCCCCCTCCAGCACGGTCTTTATGCGCGCCTCGCTTTCCGCCAGCTCGGCGTTTTTGTTTTGGATGTTCTGGATGAGCTGGTTCTGGGACGGGCGGGCGAGTATGGAATTCAGCGCGTCGAGCCTCTCGCCCCTGGGATAGGAGTCGACGCTGGGCAGCCGCCGACGGGCCATGACCGTCGTGCCCAGGGGGGTGTTCTTGACGGCGAACGAGTCGAAGAACCGCGCGGCGGCCCGGGGGGGGGAAACGACGTGCCGGTAGCGGATGGCCATGCACAGGGCCGGGTGGGCGTCGCGCGTCTTGATGGCCAGATACGTGCGTATGGCCTCCCCCTCGCCGCGGACCACCCGGCAGAGCTCCGAGAACGCGGCCACGAGGGTCGTGCCGTGCAGGCTGTCGAACCCCAGCAGGGCCACCGCGTGGAGGAGCTTCTTACGCACCTCGTAGAACGAGTCGCAATCGTAGACCGACAGCCTCCCGAGTATCGTCACGCCTCATACCTCATGACCAGGCAGGACGCGTCGTCGTCCTGCTTGCCGAAGGATTCCATGACCCGCCCCGCGATTTCCCGCGCCGAACCCGTGAGCAGGCCCGGGCATTCGTGGGGGTGGAAATGCCCGCTGATGCCGTCCGTGTGCAGGAGGACGACGTCGTTGAAGAACAGCTGGACCGCCGTTTCCCTGGGGGGCGAGGCCATGTAGCCCACGATCCCGTCCCGGGAGAGCAGGCGGCGGTTCTCGGTCCCGAAGATGCGGCAGACGATGTTGCCGATGCCGATGAAGTGCATCCGCGCGCTGGCCGTATCCAGGCGGCAGAGGGCGGCCACGCAGCCGCGCGAGCCCTGGAGATGCGCGTGCAGGCCGCGCATCAGCTCGGGCAGGGGCAGGTCCGCGTGTCCGGCCAGGAAGTCCTCGGCCAACAGCGCCACCTCGTGCGCCTCGGGCCCGTGCCCGAGGACGTCGACCAGCGCGGCCAGGCACGTGTCGCCGTTCACGGCGATCAGCCCCGTGTCGCCGCATTCGTTGTCCAGACCGGTCATGGCGCGCTTGATCAGGTGGCGGTCCACTTTCGGCATCTTATTTTATCCATTTTCGCGCTGTGCATCGGGTTCCCGCGCCGGGGGAGGAGTCCACGCGGAACTCGTCCATTATCCGCTTCACCCCCGGCAGGCCGAGGCCCAGGCTGCCGCCGCTGCTGTAGTTGTCCCGCATGGCCAGCTCGATGTCCGGGATTCCGGGCCCGGAGTCCTGGGCCACGACCTCGATTCCCCTGGCGTCCGCGTCCTGCACGACGCGGAGCAGGACCTCGCCCGTTCCCGCGTAGCGCACGATGTTGGTGGCCAGCTCGGACACGGCCGTGGCCACGAGATACTGGTTCGTCTCGTCGAACCCCGCCAGCTCGGCCGTGCGCCGGGCCGCCGCTATGGCCGTGCCCACGTCCGCGAGGTCGACCAGGGCGACGAACTCCTCCGGCGGGGCGTTGTCATTGCTCGTCGTCATCGTCTGCGGCATCGGCTTCGTCGGTGTCTGGGTCGATGGCTTCCACGTCGTCCTCCTCTTCCTCGTCCTGTTCCATGGGCTCGTCCTCGTCGTCCTCGGCCGCCAGCTCGTCGGGATGCTCCTCCAGGTCCTCCGGGGGCTCGTCGGCCTCGTCTTCTGGTTCCGGCTCGGGGCGCAGCAGGGCCAGCCCGTCGGCCACGTCGGGCACCACGTGGATGTCCTGGCTGTCCACGTTGAATTCGATGAGCGCGACGACCACCCCGGGCTGGAAGCCGGAAAATATCGTCCTGGCCCCCAGGAAGGTCAGCGTGCGGGCGGTGTCCGCCAGCAGGCCGAAGCTCACGGAATCGAGCACCCGCAGGGAGGACACGTCCAGGACGACCCCCCGCGCCCCCAGGGCATGGGCCTTTTCCAGGACGCACGCGCGCAACGCCGTGAGCGAATCGTCGTCGAAGGTGTTGGGCGCCTGGACCACAAGCACCCCGTCCACCATGTGGATTCCCGTCATGATGCTGTTCGTCACGTCAGGCATGGGGACACCTCCCGGGGGCGCGCTGGGGCTGGCGAATCGTGGGCTGGCCTTCGTCGCCGGCTATTTCTTCCGTTTCTTGACCTCCAACTCCATGTTGGCGAAGGCGTCGCCCAGGGCGTCGCGCAGGCTGGAGTTGGTGGCCACGTCGCCGAGCTCGATGCCCAGCTGCACCAGGGATTCGGCCACGGCCGGGGAGATGCCGGAAATGATGCAGCGGCAGCCCATGAGTTTGGTGGCCTTGGTGATCTTTATGAGGTGGCTGGCCACGGCGGTGTCCACGGCCGCCACACCCTGGATGTCCAGGATGATGGTCTTGGCCGAGGTTTCGCGGATTTTGTTCAGCATGGCGTTCATCATCTGCTGGGCGCGCATGGAGTCCACCACGCCGAGCACCGGCAGCACCACGATGCCGTCCCAGAGGCTGATGGCCGGGGTCGAGATCTCCTGGATGGTGCGGCTCTGCTCGCGCAGGCGGCGTTCGTCCTGCACCCGCTGGGTGATGTCGATGACGTATTCCACGCCGCCCACGACCTTGCCCTTGGTGTCCGTGAGGGGCGCGGCGGTGTATTCGATGGGGATGGTCTTCCCGTTCAGGGAGAGTTCGTTCCTGGCGGTCGAGGGCGCGCCGGTCTTCATGGCCGTCAGCATCCGGCATTCCCTTTTGCCGCAATGCTGGGAGTTGAAGACGTCCTTGCAGTGCTGGCCCAGGACGTCCTGCAGCGATTTGCCCAGGATGTTCAGCCCGGCCCTGTTCATGAAGACGACATCCATGTCGTTGTCCACGGCAAAGACGGTGGTGGGCAACTGGTCGAGAACCTGAGTCGCCAGGGCGCTGTCGATGGTTTTCGTCTTGGCTTTGCTGGTGCTCTTCATGCCGCCTCCTTCCATACGTGGGGTTGCGAGGATAAGGGTCAAGCGTAATTGCTATTCCAATTGGGATATTCCGGCAACGGTTTTGGCGTATTTTGTGTCTTGATGCATGGGGAGGAGGGGCGGTGTTGTAATCGTTGCTCCGACAATGCCGAATGAATACGGTTTGTTGCCGTTTACGAAGCCCGCTGTACAGTGCGCGTATGTGTTGTTCGATGCCTGGTATGGCGTTGCGGGCCCGGGGTGGAGCGCCGTCCGGGCCCTGGGCGCGCTCGGGGCGTCCGCACGCGCGTCGCGTCCCGGGACCAACCTCTTCGTCTGTGGATGGCACAAAAATGTAAATAGCGGCCCCGCATGTTGTCCAAGTGGTGGCAAAAATGTACAACCCTCGGCGGAGATGCGCTGCGCCTGCCCTCGCTGCCAGCCTGTTCTCGTTCTAATTGTGCGTTTTTATAGATGATATTCCCAGGCAACAGCACTGGCACTTCCGTTGCACAATGGGTGGATTGTCCCGCGCCGCGCGTTCGGCCGGAACCATGACCATACATTTTACTCCAGGAGAGCATCGCATGAAAAACCGTTTGACCATTGCCGTGGCCCTGTGCCTCGCGGCCGTTCTGTGCGTCGCCCCCGCCTTCGCGGGCAAGATCAAGGTGGCGGGCATCTACACCCAGCCCATCCAGCAGAAGTGGGACGCCTGCCTGCACAAGGCCCTGCAGAAGGCCGCCGACGCCGGCGAGATCGAGTACGTGTACTCCGAGAAGGTTTCCAACACCGACTATGTCCGCGTGCTGCGCGAGTACTCCGAGAAGGGCGTGGACCTGGTGGTGGGCGAGGCCTTCGGCATCTCCCGCGACGTGACCAAGGTTGCCAAGGACTACCCCAAGGTCGCCTATCTCATGGGCGACACCTTCGGGCCCCGGGGCGACAACCTCTCGGTGTTCGACAACTACATCCACGAGCCCTGCTACCTGATGGGCATCATCGCGGGCAAGATGACCAAGACCAACAAGATCGGCATGGTCGGCGGCTATCCCATCGGCGAGTGCAACCGCCTGTTCAACGCCTTCATGGCCGGGGCCAAGTCCGTGAACCCCAAGGTGGAGTTCAAGGTCTCCTTCATCGGCTCCTGGTATGATCCTCCGAAGGCCAAGGAATTCGCCTTCGCCCAGGTGGAGGCCGGCGTGGACGTGCTCTACGCCGAGCGCGCGGGCGTGGTGGACGCGGCCCGCGAGAAGGGCCTGATCGCCTTCGGCAACGTCAACGACATGAACAAGGAAGAGAACGGCAAGGACGTGGTCGTGGCCTCGGCCCTGTGGCACATGGAGTCCGCCGTGAACCACGCAATTTCCCTGGTCAAGGCCGGGAAATTCAAGGCCGAGGACTACCGCGAGTGGACCATGATGGCCAAGGGCGGCGCGTCCCTGTCCCCGTTCTACGAGTTCGAGGGCAAGATCCCGGCCGACGCCAAGGCCAAGGTGGCCGAGGCCGCCGCGGCCATCAAGGGCGGCTCCCTGACCGTCGCCATCGACGACAACGAGCCCAAATCCACCTTCTAAAGCAGACGCCAGGGCCGCTCCTCCAGGGGGGGCGGCCCTTTTCCGGAAGACCATGGCAGACACCATCCTCAAGCTCGACGGAATCACCAAGTCCTTCGGTTCCGTTGTGGCCAACGACAGCGTGACCCTGGCCCTGCACGAGGGCGAGATGCTGGCGCTCCTCGGCGAGAACGGCGCGGGCAAGACCACGCTGATGTCCATCCTCTTCGGCCATTACGTGGCCGACTCCGGCGGCGTGGAAGTGCGCGGCCGGACGCTGCCCCCGGGCTCGCCGCGCGCGGCCCTGGACGCCGGGGTGGGCATGGTCCACCAGCACTTCACCCTGGCCGGGAACATGAGCGTGCTGGAGAACGTCATCCTGGGCACCGAGTCCCTCGCGGCGCTGAGGCACGACAAGCGCGCGGCCCGCGAGCGGCTGGACGCGCTGATGCGGAAGTTCGGCCTGGAGGTCGATCCCTCGGCCATGGTCCGGGACCTGTCCGTGGGCCAGCGCCAGCGGGTGGAGATTTTGAAGGTCCTGTACCGCGACGCGCGCATCCTGATCCTGGACGAGCCCACCTCGGTGCTCACGCCCCAGGAGGCCGACCACCTCTTCGCCACCCTGCGCCAGCTGGTGCGAGAGGGCCTGTCCGTGATCTTCATCACCCACAAGATGCGCGAGGTCATGGCCGCGTCGGACCGCTGCGTGGTCCTGCGCCAGGGGCGGGTGGTCTTCGAGGCGGCCACGGCCGAGACCAGCGCCGAGGAGCTGGCCCGGGCCATGGTGGGCTGCGACATCCCGCGCGCCGAACGCCAGGAGCCCCAGGCGGGCAAGGAGATCCTGCGCCTGGAGTCCATCTGCGTCGCGGGCGGCTGCGGGGTGCTGGACAATCTTTCCCTGAGCCTCAGGGCCCACGAGATCCTGGGCATCGCCGGGGTCTCGGGCAACGGCCAGGCCGCCTTCGCGGACCTGCTCTCCGGGCTCGTGGTTCCCGAGGCCGGGAGCCTGATCGTCGGCGGCAAGCCGCTGCAGCGGCCCACCCCGGCGGCCATGGTGGCGCGCGGCGTGGGCCGCGTGCCCGACGACAGGACCGGCACCGGCCTGGTGGCGGACATGACCGTCATGGAGAACCTGGCCACCGAAACCTACAAGCTCCCCGGCTTCTCCAAGCGCGGGATACTGAATTTCAAGGCCCTGGCCTCGCGCGCCAGGCAGCTGGTGGAGGCCTTCGACGTGCGCTGCCCGGGCATCGAGACGCCCGTGCGCAAGCTGTCCGGCGGCAACATGCAGAAGCTCATCCTGGCCCGCGTGCTCTCGGGCGCTCCGTCGATCCTGGTGGTCAACCAGCCCACCTGGGGCCTGGACGTGGGCGCGGCGGCGGATGTGCACCAGCGCCTGCTGAACGCGGCCGAGCACGGCGCGGGCGTGATCCTCATCTCCGAGGACCTGGACGAGCTGTTTCAGGTGGCCGACCGCATCCAGGTCATGTACCAGGGCTCCCTGTCCGCCCCCGTGGCCGCCAAGGACGTGGACCGCGCGCACATCGGCCTGCTCATGTCCGGGCACGCCGCCCCGCGCGCCAGCGCGGACGAGGCCCGCATGGGAGGCGCGGCATGAGGCTCGAAGCCCGCGAACACGTCTCCCTGGCCATGAGGGCCCTGGCCCCGGTCCTCGCGGTCTTCGCGGCCATGCTCACCTGCTCGGCGCTGCTCGTCTGGGCCGGGGCCTCGCCCCTTGAGGGCTGGGCCCTGATGATCAAGGGCTCCCTGGGCAGCACCTTCGCCCTCACCGAGACCCTCACCCGGGCCACGCCGCTGATCTTCACCGGCCTAGCCGCGGCCGTGGCCTTCCGCGCCAAGCTCTGGAACATCGGCGGGGAAGGGCAGCTGTACATCGGCGCGGTGGCGGCCACGTGGCTGGGCACGGGCCCGCTGGAGTTGCCCACCTACCTGATGATCCCCTATCTCTTCCTGGCCGGGGCCGTGGCCGGGGGGCTGTTCCTCCTCGGCCCCACGCTGCTCAAGACCAAGCTGCACGTGGACGAGGTGGTGACCACGCTGCTGCTCAACTTCATCGTGCTGCTCTTCGTCAACTGGCTGGTCTTCGGGCCCTGGAAGGACCCCATGGCCATGGGCTGGCCCCAGGCCGCGCCCGTGGTGGACTCGGCGCTCCTGCCGCAGCTTCTGCCCAAGACCCGGCTGCACCTGGGCTTCGTCCTGGCCCTGGCCTGCGCCGTGGCCGCGTGGTGGTTCATGCGCTCCACCACCTGGGGCTTCGAGATCCGCGCCGTGGGCGCGAGCCCCCGGGCCAGCCGATTCGCGGGCATGCCCGTGGACGCGGTGACCGTGCGCACGGCGCTCATCTCCGGCGGGCTGGCGGCCATGGCCGGGGTCTCGGAGCTGTGCGGGGTCAAGGAATACCTGACCCTCGACCTGTCCCCGGGCTTCGGCTACTCGGGCATCGTCGTGGCCATGCTCGCGGCCCTGCACCCCCTGGGGGTCATCGCGGCCTCGGTGTTCGTGGCCATCATCTACATCGGCGCGGACTCCATGAGCCGGGCCATCAACATCTCCAACTACATCGCCGACGTGACCACGGCGGTGTGCCTCTTGGCCGTGCTGGTGTCCATGCTCCTGTCCCATTACCGGATCAGGTGGAGGTAGCCGTGGACGTCCTGCATTTCCTTTTGGAGACGGGCTTCTGGCTGGCCACCATCCGCATGGCCACGCCGCTGATCTTCGGCACCCTGGGCGAGCTGCTCTGCGAGCGGGCCGGGGTGCTCAACCTGGGCATCGAGGGCATCATGGCCGCCGGGAGCATGGCGGGCTGGACCTGGGTCTACTTCGGCGGCGACCTCTGGACCGGGGTGCTGTTCGCGGCCTTCGTGGGCGCGCTGTTCGGGCTCCTGCACGCCCTGTTCACCGTGCATCTGGGCCTGTCCCAGCACGTCACGGGCCTGGGCATCACCATGCTGGCCTCGGCGCTGTCGTCCTTCGTCTTCCGCATGCTGCTGCCCAAGGCCACCACCCCGCCCAAGATCATCCCCTTCAAGACCTTCGCCGTGCCGTACCTTTCGGACATCCCGCTGGTCGGGGACGTGCTCTTCAACCAGTCGGCCCTGACCTACGTGGCCCTCGTCGCCGTCATCGTGGTGGCCTACGCGCTGTTCCGCACGCCCCTGGGGCTGGCCGTGCGCATGGTGGGCGAGAACCCCATGGCCGCCGAGGCCCAGGGGCTGTCCGTGTTCTCCATCCGCACCGGGGCCGTGGTGGCGGGTTCCGCGCTCATGGCCGTGGGCGGGGCGTTTTTGACCATGTCGGCCTTCGACGCCTTCTACATCGGCATGGTCAACGGCCGGGGCTGGGTGTGCATCGCCCTGGTGGTCTTCGCCTCCTGGAAGCCGGGCAAGGCGCTTCTCGGCTGCGTGCTCTTCGCGGCCTTCGACGCGGTGCAGATGCGCGTGCAGCAGCAGTCGGGCATGGCCATCCCCTATCAATTCTACTTGATGATGCCCTACGTTTTTTCCATTATCGCCCTCATCGTCATGTGCCGCAGGGCCGCGTACCCCAAGGCCCTGCTCATTCCCTTCCGCAAGGGCGAACGCTAACCGGGGGAATACAATGCTCGATCTGCTCGTGAAGAACGCCGTGGTGGACGGCCACAGGGACCCCGTGGACATCGCCTGCCGGGACGGCAGGATCGTGGAGACGGCCCCGGCCATCGCGGGCGACGCCGCCCGGACCATCGACGCGGCGGGCTGCCTGGTCACGCCGCCCTTCGTGGAGTCGCATTTCCACATGGACGCCACCCTGTCCATGGGCCTGCCGCGCCTGAACCAGTCGGGCACGCTCCTGGAGGGCATCAAGATCTGGGGCGAACTCAAGCCCAGCCTGACCCCCGAGGCCGTGAAGGAGCGCGCCAAGAAGCTCCTGTCCTGGTCCGTGGCCAAGGGCAACCTGGCCATCCGCACCCACGTGGACACCACGGACCCCACGCTCATGGCCGTGGACGTGCTTCTGGAGCTGCGCGAGGAGATGCGCGACACCGTGGACATCCAGCTGGTGGCCTTCCCCCAGGACGGGGTGCTGCGCACGCCGGGCGGGGTGGAGTTGCTGGAGAGGGCCCTGGACAAGGGCGTGGACGTGGTGGGCGGCATCCCGCATTTCGAGCGCACCATGGCCGACGGCCGCGAGTCCGTGCGCCTGCTCTGCGAGATCGCGGCAGAGCGCGGGCTGTTGGTGGACATGCACTGCGACGAGTCCGACGACCCGCATTCGCGTCACATCGAGGAACTGACCTACCAGACCCAACGCCTGGGTATGCAGGGCCGGGTGGCGGCCTCGCACCTGACCAGCATGCATTCCATGGACAACTACTACGTGTCCAAGCTCATGCCCCTGATGGCCGAGTCGCGGATGAACTGTGTGTGCAACCCCCTGGTGAACCTGAGCATCCAGGGCCGCCACGATACCTATCCCAAGCGGCGCGGGCTGATGCGCGTGCCCGAGCTGCTGGACATGGGCATCAACGTCTCCCTGGGCCACGACGACGTCATGGACCCCTGGTACCCCATGGGCACCCACGACATGCTGGAGGTGGCGCACATGGCGGCCCACGCCCTGCACATGATCGGCGTGGACCAGCAGAACACGCTCTTCGACGCCGTGACCACGCGCGGGGCCCGGACCCTGAACCTCGAAGGCTACGGCCTCAGGCCCGGATGCAACGCGGACCTCGTGGTGCTCCAGGCCGCGTCCAAGCGCGAGGCCCTGCGCCTGCACCCGGCGCGGCTGTTCGTGGTCCGGCGCGGCAAGGTCGTCAGCACCACCCCCAGGGTGGAGGCCGAGGTCAATACGGGTGACGGCGTGCAGCGCGTGGACTTCCGCTAAGTCCGGTGCACGATTTCTGGAATGAAAAAGGCCCGCGGCGTTTGCCGCAGGCCTTTTTGATGGCGTCATGGAACGCGGCTATTTGCCGCGCATCCCTTGGATTTCCGTCGCGATGACCCCGCCCAGCTCTTCCAGGGCCTTGGCGTGGGCGTCCACCAGGGCGGGGTAGCCCGCGTCCGCCGTGGGCACGGCCGTGCGGAAGGCGTGCACTGCCCGGGCCTGGCGTTCCCCGGGCGCGGCCACGCCCCAGGTGGCCTCCAGGACCACCTTGCCGCCGAGGCGTCCGTCCAGGCGCTGGATCTCCACGGGCACGCGGAAGTCCGGCTCCTTGAACTCGCTCCAGGGGTAGGCCAGGACCTCCTCGCTGCCCAGGCGCGCGGCCAGGGTGCGGGTCAGGGCGGCCAGGACCTCGTCCCCCAGGGGCCCGGCCCAGCGCTGGAATTCCGCCAGGCGCAGGCGGTTGTCCGTCTCGCGGGTCACGATGTGCGGGCGGTCGATGGTCCGGGGGATGACCAGGGGCCCCACGCCCACGGACGGCCCGTCGGCCCGGGCCCCGGCGGGCAGGGCCTCGGCCGGGGGCAGGGTGTAGAAGTTCATCTGCGGAGCCGCGCCCCGGCACGAGGCCAGGCACAGCAGCGCGGCCAGGGCCGCGCACAGCAGGGCGGTGGTCGGAAGGGGGCGGGTCATGGCTTTTCCTTTCCAAAGAGCAGCGCGTCGGGCTGCCGTTCGAGATATTCCACCAGCATGCGCAGGGAGCGGGCCGCATCGGTCAGCTCGCGCAGCAGCTTGTCCAGGTCCGCGCGCGCCGGGGAATTCGGGTTCATGGCGCTCTCCACCTCGGCCAGGGCGTCGCGGGCCTGGTCCATCATGGCCCCGGCCTTGGGCAGGACGTGATGTTCGTCCACGCTGTCCATGATGCGCCGGATGGCCTGGGTGGCCCCGCGCATGTCGGCCATGGTGTCGCGCAACTCGGAGCCCATGCGCCGGATGGGCAGGTCGTCCAGCTTGGTCATCACGCTGGCGGCCTTGTCGAAGATGCCTTCCAGGGGCGAGGGCATGGTGGGCAGCTCCTTGAACCGGCCGCCCTTGTCCGTGAGCCCGCCCCCGGGCAGGCCCGGGTGCAGGTCCAGGTCCACGTAGGCCTGGCCCGTGAGCAGGTTGCCGGTCCTGAGCTGCGCGCGCAGGCCCATGTCCGCCAGGAGCGGCACGACCTTTTCGCGGCCCTCGCCGGCCTTGTCCTTGTCCAGGCCGAGGACCTCGAAGCGCTCGGGCTCGATCTCCACCAGCACGGGGATGCGCATGCGCTTGTGCTTGGCGTCCAGCTGCAGGCGCACGTCCAGGACCTTGCCGATGGTCATGCCCCGGAACTCCACGGGCGCGTCCACGCTGAGCCCGCGCACCGAGCCCTTGAAATGCAGGAGGTAGCGTTCCCTGTAGTCGTAGGAGGTGTCGAAGCTGGTCTCCCTGTCGGCGTACAGGGGGAAGACCGTGTCCGGCGGGGCCATCTCCACGGACTGCGCGGCCCCGGGCGTGTCGAAGGCGATGCCGCCCAGGATCATGGACACCAGGGACTGGGCCTCAACCCGGACGCCGCGCGCGTCCAGGGACATGTCCAGGCCCGAGGCGTTCCAGAACTTGGTGCCCACGTGCACGCGCTTGTGGTGCGGGGCGCGCACGAAGATCTTGATCTCCACGTCGTCGTTGTCCAGAAGCTCGTAGTCCACCACCTTGCCCACCTTCACGCGGTGGAAATACACAGGCGCGCCCACGTCCAGGGAGCCCAGGTCGTCGGTGCGCAGGATGTAGTGGCGGCCCTGGCGCTCGTCCGTGACTACGGGCGGCTCGGCCAGGCCCTGGAACTCGCTCAGCAGCTTGCCCTTCTTGGAGGGCTGCATGCCGATGTAGACCCCGGAGAACAGGGTGTTCAGGCCCGAGACCTCGCTGGCCGTGACCCGCGCCCGCACCACCCAGAACAGGGTCTCGGAGCGCAGATAGCGCTCCACGCCCTTGATCATCCTGGCCGTGACCACCACGTGCAGGAGGTCCTGGGTGAATTCGATGTTCTCCACCTGGCCCACTTCCACGTCCTTGAACTTGATCTTGGTCTTGCCCGGCACCAGGCCCTCGGCCGTGTCGAAGCGGATGGTGATGGTCGGGCCCTCGGACTGCAGGGCGTCGTAGGCCATCCAGGACGCGGCCAGGGCCGCCACCAGGGGGATCAGCCAGACGATGGAAAAAAGCCGCTTGCGGCGCAGCACGGGCTCGGCCACGGATTCCCGGAAATCGTCGTCCCGGGTCTCCGGGGGCGGCGGGGTCTCGTTCATGCGATGATGTCCTCCACTTCATCGTCCCAGATCAGCCTGGGATCGAAGCTCATGGCCGCAAACATGGTCAGAACCACCACGGCCCCGAAATATACGGCCCCGGGCTCGGCGGAGATCAGGGCCAGGGCCCGGAGCTGCACCAGGGCCACGAGAATGGTCACCACGTATACGTCCACCATGGACCAGCGGCCCACGGCCTCGGTCAGGCGGTAGAGTTTGGTGCGTTCGCGCCGGTGGTTGTCGTCTTTCCTCAAGGAAACGAGGAGATAGCCGATGGTCAGAATCTTCAGGATGGGCACCACCACGCTGGCGAAGAACACGATGGCCGCCAGGGGCCACATGCCCGAGGTCAGAAGGTAGACCACGCCCGAGAGGATGGTGTCCTTGCGCATGCCCTGGATGGTGGCCGTGGTCATGATGGGCATGGCCATGGCGGGCACGTAGAGGATGGCCGCGGTGATCAGAAAGGCCCAGGTGCGCGCCAGGCTGTCGGGCTTGCGCGAGTGCAGGGCCGCGCCGCAGCGCGGGCAGCTCTGCTCCACGTCCTCGCCGCGGGCGTCGCGCACCAGGAGGCCGCAGCTGTGGCAGGCCACGAGCCCGGCCCGGGCGGCCGTGAGTCCCTGGGCGGCGTTCATGGCGTCCCCATGCGGTCCCAGACGTCCTTCTGGTCCAGGGAGGAGGTGATGCCCGCCAGCACCAGGATCAGGAAGGCGAAGGCGTACAGGGCCGGTCCGATGAGGATGTCGGCCATGGACGAGAGCTTGACCATGGCCACCAGGATGCCCAGGAGGAAGACCTCCATCATGGCCCAGGGCTGGAGCATCAGGGCCAGACGGAAGGCCCGGGCCCCCAGGGGCGGGACCTTGCCCAGGTAGAGGGGCAGGGTCACGTACAACAGCAGCACGAGCCGCAACAGGGGCGCGGCCACGCCCGTGGCCAGCACCAGGGCCGCCAGCCAGCCCATGCCCTGGGCCGCCAGTTGGCGGATGCCCGTGAGCAGGGTGGTCTCCTGGAGGTTGGCCTCCAGGCGCATGGAGAGGAAGGGAAACCAGTTGGCCACGGCGAAGAGCACCAGCCCGGCCAGGGTCAGGGCCAGGACCTGCTCCAGGCTGCCGTCGCGGCGGCGATAGAGCACGGCCCCGCAACGAGTGCAGCGCGCCACGCCTCCGTCGGGCAGGGCGCGCACCCTGTGCAGCAGGTCGCATTCATGGCAGGCGACGAGCGAAGCCTTCATCCTCTGGTATCCCCCATTGTCCACTCGGGCCCCGTGGGGTCTTCGCCCGCAGAGCATAACCAGTATAATCCACGAGTCGTCACCAGATGTAAAGAGCGGGGGGTGCGGGGCCTCGCGTCCGTGCGGGGGGCGGCATTTTGCCAGTTCTGTGTTTGAAACAAATGGAGAAACTTTGAAAGTGGCGTGCGTTTCCTGGCGTCCGGCGCGGCGCAGGCCTCGCCGAGGGGTGCAAAAACGCGGGTTTTCTGGTTAACATGGCATTCTTGCAGTGGTATTCAAGGGCTAAACCGAAAAAGGCGGCATCGCATGCTGAAGAAGATACTTATCGCGGCCGTGGCCGCGGCCGTGGCCGCTGGGCTGTACTGGGGCCTCGCGGGGAACGGGGAGGGGCCGTCGCCCCTGGCGCTCTACGGCAACGTGGACCTGCGCCAGGTGGACCTGGCCTTCAGGGAAACCGAGCGCCTGGCCTCCGTGGACGTGGAGGAGGGCGACGTGGTGGAAGCCGGGCGGGTCGTGGCCCGCCAGGACACCTCCCTGCTGGACCGGCAGATCGCCCAGGCCGAGGCCGCCCTGGAGGCGGACCGGGCGGCCCTGCGCAGGCTCACGACGGGCAACCGCCCCCAGGAGATAGCCCAGGCCGCGGCCCAGGTGGAGTCCGCCCGCGCGGAGCTGAAAAACGCCCAGCGCATTCTCAAGCGGCGCAAGGAACTGCTCGCCGGGGGCTTCGTGGCCCAGGAGCAGGTGGACGACGCCCTGGCCGCCCGCGACGTGGCCCAGGCGCGGTTCAACCTGGCCCGCGAGAACCTGGACCTCTTGCGCGAGGGCGCGCGCCAGGAGGACGTGGACAAGGCCCGGGCCGCCGTGGCCGCCCGGGAGGCGGACCTGGACTACCTGCGCCAGCGCCTGGCCCAGGCCGAATTGCGCGCCCCGGCCGCGGGGGTGGTGCAGAGCCGCATGCTGGAGCCCGGGGACATGGCCTCGGCCTCGCGCCCGGTGTGCACCCTGGCGCTCACGGATCCCAAGTGGGTGCGGGCCTATGTCTCGGAGACGGACCTTGGCCGCGTGAAGCCGGGCATGGCCATGGAGGTGCGCGTGGACTCCTTCCCGGACAGGGCCTTCCAGGGCTGGGTGGGCTACATCTCGCCCATGGCCGAGTTCACCCCGCGCAACGTGGAGACCCCGGAGCTGCGCACCTATCTGGTCTACGAGGTGCGCGTGCAGGTCAAGGACCCCGGGGGGCTCCTGCGCCTGGGCAGCCCGGCCACGGTCAGCCCCGCCGCGGCGGCTCCCGCCAACCCGGGGGCCGCGCAGTGAGCCGAGCCCTGGAGGCCTCGGGCCTGGTCAAGACCTTCCGCACCAAGGCCCGCGAGGTCCGCGCCCTGGACGGGATATCCCTGGCCGTGGAGCAGGGCATGGTCTACGGCCTGCTCGGGCCCGACGGCGCGGGCAAGACCACTTTCATCCGCATGGCCGCCGGGCTCATGCGCCCGGATGCGGGCGAGATGCGCGTGCTGGGCGCGGACCCGGCCGCCGGGGACGCGGCCATGCTCTCGCGCATGGGCTACATGCCCCAGCGATTCGGCCTGTACGGCGACCTGAGCGTCATGGAGAACCTGGAGCTCTACGCGGACCTCCAGGGCCTGACCCGGGCCGAGCGCGAGCAAACCTATCCCGCGCTGATGCGCATGACCGGGCTGGCGCCGTTCACCTCGCGCCTGGCCGGGCGGCTGTCCGGCGGCATGAAGCAGAAGCTCGGCCTGGCCTGCGCCCTGGTGCGCACGCCCGAGCTGCTGCTTCTGGACGAGCCCACCGTGGGCGTGGACCCCCTCTCGCGTCAGGAGCTCTGGAAGATCGTCTTCCGCATGGTGCGCGAGCGGGGCGTGACCGTGCTGGTCAGCACGGCCTACCTGTCCGAGGCCGAGCATTGCGACCGGGTGGCCGTGATGTTCGAGGGCCGCGTGCTGGCCGAGGACGAGCCCCGGGGCATCACGGCCCTGGCCGGGGGCCGGACCCGCTTCGTGGTCCCGCCGGGCCTGCCGCGCAGGGCCCAGGCCAAGGCCCTGGACAGCGACGCGGTGCTGGACGCCACCCTGCAGGCGGGCCGGGTGCGCGTGGTCTTGGCCGAGGGCGTGGAATCCTGGGACGGGGACGGGCTGGGCCGCGTGGAGCCCAGGGAGCCGGATTTCGAGGACGGGTTCATGACCCTGCTGCACGGGGCCGTGGGCGGCCAGGCGGACCTGGGCGACCTGGAGCGCGGCGTGCGCCCGAACGGGGCGGCGGATCGCGGCGAAGGCGGCGGCGGCGGGGCCTGCGCCGGGGGCGAGGCCGTCATCGAGGTCCGGGGCCTGTCGCGGCGCTTCGGGGACTTCTGGGCCGTGCGGGACGTGGACTTCTGCGTGCGCCGGGGCGAGATTTTCGGGCTGCTCGGCCCCAACGGCGCGGGCAAGTCCACCACCTTCCGCATGCTCTGCGGCCTGTTGCCCGCCACGTCCGGGACCCTCAAGGTGGCCGGGGTGAACCTGCGCAAGGCCGCGGCCAAGGCGCGGCGTCGCATCGGCTACGTGGCCCAGAAGTTTTCCCAGTACGGCCAGCTCACCGTGCGCGAGAACCTGGAGTTCTTCGCCTCGGCCTACGGCCTGTTCGGTTCGCGCCGCGCCGAGCGCATCCACTGGGCCCTGTCCAGCCTGAGCCTGGCCGACGTGGCCCAGGCCGCCAGCGGCACGCTGCCCTTCGGCTACCAGCAGCGCCTGGCCATGGCCTGCGCCCTGATGCACGAGCCGGAGATCCTCTTCCTGGACGAGGCCACCTCGGGGGTGGACCCCCTGGCGCGGCGCGCCTTCTGGAAGCGCATCACCGGGCTGGCCGACCGGGGCGTGACCGTGGTGGTGACCACCCATTTCATGGAGGAGGCCGAGTTCTGCGACCGCATGGCCATCGTGGTGGCCGGGGAGATCCTGGCCCTGGACACGCCCGCGGCCATCCGGGCCATGGCCCCGGGCGGGGGCGAGACCATGGAGGAGGCCTTCATCGCCCTGGTCAAACGGCGTCGCGAGGAGCGCGAGGCCGGGGAGGCCGCCCATGCCTGAGCCCGGGCGGATTTCCGGCCTCGGGGCGTCGCTCCTGCGCCTGCGCGGGCTGGTGCGCAAGGAATCCCTGCAGATGGTGCGCGACCCCAGCAGCATCCTCATCGGCCTGGTCATGCCCGTGGTGCTGCTGTTCCTGTTCGGCTACGGCGTGAGCCTGGACGCCGAGGACGTGTCCCTGGCCCTGGTGGTGGAGCGGCCCTCGGCGCGGGCCACGGATTTCGCGGGCCGCCTGGCGGGCACC
This sequence comes from Desulfocurvus sp. DL1XJH-121, assembly GCF_054819825.1. NCBI lineage: Bacteria > Pseudomonadati > Thermodesulfobacteriota > Desulfovibrionia > Desulfovibrionales > Desulfovibrionaceae > Desulfocurvus > Desulfocurvus sp. DL1XJH-121. The sequence goes on from NZ_JBTVWW010000012.1 coordinate 83,689, forward strand.
CGCTACCTGCGGCCCGTGGGCGTGGCCTCCATGGCCGAGGCCGAGACCCTGCTGCGCTCGGGCGTGGTGGACGGGGTGGTGCGCCTGCGCGCGGACTTCGCGCGCAAGTTCGAGGCCGGGGAGGGCGAGATCCAGGTCCTGGTCAACGGGGTGGACGCCAACCGCGCCCGCCAGGTGGCCGGGTACGTGGCCTCGGCCCTGGACAACTGGGGCGCGGCCCTGCGCCTGCGCGAGGGCGGCTCGCCCCCGCCGGTCTCCGTGGCCCCGCGCATCTGGTTCAACGCCGCGTCCAAGAGCCGCAATTATCTGGTGCCCGGGCTGATGGTGCTGATCATGACACTCATCGGCTCCCTCTTGACGGCCCTGGTCATGGCCCGGGAATGGGAGCGCGGCACCATGGAGGCGCTGTTGGCCACGCCCGTGCGCATCTGGGAGCTCCTGCTGGGCAAGGTGGCGCCCTATTTCGTGCTGGGCATGGGCGGGTTCTGCCTCACGGTGCTCATGGCCGTGTTCCTGTTCGGGGTGCCCCTGCGCGGTTCCCTGTTCTGCCTGGCCGGGGTCACGGCCCTGTTCCTGATCACGGCCCTGGGCATGGGCCTGTTCATCTCCGTGGTGGCCAAGAACCAGTTCGTGGCCGGGCAGATCGCCATCCTGGCCACGTTCTTGCCCGCGTTCTTCCTCTCGGACTTCATCTTCGACCTGCACAGCGCGCCGGGCTTCATCCAGGCCGTGTCCATGATCGTGGCGGCCAAGTACTTCGCGGCCATGGTCATCTCCATCTTCCTGGCCGGGGACGCGGCGGGCGTCATCGCGCCCAACGCCCTGGCCCTGTTCGCCCTGGCCGCGTTTTTCCTGGGCGTGGCGCGGCTGCGCACCAGAAAGAGCCTGGAGTAGGGGCCATGGAAACCATCCTCCGCATACTGGCCCTGGCGCGCAAGGAGTTCCTGGCCCTGCTCAAGGACCCGCGCAGCCGCACGGTGGTCATCATCCCGCCGCTGTTGCAGACCATCCTCTTCGGCTACGCCGCCACCTTCGATCTGGTGGACGTGCCCTACGCCGTGTTCGACGAGGACAACAGCGCCGAGTCCCGCGAATTCCTGGCCGGGCTCTCGGGTTCCAGGAGCTTCAAGCTGGTGGAGGAAATGAGCGACGCGCGGCGCATGACCGAGCTCATCGACTCGCGCCAGGTGACGCTGGTGGTGCATCTGGGGCCGGACTTCTCGCGCCGCCTGGGCGACGGCTCCGGGGCCGAGGTCCAGGTCATCCTGGACGGGCGCAACTCCAACCGCTCCTCTCTGGCCCTGAACTACGTGGCCTCGGTGGCCTCGGACTTCAACCGCAGGGTCCTGGCCGCGCGGGGCAGCCCCGCGCCCGGGGCCACCCTGGCGACCCGCGCCCTGTACAATCCCAACCTGCTCTCGCGCTGGTTCTTCGTGCCGGGCATCGTGGTCATGGTCACCCTGTTCGTGACGCTCCTGGTGACCAGCCTGTCCGTGGCCCGGGAGCGGGAGCAGGGCACCTTCGACCAGTTGCTGGTCAGCCCTTACCGGCCCTTCGACATCCTGGTGGGCAAGGCCGCGCCGGGCATGCTCATCGGCCTGGTGGAGTCCGCCGTGATCCTGGCCATCGGCGTGTTCTGGTTCGAGGTGCCGTTCCGGGGCCAGCTGGCGACCCTCTATCTGGGGCTGGTCCTGTTCCTGCTGTCCTGCGTGGGGGTGGGGCTGTTCATCTCGTCCCTGTCCGTGACCCTGCAGCAGGGGCTGCTGGGCACCTTCACCTTCGCCATGCCTTCGGTGATCCTCTCGGGCTTCGCCACGCCCATCGCCAACATGGCCGAGCCCGTGCAGTGGCTGACCCGCATCAACCCCCTGCGCTACGCCCTGACCCTGGTGCGCGGGGTCTTCCTGGAGGGCGCGTCCGTGGGCCTGCTCCTGGACCAGTTGTGGCCCCTGGCCGTCATCGGCCTGACCACCCTGGCCGTGGCCGGATGGCTGTTCCGCCGCAGAATTTCTTGAATAAAATACTTGTTGCACGGAAGGCTTAAAAGACCGGCCGACTGTTCCCAAATGTGCGAGCGCAAGGCGCAAGGGAAAAGCAAGACCGACGCGTATTCCAATACGCGAGGTTTTGGTTTTCACGAAGCGACGTAGCGATCGTGCGTTGTGGAACCGCCGGTTTCAGCGGCGTTCGCGCAGGCGCCTGCGTTCGGAGAGCACCCGCTCCTCCAGGCCGTACTTGCGCACCCGATAGCCGATCTGGCGCTCGGTGAGGCCCAGGGCCTCGCCCGCGCGGCGCTTGATCCAGTTGCTTTCGGACAGGGCCAGGAGGATCTCGTTGCGCTCCATTTCCCTGAGGGTGGGCTTGCCCTGGGAGTGCTGGCCGGCGGCCTCCTCCTCGGCGCGGGACTCGTCCCGGCGGTTGCGGGACACGGCGGCCTCGGCGGCCAGGGCCAGTTTGATGAGGCGTTGGCCGATGCGGCCGTCCTCGGACATGATGGCCAGGCGCTCCACCATGTTCTCCAGTTCGCGCACGTTGCCCGGCCAGTCGTGCTGGTGCAGGAGGTCCAGGGCCTGGGGCGTGCAGTAGAGGTCCCGGCCGTAGGCCCGGGACGCGTTGTGCAGGAAATGGTTGAGCAGGCCCTGCACGTCCTCCTTGCGGTTGCGCAGGGGGGGCAGGGCGATGGGGAAGACGTTCAGCCGGTAGTAGAGGTCCAGGCGGAACCGGCCCTGATCCGCCAGCTCGCGCAGGTCGTGGTTGGTGGCCGCGATGATGCGCACGTCGGAACTGATGGTGCGGTTGCTGCCCGGGCGCTCGAACTTGCGGTCCTGGAGCACGCGCAACAGCTTGGCCTGCAGGGCCGGGGGCAGTTCGCCCACCTCGTCCAGGAAGATGGTCCCCCCGGCCGCCTCCTCGAAGCGGCTGGGCCTGGCCGAGGCCTCGGACCCGTTCTCGTGGCCGAAGATCTCCTTCTCCAGCTGGGATTCCTGGAGGCTGGTGCAGTTGACCTTCACGAAGGGGCCGCTGCGGCGGTCCGAAAGCTCGTGGATGATGCGCGCGATGAGGGTCTTGCCCGTGCCGGATTCGCCCAAGAGCAGAACCGTGGCGGGCGTGGGGGCGACCTTGGCGGCCTGGCGCTCCACCTCGGCCATGGGCGGGCTCTTGCCCACGATGTAGGGGCCCTTGCCCTCCTTGGAAACCTGGTAGAGCAGGGCGGCGTTTTCGTTTTTGAGGCGCTCCTCGCGCTGGCGCACGGCCTCGTTCAGGCGGATGAACTGGGCCACCAGGGTGGCCAGCACCGTGAGGAATTCGATGTCCTCCTCCACGGAGACGTCGTCGCTGAACAGGCGGTCCACGGAGAGCACGCCGATGGGCTCGTTGTTCATGACGATGGGCACGCCGGTGTAGGAGATGCGTTCCCCGGCCTTGGTCCCGCGCGCTCCCGTGCGGTCCAGGAACAGGGGGTCGGCGTCCACATCGGGCACGTGCAGGGGGCGCATGGTGCGGAAGATCCGGCCCGTGACGCCCTCGTCCATGTGGTAGACCCCGCGGCTGCGTTCCTCGGGGCTCAGGCCGTGGGCGGCCATGATGGCCAGGCTCCCGTTGGCCGGGTCCTGGAGGGTGATGGTGCCGCGCTCCATGTGCAGGGTCCGCGACAGGACGCGCAGCATCTCCTCCAGGGCTTGCTCCAGGTCCAGGGCCTTGTGGATGGTGGCGCTTATTTCCGAAAGCGCTTGCAGTTTCAGGGCGCTCAGGCTTCGGGTCATGCCCGGGCTTTTGCAAACCCGGTGCCTGCGCGGCGGCGCGGGGTGCTTTGACGGTAATTTTTATGTAATATGCTTATATAGCAGGGGAAATAGATAGGCTGTCGGCGGGATCATTTGATGGGCAGGTGGTTGTATTATACAAAAACGTTAAAAAATAGCCAAGAAACCTGCAAAATTTGTAAAAGATATGATCAAAATGGCAACGCCGGGCCCGGCCGGAGCGTGCGTCCGGCTGCGGCCCGGCGTCGGAGTTTCGCGCCTATCGGGAGGCGAACCACGCGGCCAGGTCCTGGATGTCCTGGTCCGAGAGGCTGCGGGCCTTCTTGGTCATGAAGGCGTGGGTTCGCGCGCCGGACTTGTAGGCCTGCAGGCTTTTGACAAGTTCGGCCTCGGCCCGTCCGTTGAGTTCGTTTTTGTGGCATTTGCAGCCGTGGGCCAGGCGCTCGCCGTTGGCCGCGTCGCCCGAGGCGGCCATGAGGGCGGCCCCGGCGAAGACCAGATATCCGGCCAGGCAGGCCGCGAGAAAGGGTTTCAGCATTCGGGATACTCCCGCGTTGGGTGTCCGGGGGGCGCGCCCCCTTGCCATGCGCCCCGCGATGGGGCAGATTTTTGTCTTTGGACATTCTAGCAAAGGCGGCTGTCATGGGCTACCGGAACATGGGCGAATGCCTGCGCGCCCTGGAAGAGCGGGGCGAGCTGGTGCGCATCCGCAGGGAGATGGACCCGGACCTGGAGATCGGCGCGGTGCAGCGCCGGGTGTTCCAGGCGGGAGGCCCGGCCCTGCTGTTCGAGAACGTGCGCGGCACCCGCTTCCCCATGGCGGCCAACGTCTTCGGAACCCTGGACCGGGTGCGCTGGCTGTTCCGCGACACCCTGCCCGCGCTGAAGAGCATTTTTTCCCTCAAGGTCGATCCCCTGGCCGGGCTCAAGCGCCCCTGGCGGCACGCGCGCGCGCCCCTGGCCCTGTTGCACGCCCTGCCCCGGACCGTGGGCCACGGCCCGGTGATGGAATCCGAGTGCCGCATCGCGGACCTGCCGCACCTGCGCTCCTGGCCCATGGACGGCGGGGCCTACGCGACCCTGCCCCAGGTCTATTCCGAGAGCCCGGCGAAGCCCGGGTACGGGGCCTCCAACCTGGGCATGTACCGGGTGCAGCTCACGGGCGGGGAATACGAGCCCGACGGCGAGGTCGGCCTGCACTACCAGATCCACAGGGGCCTGGGCGTGCACCACGCCGAGGCCATCGCCCGGGGCGAGAGCCTGGCCGTGAACGTCTTCGTGGGCGGGCCCCCGGCCATGACCCTGGCGGCCATGATGCCCCTGCCCGAGGGCATGCCCGAGCTGTTCTTCGCCGGGGCCCTGGGCGGCCGCCGTATGGAGATGGTGCGTGCGTCCGGCGCGCTGCCCATCCTGGCCCAGGCGGATTTCTGCATCTGCGGCCATATTCTCCCGGGCGCGGGCAAGCCCGAGGGGCCTTTCGGCGACCATTTGGGCTACTACAGCCTGGTCCACGATTTCCCCGTGCTCAAGGTGGACAGGGTCCTGCACCGCGCCGACGCGGTCTGGCCCTTCACCACCGTGGGCCGTCCGCCCCAGGAGGACACCATGTTCGGGGACTTCGTGCACGAGCTCACGGCCGAGCTGGTGCCCACGGTGTTCGCGGGCATCCACGAGGTCCACGCCGTGGACGCGGCCGGGGTGCATCCGCTGCTCCTGGCCGTGGGCAGCGAGCGCTACGTGCCCTACGCCGAGGAGCGCACCCCCCAGGAACTGATCACCGGGGGCATGGCGCTCCTGGGCAGCACCCAGACGGCCCTGTCCAAGTACGTGCTCATGGCCGCGCGCGAGGACGACTCCCGGCTCACGGCCCACGACGTGCCCGCGTTCCTGGCCCACATGCTGGAGCGCGCGGACTTTACGCGGGACCTGCATTTCATCACCCGCACCACCATGGACACCCTCGACTATTCGGGCATCAGCCTGAACCAGGGCTCCAAGGTGGTCTGGGCCTCGTGCGGGCCTAGGAGGCGCTCCCTGGGCACGGGGTTCCCCGGGGACCTGCCCCTGCCCCCGGGGTTCGGGGACCCGCGCCTGTTCGCCCCGGGGATGCTCCTGGTGCGCGGCCCGGCCCACAAGCGCGGCCGCGACGAGCACGACCCCCTCATGACGCGCCTGGCCAACGCCCTGGAGAAGGCCGGGGGCCTGGACAACCTGCCCCTGGTGGTCTGCGTGGACGACACGGAATTCACGGCCCGGGACTGGAACAATTTCCTCTGGGTGGCCTTCACCCGTTCGGACCCGGCCACGGACATCTACGGGGCCGGGGCCTTCACCCACTGCAAGCACTGGGGCTGCGCCGGCCCCCTGGTGATCGACGCGCGCCTGAAGACCTACCACGCCCCGTCGCTCACGGACGATCCCGAGGCGGAGCGCAGGGTGGACGCCCTGGGCGAGCCCGGCGGCCCCCTGCACGGCGTCATCTGAGGCGGGTTGCCCCTGCGCGGGCCCTGGAGTATCCAGGGGCCCAATGCCCGGATTCGTCCGGCGCGGAACCAAGGAGAGATCGATGCACATCGGGCTGAAGGCCGCCGCCGCTGCCGTGGTCATGGCCGCAACGCTGCTGGGGGGCTGCGCCCTGAGGATATCGGACCAGACCTGGGAGGAGCGCGTGCGCCGGGCCGTGGAGCGGAACCCCGAGATCGTGCTCCAGGCCCTGGAGCAGGATCCCGAGGCCCTGTTGCGCGTGGCCGAGCAGGGTGTCAGGACGCGCAGGGCGCGCCAGGCCGAGGAGGATTTCCGCGCGGCCCTGGACGCCCCCCTGAATCCGGTGGTGGACGACGGCCGCGTGGTGCGCGGCCGGGCCGACGCGCCCGTGACCGTGGTGGCCTACACCCACTTCCTGTGCGGGTTCTGCGCCCGGGGCTCCGGGGACATGCGGCAGCTCGTCGCCGACCACCCGAACGAGGTGCGCTACGTGGTCAAGCACGCGCCCACCTCCGAGGCCGGTGAGCTCGGGGCCCGGCTCTTCGAGGCCCTGGCCCTGCAGGGCGCGGACAAGGCCTGGACCTTCTACGACAAGGCCTTCGGGGAGCAGGAGTCCGTGCTGGACGCCCCGGATCCCGGGCGGAAGCTCCAGGACATCGCCGAAGCCGTGGACGGCGTGGATCGGGGGCGGCTGCTGGCCGAAGCGGACAGCGAGGCCGTGCGGGACCGCGTGCGCGGGGACTTGAAGGAGTTCCAGGATTTCGGCTTCCACGGGGTGCCCGTGTACCTGATGAACGGCGCGCCCGTGGAAGGGGCCATGCCCATGTCCTTCCTGGAAAAGGCCCTGGCCCTCGTCCGGGAACGCGCGGCGAAATAGGCGCGGGGCCGCCTTGGGGCGGCGGATTTCCTTGCGGGCCGGGGGCGATGCCGTTCCCGGCCCGTTTGCGTTCCCCGTGTCGCGTCCGGGGCGGTTGTGTGCTATGTTCGCGCCCAACAGAGCGGCGCGGGCCCGTCCCGCGCGCGGGGGGGAAGCATGCAGCGGGAACAGACCACGGATTTCTTGCCCGCCGAGCGGGCCACGGAACGGGAGCTGGCCCGGGACATGGAGCTGGTCGGGGAGCTGGCGCCGCCGGCCCTGATCGAGAGCCTGCCCGTGGGCTTCATGATCCTGAACACCAAGCGCCAGATCGTGTTCTGCAACGAGGCCTTCTGCCGCCAGGCGCGCTCCGGGAGCGAGGAGGTCCTGGGCCGCAGGCCCGGGGAGGCCCTGGGCTGCGTCCACGCCCATGAGAGCGATTCCGGCTGCGGCACCACCAGGTTCTGCCGCTTTTGCGGCGCGGCCCTGGCCATCCTGCAGAGCCTGCGCGGGGTGCCGGGGGCCGAGGAATGCCGCATGGTGCGCGCCGGGGACGTGGGGGACACGGCCCTGGACCTGCAGGTCTTCACCGCGCCCCTGTGCGTGGGGGGCGATGACTTCGTGCAGGTCACGGTTCTGGACATCAGCCACGAGAAGCGCCGCCACAGCCTGGAGCGGGTCTTTTTCCACGACGTGCTGAACAGCGCCTCGGGCCTGTTCATGTATTCCGAGCTCATGGAGCGGGGCGAGGTGGCCGATCCCGTGGAGGCGGGCGGCCTGCTGCACAAGTCCGCGGCCCGGCTCCTGGACCTGGTCCAGGAGCACAAGGACCTGGCCGCGGCCGAGCGCGGGCGTCTGGCCGTGCGCGACCGGGACGTGGGGTCCCTGGAGATCCTCCAGGGACTGCGCGACGAATTCCGGGACCGGCCCGAGGCCCGGGACAGGCGGCTGGTGCTGGCCCCGGACAGCGAGGACGCGCCCCTGGTCACCGACCCCACGCTGCTCGGGCGGGTGTTGCGGGCGCTCATCGCCAACGCCCTGGAAGCCGCGCCTCCGGGCGGCGCGGCCACCGTGTCCTGCGCCCGGCGCGACGGGGGGGTGGAATTTTCGGTGCACAACGAGGGGGAGATGCCCGAGGCCGTGCGCCGTCAGGTCTGCAAGCGCTCCTTTTCCACCAAGGGCCGGGGCCGGGGCCTGGGGCTGTACGCGGCGCGGCTGCTGGGCCGGGACTATCTGGACGGCGAGCTGGACTTCGATACCGGGCCCGGGGGCACGGTGTTCCGGTTCTGGCTGCCCCTGGCCAGGGGGCTGAAGGGCTAGCCTGTGCAGAGGGCGAGGAGTTCGCCCGTGAGCAGGCCCGCGTCCAGGAGCGGGGCGCTGCGCGCGGACACCAGGGGCCGGGACACGAGGCGCGTGCCCAGGGCCCGCAGCTCTTCGGCGTCGAGCCCCCCGCCGTAGCTTCCGCCTTCCGCGTCCGCCAGGACCATGTCCACCACCGGGGCGGGCGCGCCGTCTTCCAGGTCCGCGCCGAGCGCCCCGAGAATCATCTCCAGCCGTCCGGCCACGCCCAGGTGCGGGCATTCGGGATCGTGCCCCAGGTTGGGGATGAAGACCTTGGGGCAGGGGTTGGCCGCCACGGCCCGGCCCACGCCCGAGGGCAGCAGGTTGGCCATGATGCTGGTGAAGAAGCTGCCCATGGGAAAGCAGATCAACTCGGCCCCGGCAACGAGCTCCAGGGTCCGGGCGCTGGCGGCGCAGGGCGCGGGCGTGGGGTCGTCCAGCCCCCGGCAGGTCCATATCCTTTGTATGGGCGAGGACGGGGCCGGGCCTTCCTTGGCGGTCAGCCTGTGCTGGGCGCAGACCACGCCGCCGTCGGCCAGCTCCGCGGCCAGGTGCAGGTCGTCCTCGCACACCGGGGCCACATGCCCCAGCACCCGGGCCAGGGAGCTGAAGGAGTCCAGGGCCCGGGAATAGCTGCGCCCGGAGAGCAGGTAGGCCGCCGTGAGGATCAGGTTGCCGATGCTGGCGCCGCGCAGGTCGAAGCTGGGGGGCATCTGCTGCAGGAAGGCTTCCAGGTGCGCGCGGATGACCTTGCGCGCCGGGTTCGGCACAGCCTTGACCAGCGGGTGCGCGCCCGAGGCCATTTCCGCCAGCTCCGCGTCCAGGCCCCGGGGGTCGGCGCGTTTGGGCAGGCGGTGCTCGAACAGGGCGAAGACTTCGGGGTTGCCCGTCTGGCTGCGGTCCGCCAGGGCCATCAGCCGGTTGCGCAGGTCCCCGGGCGCGGCCATGGAAAAGGCCCGGCGCAGGATCGCGGAGCTGCCCCCGGAGTCGAAGGGCGTGATCACGTGCGCGGTGTTGTGGGTATGGCCGATGATCCTGCGGGACAGGGCCGAGAGGGCCGTGCCCCCGCTGAAAAACAGGATGCGCGGGCCGTCTTGCGGATTCGTGGGGCTGTGCTTGGGGGCGTGCATGGTGGTCCGGGCTGTGCGGCGGTTGCCTTGAGGCCAAAACTATGTAGTGTTTTTCAGGGAAATGCAAAACCGTTTTTCAAGGGGGGACGGATGTACATCCAGTGCGTGGAGTGCCGCAAGAAATTCAAGGTCAAGGCCGGGGCCATCCCGCCGCAGGGGGCCGAGGTTCCCTGCAAGGGCTGCGGGGGAACCCTGCGGGTGGAGCCCCGGAACAACCTGGAGGGGGACCTGACCAAGATTCCCGTGACCAAGCGCAAGCACCAGAAGGAGGTCAAGTGGTACGCGCGCATGGGGGAGATGCTCAGGGGCTTCGGGTACGAGAGCAAGACCCGGGAGTACAACCTGCTCTTCCAGCTGATGCGCGAATACCGCAAGCGCTTCGGGATCACCTTTTTCGACATCACCTGCCAGGCCCGGGTGGCGCGGGTGGACCGGGAGCTGTGCTACAACGTGCTGGAGTTTTCGGGCGAGTGCTGCTCCCTGCCCGTGGACGGGGTGGACAGCTGCGTGGCCTCCATGATGGAGGGCACGGCCGAGGTGCTCCGGGCCAAGGACTCCGGCGGGTATTTCGCCTGCGAGCCCGTGATGCGCGTGGCCTACGAGGACAGCTTTCCCACGGTGCTCAAGTTCTGCCTGGGCGCGGCCTTCGAGACTTCCTACGGCGAGACCGCCTACGGCAACGCCGCGCGCATCGACGTGTCCATGGACGCCCTGCGGCGGTTGCCCCCCGTCCTGGCGGCGGAGGACATCCCCCAATACGCCCGGGTGGAGATGGGGCTCTTCCCCCTGGACAGCGGGCGGCTGACCTTTGCCCAGCGCACGGCTCCGGGGCTCATCGTGCACAGGGACCCGGACCCGGAGATGCGCTGCGCCAGCCCCCTGGCCGCCCGGCTGGTGGAGCGCTACGCGTCCTGAGGCCCCGCTCCGGGCGGGAAAATGTCCGTTCGCCCCGTTCCCGGCGCAAGGGCGGCGGGGCGTATTCCCCTCCCGGAGGGACCGGTTTTCGGGGCCGCCTTCCGGGCGTCCGATGCCTTCCCGGGCCTTGCCGGGCGGCCCTTCGCCGCACAATTTTGTTCGCCGTTTCACATTGTCATTGCGGTTTTGCCCCCTGCGGGCGGGGAAATGGCCCTCTTTCATGTGAAAATCATACTTTCAAAGTATGTAATTATGTTTGTTGACTGTAAAGAATCCATGCTGCTATGGAAGTTCGGAAATCCTTCTGTCATAGCAGGATAGGTAACGCTAAGGAGTCGCCTTCCTGAGATTCGGGGAACGAGTTTTTCGTTTCCCGGGGCGGTGTGTTATCCGGAATTCCGGTCGTTCCATGTCTTGGGTGGCGGCGGTAAAACCTCGTAATATTTTGGCGCTTAGTCGTCGAAGGAGGGGCCATGGGTGATGTCGGTTTGTGGTGCTGGGATCCGGGCGAGAAACTCGTCGCCGATCTCGGGGCGTGCAGTGACAAGTACGAGTGGGTGGAGGATCTGCACGCGAGCCCGGATGGTGAGAAGATCGGCGCCGTAGTCAACGTGCAGGGCGAGTTCACGGGCTGTATCAACGGCGAGGCCTGGGACGAGACCTACGAACGGCTGTGGAACGTGAAGTTCGGCCCCGACGGGCGGTTCACGGGCTGCGCCTCCGACATGGGCGAATGGAAGTTCGTGGTGGACGGCGAGCCTTGGGAAGAGAGCTTCGGCTACATCTGGCACACCATGTTCAGCGCCGACGGCAAGCACATCGCCAGCGCCGTGCAGCAGGACGGGCAGTACGGGGTTGCCGTGGACGGCACGCTCTGGGAGACCCTGTTCGATAACGGCACGGGCTTCAAGCTGAGCCCCTGCGGCTCCCGTTCCGCCGGCTGCGTGCAGGTGGAGGAGCTGGGCCAGGCCGAGATCGACAAGTACGAGGCCGGCATCTACTCCGTGGCCGTGGACGGCGAGGCCTGGGACGCCAAGTTCACCAACGTCTACAGTCTGAACTTCTCGGCCAACGCCGCCAGCGTGGCCGCGGCCGTGCGCGTCAACAAGTACGACTACACCGTGGCCGTGGACGGCAAGCCCTGGGACGCCATTTTCCAGTCCGTGTGGACCCCGGTCTTCAACCCCGCCAGCGGCGAGGTGGTGGCCCCGGTGCGCAGGGGCGGCAAGTGGAGCCTGGCCGCGGCGGGCAAGCCCTTCTGGGGCACCTTCGCCCAGTGCTGGCATCCGGCCTTCTCGGCCGACGGCTCCACCCTGGCCGCCATCGTGGCCACGAGCCTGGGCGAGTGGACCCTGGCCGTGGACAACGCGGTCTGGGGCGTCAAATTCAATGAAATGGTCACGGACCTGGCCCTGTCCCCGGACGGCTCCACCGTGGCCGCCCTGGGCAAGAGCGACGGCAAGTGGTTCGTGTTCGCCAACAACCGCGCCTGGCCGGGCCGCTACGACATGGCCTGGGCCCCGGTGGTCAGCGCCGACGGCGAGCACGTGGCCGCCAAGGTTGAGAAGAACGGCCGCTACACCGTGGTCGTGGACGGCAAGGAATACGGCAGCGATGCGGACGCCTGCTTCGACCCGGTCTTCAGCCCGGACTCCCGGTTCGTGCTGGTGAAGATGGTCGAGGGTGGCAAGTACTACCGCCGCGTGGTGCCTGTCAGCGAATTCAAATAACAGGGGGAAGCCATGCACGCATTCTACAATATCGTCAGCGGCCCCCTGGTTTGGGTGGCCCTTGCGCTGTTCGTGGGCGGCAGCGTCTGGAAGGTCTGGAGCCTTCTGGCCGAAACCAAGCGCACGGACGGCTTCGTGTTCAAGTACTGGAGCTGGAAGCACGCCTTCAATTCCTACCTGCACTGGCTCATCCCGTTCATGAGCGTGAACTCGCAGAAGCAGCCCGTGATGAGCGTGGTGACCTTCCTGTTCCACCTGGGCATCGTGCTGGTGCCCCTGTTCACCCTGGGCCACGTGGTGCTCATCGAGGAGGGCGTCCTGGGCTGGTCCTGGCCGACCCTGTCCGACCAGGTGGCCGACAGCGCGGCCTGGATCGTCCTCGCGGGGTGCCTCTACTTCGCCTGGCGCCGGTTCACCCTGCCCCAGGTCAAGTTCGTGACCGCGGGTTCGGATTTCGTGATCCTGGCCATCGTGGCGGCCCCGTTCCTCACCGGGATCATGGCCTTCCACGGCTGGGGCGACAATCTGCTCATGACGACCCTGCACATGCTCACGGGTGAGATCATGCTGGTCGCCATTCCCTTCACCAAGCTCTCGCACATGCTGACCTTCTGGTACACGCGCGGCTACACCGCCTCCGAGTTCGGAGCCGTGCGCATGGTCGAGGACTGGTAGGCCGGGAACTTTACACGAACGCTTCCGCAAGGAGACGACAATGGCAGAAAACGCTGAACGCATCGAAGCCGCCGAGGCCGCGCAGACCTTCCTGGAGAAGGTCGCGGCCAAGTCCGTGCAGGACAAGGCGGACGGAAAATACGACTACGACAAGATCGAGGACGTGGGCATCGCCAACGGGGTGGAGCGGCTCACGCCCGAGAAAATCCAGCAATCCATCAATTCGGTCCTCAAGACCGAGAGCGGCGCGCGGCTGAAGGCCTACGTGCAGACCTGCGTGCATTGCGGGCTGTGTTCCGAGGCCTGCCACCACTACCTGTCCAACGACAAGGACCCCAAGTTCTCGCCCGTGGGCAAGGTCAAGCGCACCGTCTGGAACATGCTCGACAAGGACGGCAAGCTGACCCCCGAGGAGTGCCGCGAGGCCGTGGTCGTCGCCCAGACCGAGTGCAACCTCTGCCGCCGCTGCCAGCAGTACTGCCCGTTCGGCATCGACATCGGCTACATGATGTCCCAGGTGCGGCGCATCTGCCACAAGCTGGGCATCACCCCGCAGTACATCCAGGACACCGTGAACAGCCACGCCGCGACCATGAACCAGATGTGGGTCAAGGACGACGAGTGGCCGGACACCCTGCAGTGGCAGGAGGACGAGGCCCGGGACGAGATTCCGACCATCCGCATCCCCATCGACAAGGAAGGGGCGGACTTCATGTACTCGGTCATCGCGCCCGAGCCCAAGTTCCGCACCCAACTCATCTACCAGGCCGCCGTGATCTTCGACCAGGCCGGCTTGAACTGGACCATGCCCTCGGAGCCCGGCTGGGACAACTCGGACATGGCCATGTTCACCGGTGACTTCGAGACAATGGGCCGCGTCAAGAAGTACCACTACGAGACCGCGCAGAAGCTGCGCTGCAAGTACATCGTCATGGGCGAGTGCGGGCACGCCTTCCGCAGCGTCTACGACGTGGGCAACCGTTGGCTGGGCTGGGCCATGCCGCCCCTGCCCATGGTCCACTCCATCGAGTTCTTCGCCCAGCTGTTCCGCGAGGGCAAGCTGAAGATCAAGGAGAAGTTCCCGGAGAAGGTCACCTTCCACGATCCCTGCAACACGGTGCGCGGCCGCGGCCTGCACGAGTGCGGGCGCTATGTGGCCAACATCCTGACCCAGGGCGTGGTGGAGATGGACCCCAACAAGGTCCACAACTTCTGCTGCAACGCGGGCGGCGGCGTCATCAACTGCGGGCCGCCGTGGAAGACCAAGCGCGTGCTCTCCAACAAGATCAAGGCCGAGCAGCTGGCGCGCATGAAGGACAAGGGCATCAACACCATCATCAGCCCCTGCCACAACTGTCACGGCGGGCTGGAGGACATCATCCACCACTACGGGCTGGAGATGGAGTTGAAGTTCCTGGGCGATCTCATCTACGAGCTTATGGAAAAGCCCGGGGCGACGGAAGAATAGGAACCTGAAAGGGAGAAGGGACATGAAAGCGAAGACCATCATCACCCTCGTCCTGGCCGGGCTCCTGACCATGCTCTTCATGGCCGCAGCCCAGTCCCAGGACGAAATGACGGAAATCAAGAGCGACGCCTTCGCCGCGCATTCCCGTGCCGCCGCCGTGTTCAAGCACGACGAGCACAACGAGAAGGCCGGGCTGGAAGATTGCGCCGCATGCCACCACGTGTACACCGACGGCAAACTGGCGGAAGGCGAGGACTCCGCGGGCACTGCCTGCGCCGAGTGCCACACCCTGAAGGCCCAGGGTTCGCAGCCCGGGCTGATGACCGCCTACCACAAGCAGTGCAAGGGCTGCCACGAGACCGAGGGCAAGGGCCCTCTGGCCTGCGGGCAGTGCCACGTGAAGTAGGACCGCGCAGACGCCTCCCCGAAGCCTTTTTTCGAGGGGTTCGGGGGGGCTTTTTGTGCAGTGAATACGGGGCGTTTTCCAGGATGCCGAGTATTTGCTCCATAAGGCCGAAAATCGTTGACAAGTCGGGGCCGGACAGATAAAAGCTGTTCTCCCGACTGTGGGAGGCGGGCGGATAGCTCAGCTGGGAGAGCATCGGCCTTACAAGCCGAGGGTCGCAGGTTCGAGCCCTGTTCCGCCCACCACAGACTAACCGGGATAAGTGCGGAGCCGTAGTTAAGCTGGTTATAACGCCGGCCTGTCACGCCGGAGGCCGCGAGTTCGAGTCTCGTCGGCTCCGCCACTTGAAATCACAGGGGCCTGGTTTTCCAGGCCCTTTTATCGCCCCAAACTGGAGTGCGGGAAGTTTGGGGTCCTCTGTGACCCGACTGGGGTGTGGGCTTCCAGGGGGAGCCCGAGGCCGAAGCGGCCTCAGCCCCGCCGAACCTCTGGCGCTGATCACAGGCGCGCATGTTCGATCCCGCCACGTGTATATATGCGGAGCCGTAGTTAAGTTGGTTATAACGCCGGCCTGTCACGCCGGAGGCCGAGGGTTCGAGTCCCTTCGGCTCCGCCACGCCAACCACAGCCCAAGAGGGCTTTCTCATCACAACCCCGGACGCTCGCGCGTCCGGGGTTTTTTCGTTTGTTCCCTCCGAAGCGGCGATTGACGGCGGGCGGGATCGGCTCGGGCCGCCCGCGTCTTTCTTTCCGCTCTTCCGTGCGCAGACGCGTCGCGTGCTTCCCACTCCGAATTTTCCGGGGATATGGAGTTTCCCCGCCGCAAGGCAGTGCGGAAGGGCCGGGGAACCGGCGGCACGGGCTTCGGACTCCCCGGCCGCGTGGTGCTTCGACGGCCTCCCGATGGGGAGTGTCCGTTGTGGGCGCATTCTCCTTGTTGAGGGAATGCTTTTTGCTTTCAGCGGGTTGGCGCATGATATGCGGAAAGATTTTCCCCCAGGGAGGCCCCATGAGTGTTGCTGTCGAAATGAGCCGCGAGGCCCAGGAGCGTGTGGCGCGGACCGGTGGAAATGCGGAGCGGAACCGGGAGGCGGGAGATTTCGGGACGGTCCTGCGGGATGCGGTGGACGCCGGGGCGGAGATCGGGCCCCCCGATGCCGTGGACGAGTTCCTGGCGACCTTGCCCCCCGAGACGGAGCCCGTGCTCATCGAGGACGACATGGAGTTCGAGTCCGGGTACACCGTGGCCGACATCGTCACCAAATCGGGGCGGCGGATCAACATCAGCTCGGCCTCGTTCACCGAGGACGACGGGACCATGGATACGTGGTACGTCCTTTCGGTGACGGAACCCGGGGAGGAGGAAGTCCGGCGCTACCGCATCACCGGCGACGCCATCCTGAGCGAGGATGAAGACGGCGAGCTGCGCATGGGCTCCTTCACCCCGGACAGCGACGTCTCGGGCGACGACATCATCATTTCCAGGAATCCCAATTGCGTGATCGACAGCGGAGACGGCGACGATACGGTCGTCCTCCTCTCCGGGGGCGGGTCCGTGAACATCGATACCGGCGCGGGGGACGACCGGGTTGTGGTCGGGCATCTCGACCACGGCGTCATCAATACCGGCGGCGGCGACGACGTCATCGAGGCCTGGAGCCTCGGGAGCGGCATGGGCGCAAATGCGAGCCTGATTATCGATACCGGCGACGGGGACGACAGGATCAAGGCGCACAGGTTGGGAATGGGCATGGGAGACAACGCCAGCGTCATCGTGTCCATGGGCGCGGGAAACGACACGTTGCAGGCCTCCGTCATGGGAGTGCGCAACAAGGGGAATTCACGGCTGGAGATCGATACCGGCGCCGGCGACGACAGGATCATGTCGACGTATCTGGGGGCGGGCAACAGTGGCAACTCCAGCATCGCCGTGTCCACGGGCGCGGGAGCGGACATGGTGGAGACCTCCTTCATGGGCGTGGCCAACAGGGGCAACGCGCGCCTGGAGATCGCCACGGGCGGCGGGCGTGATTCGGTTTCCGCGTGGTGGGCCGGTGGAGCCTCCAGCGGGAACTCGCGCCTGAACCTGAGCACCGGGGACGGCGACGACTACGTGTCCCTCTCCGTTTTCGGGGTCGGCCTAAGCGGTAACTCCCGGATGAACATCGATACGGGCGACGGCGACGACACCTTCGTGAGCAGTTGGCTGGGAACGACCCTCTCCGAAGACGCCCAGGTGAACATCAGCACGGGGGCGGGCGACGACCGCGTGCTCACCAGCTGGGCGGGCGCCTTCCTCCTCGACACGATGCAGGTGCATGTGGACACCGGCGAAGGGGAGGACCAGTCCGACGTCCAGGTGGCGGCCCCGGAAGAGGATACCCCCGCCGATGGGGAGACGGGGGGCGCGGAATCCGGCGCTGCGCCGGAAGCGTGAGGCGCCATGTCCATGGGGCCGCCCGGGCGGCTTGACAGCCCGGGATGCTGACCTGGGCCGGAAGGGCCATGTTTCGGGGCCCAGCCTGTTGCCATTCCCCCGTCTTTTTGCCAGCATCGCCTCCCTGCGGCGGACGGCCGCGAATCATAGGGAGAGGCTTCATGAAGACCAAGATCGGACGCAACGACCCCTGCCCCTGCGGCAGCGGCAAGAAGTTCAAGAAATGCTGCATGGGAACGGCCGGGGCCCAGGAGTTCAACCTGCCGGAAACCATGCTCAAGCGCTACAAGGTCCGGCTCAAGACCCCGGAACAGGTGGCCGGCATGCGCCGCTGCGGCGCGCTGGTCATGGAGACCTTCGAGGAGGTCAAGGGGCTCATCCGCCCGGGCGTGCGCACCGAGGAGATCGACCGGGTGGTCCACGATTTCACCGTGGGCCGCGGGGCGCGTCCCGCTCCCCTGCACTACAACGGCTTCCCCAAGAGCGTGTGCGTGTCCCCCAACGAGGTCATCTGCCACGGCATCCCCGGGCCCGAGGAACTCAAGGACGGGGACATCGTCAACGTGGACATCACCACCATCCTCGACGGGTACTACGCGGACTGCAACCAGACCTTCTTCGTGGGCCAGCCGTCGCCCGACGCCAGGAAGATCGTGGATGTGGCCCGGGAATGCCTGCGCCTGGGCCTGGAGCAGGTGCGCCCAGGGAACATCATCAACGACGTGGCCGGAGCCATCCAGGATTACGCCGAGGGCCAGGGCTGCTCGGTGGTGCGCAACTACATGGGCCACGGCGTGGGCCTGGGGTTCCACGAGGCCCCCAACGTCCCGCATTACCGGTCCCGCCTGGGCAACGTCCCCCTGGTGCCGGGCATGACCTTCACGGTGGAGCCCATGATCAACCTCGGCGGCCACAAGGGGCGGGTCCTGGATGACGACTGGACCGCCGTCACCGAGGACGGCTCCCTTTCCGCCCAGTTCGAGCAGACCCTCGTGGTCACGGAATACGGCTTCGAAAGCCTGACCCCCTTCGCCCTCTAGGCCCCGGTCCCGCTTCATGACCACGCCGACGAGGGAACGGCGCATCAGCTGCGAATCCCCTGTTTTCAAGCCCCGGACGCGTCAGCGCCCGGGGCTTTTGCGTGCGGCGGCTTGGACGCGGGACATCGCGGGGCCTCGCCTGGGACAGGAAAAATGTGTGTGACAGTTTTGTGATGTTTGCATCGTTCGGCCGCGGTGCTCCATGCTGCGCCTCCGACGCCCCCCCCGTTGCCCGCGGAATTCCGGGCTTCGGCGGGGGGTGGTGATTTGTGATTTACTGGACAACCAAATCAGAGCGCATTAGAAGGATTCCCTTGTGCGGCGTTATTCCCCGTGCGGGAGCGCGCCGCAGGCCCGGCGTCCCGGCGCTGCGGGCCCACCCCCGGCAGGGGCAACCTCATCCGCCGCTTCCAAGAACCTCGGGCACAGGCCTCCGGTCCCCCTGCGGCGCAACGGAGGCAACCAATGCATGATATCCGCAAGTTCATTTCCGGGTTCGCGAATTTTCGCGACACCTATTTTTGCTGCGACGACTCGCCCTTCAACGTCCTGCGCCAGGGGCAGCATCCCAGGACCATGGTCGTGGCCTGCAGCGACTCGCGCACGGACCCGTCCCTGATCATGCAGTGCGGGCCCGGGGAAATCTTCGTCATCCGCAACGTGGCCAACATCGTGCCGCCCTTTGAGACCGACTCGGGCTTCCACGGCGTGTCCTCGGCCATCGAATACGCGGTGAAGTCCCTGAAGGTCTCCAACATCATCGTCCTCGGCCACAGCGGCTGCGGGGGCATCGACGCCCTCATGCACCGCAGCACCGAGGACACGGACTTCATCGACAAGTGGCTCTCGGTGATGGGCGGGGTGCGCGACGAGGTCCTGGCGCATTTCGGCTGGGCGGACAAGCATTCCTGCACGGCCTGCGAGATGGCCGGGATCATCGCCTCCCTGGAGAACCTCATGACCTTCCCCTGGATCGCCAGCCGGGTGAAGGACGGCGACCTCGACCTCCACGGCTGGTACTTCGACATGGAGACGGGCCAGCTGCTCAGCTATTTGTCCCAGACCAAGTCCTTCGAGCCCCTGACCTATTCCTGCACCCCGGAGGAATACGACTCGCCCGCGGCCGACGAGGACGAAGCCTGAACCACGACATGCCGGCCTCAGTCGGCGATGCCCAAATCGTTCCGGACAAACGCCCGGCCGAGGACCTCGGCCGGGCGTTTTTTGTTCTCTCGCAGTGGCGAGAGGGTATTGTGGCGGGATATAGATTTGTGGTAAATAGCTTTCTGAATACCGTCCCGGCATGCCGCCGGGACGATGAAAGGATCGCAATTGCGGCCGGAGGGCATATGCGGTGCTGTTGTCGTATGTTCATTGCCTGTTTCGTTATTTTCCTCGTCTCCGCCTCCATTGTCTCCGCCCGGGAAGACGCCAAGCCAGGACTCTATGTGGACGGCGGCGCGTCCGTCTACATTCTGGACATGCCGAGCTACCAGCCCATCGCCACCCGCAACATGGCCCCTTCGTACACGGCCATAAATCGCCTGTCCGCCTACGACGACAACGCCGTGGGCATGCTCGGCAGCCTGACCCTGGGCTGGAAGGCGGCCACGCCGCTGTACTTCGAACTCACGGGCAGGACCTTCGAGGACCAGGGCCATTCCCAGCGGTACTTCAACTATGCGGCCTACGGCGCCGATGCCGTGGGCATCAGTTTTCCCTCGGGCAACCTGCCCACCTATTTCGCCTCGACTGTCACGGTCTCCGCGAGCACCCAGGTCCGCTTCGGCGAGAGCGCCGGGCGGCTGGTGGCCGGGTACGCGCTGGACCTGGGCTCCGGCGTCACCCTGAGCCCCTTCGTGGGCGGCGAGATCATGCGCATCAGCCAGGAGTACGACGTGGACTGGCGGTCGCTGACCATCATAAACCTCCAGGAGGACCTGGACGCGGTGTACACGGGCCTTCTGGCCGGCGCCAGGCTCCAGGCTGATTGGAGCGGCTGCCGCTTCGGGCTCACGGGCTCCGTGGCCAGGTACAACGTGCGCTCGGGCTATGTCGGGACGATGGACGTGGCGAACAGCACCCGGTTCGACAGCCGGTCCATCAACGGCACGGCCAGCGCCACGGGCCTGGAGCTCGCCGCCGACGTGTCGCGCGGTTGGGGGCGCTGGACCGTGGGGCTGCGGGGCGGGATGCGCTACCTGTCCTACGTGCCCCGGATCCTGGCCAGCACGCGGGATCCCACCCTGGGAAACTCCGTCTCCAGCGACATCACGCATCTGGGGGCCTATCATTCCAGGGCCTACAGCCTCGGGGTCACGCTGGGCTGCGCGTTCTGATCCCGGGGGAGCAGGGCCTTGGGTCGGTCGGCGGCTTGCGGTCGGCCTTCCCCCCGCCTATGCTTGCCTCCTTGGACGTTCATTCGAACGCATTCACACGCAAGGAGCGGGACATGTTCGACAAAGCCGAGGCCGTGGCCGTGATCCGGCGTTTCCAGGGCCTGATGGACCGCACGCCGCGCGAGGCGGCCCACGTGCGCCTCGGCCCGGACGCTTGGACCCTGGCCGAGATCGTGGGCCATCTCATCGACTCCGCCGGCAACAACCACCAGCGTTTCGCGCGCCTGCGCCTGGGGGACCTGGAGGGCTTTCCCGGGTACGCGGCCGAGCCGTGGGTGGCGGCCCAGGAATACGACTCCTGCGCCTTCGCCGACCTAGCGGCCCTGTGGACGGGCTACAACGCGCTCCTGCTGCACCTGGCCGAGCGCACCCCCGCAGAGGCGGGCGGCAACGCCTGGCTCACGCCCGAGGGCCGCAAGACTCTGGATTTCCTGGTGGAGGACTACTACGCCCATCTCGCCCTGCACGTGGAGCAGTACGCCGCGCGCCTGGACGAGGTCCTGGCGGCCCTGGGCTTTCCCGCCGGCCCGGCGGATTCCTAGGCCGTATCCCCGGCGCGCGGGCGCAGGGCTTCGGCGACGCTCACGGAAAGCTCCGCCATGCTGAAGGGCTTCGTCAGGATGGCGCGGATGCCGTGGTCGCCCGTGCGGATGTCCCGCAGGGCGGAGGAGAATCCGCTGCACAGGATGATGGGCAGGTCGGGCCGCACGGCGTGCGCCGCCTTGGCCAGCCTGTGGCCCGTGAGGTGGGGCATGGTCTGGTCCGTGATGATCAGGTCGAAATCCCGGGGCGAGCGGCGGAAGACGTCCAGGGCGGCCAGGGCGTCGGGCACGCCCGTGACGGTGTAGCCCAGGTCCGTGAGCATCTGCTCGCCCACGTTGACCACGTCCTCCTCGTCGTCCACGAACAGGATGCGGCCCCGGCCCGTGACGATCTCCCCCTGTTCCTCGTCGGCCTCGTCGGCCGCGCCCTCCGCTTCCGGCAGGTATATGTCGAAGGTGGTGCCCTGGCCGGGCTTGCTGTCCACGGTGATCTGCCCGCCCATGCTGCCCACGATCCCGTGCACCATGGACAGCCCCATGCCCGTGCCCTTGCCCTGGGGCTTGGTGGTGAAGAAGGGGTCGTAGATGCGGCCGATCACGTCGTCGGGAATGCCTTGGCCGGTGTCGGCCACGCGCAGCCGCAGGACGTCGCCGGACAGCGGCCCCTCGGCGCTGGGGGGCACATCGCAGTCCCTGGCCGGGACGCGGCTCAGGGAGATGCTCAGCAGGCCGCCGTTGTCCTGCATGGCGTAGGCCGCGTTGGTGCCCAGGTTGGTGACGACCTGGTGCACCTGGCCGGGGTCGCCCATGACCGAGGCGTCGGCCGCGTCCATGTCCAGGCGGATATCGATGGTCGAGGGCAGGGACGTGCGCAGGAAATCCACCACCTCCCGCAGCAGCGGCGCCAGGCGGATGAGGCTCTTCTTCGGCTCCCGCCTCCGGGAGAAGACCAGGATCTGGTAGACCATCTCCTTGGCCCGGGCGGCCACGTTGTGGATGTGCGTGAGGTTGGCGTGGGCGCGGGTTCCCGGCTCCACGGCGGGCAGGGACAGTTCGGCGTAGCCCTGGATGGCGGCCAGGATGTTGTTGAAGTCGTGGGCGATGCCCCCGGCCAGCGTGCCCAGCTCCTCCAGCTTCTGGCTCTGGCGCAGCTGCCTTTCCATCTGCAGCCGCTCGGTGATGTCGCGGGCCACCTCAACGTATCCGGTGAGCTCTCCCGCCGAATTGTGGATCGGGGAGATGCTCTGGTCCACCTCGTACAGGCCGCCGTCCTTGCGGCGATAGGTGGTCTGGCCCTTCCAGAGTTCGCCCCGGCCCAGCACCTTCCAGATGTTCCGGAAGAATTCCGGGCCCTGCTCGTCGCTGCGCACGATCTCGATGTGCCCGCCCTTGAGCTCCTCCAGGGTGTAGCCGGACATCCTGGCGAAGGCGGGGTTGATGTATTCCACCAGGCCCCGGGTATCGAGGATGAAGATGCCGTCGTGGGCCTGCTCGATGGCCGTGAGCAGGCGCATGCGGTGTTCCAGCTCCTGCTTGAGCTCCCGGGTGCGCTCGTTGACGCGGCGGTGCAGGGTGCGGTTCCAGTAGATGATGGAGACGATGAACAGGGACACGACGAGTATGACGCCGCCCAGATATCCCCAGAACTGCTTGTTGTGCAGCAGAAACGAGATGTAATGCTGGTCCAGGGTGACCCAGCGTCTGTAAATCTGCCTGTGTTCCTGATGCGTTATCGAGTCGATCCCCTTTTGCAGGATGCTGTTCAGCGTGGGCCAGTCCGAGCGCGTGGCGATCCGGCTGTAGATCTTGTAGTCCGTGTGCCCGGAGACGCGGAGGTTGGTGATTCCCTTTTCCTCGATGAAGTAGCTGGCCTGGGGCAGGGAGATGATCGTCGCGTCGATCTCGTCGAAGGACACGTGCAGCAGGGCGGCCAGGTAGTTGTACACGGGCTGGATGTGTATCTTCGGGTAGTACTTGCGCACGTAGTCGATGACCGCATAGTCCTTGGGCAGGGCCAGGTCCATGTCGGACATCTCCTCCAGGCGCAGGTATTTCTTCATGCTCTTGTTCACCAGGATGACGGTGGGTATCTCCAGGTAGGGCTTGGTGAACAGCATGTTGTCCATGGCCGCCGGATTGGCCCGGAACGAGGCGATGGCGTCCACCTCCCGGTCTTCGGCCATCTTGAGCAGCTTGTTCAGGTTGGTGGTCTCCACGACCTTGAAGTGCACGTCCAGGCGCTGTTCCAGGAGGGCCATGTAGTCGGCCACCATGCCCATGTAGCGGGCCTTTTCCCCGAAGAATTCCAGGGGCCGGGTGGACGGGGTGGCGCCAAGGCGGATGACCGGGTGCACGGCCAGCCAGAGGCGCTCCTCCCGGGTCAGGGGCAGCTGGCCCTGGGGGCCGCGCGCGCAATAGGCCCAGGCCAGCGCCGCGAGGAGCGCGGCGAGTCCGAGAATGATGAGCGGCCGTCCGGCCTTCCTGCCGAGGATGAATCGCATGCTGTGGCCTCCTGGCGGTGCATGGAACGCCTCTATAGGGTGCGGGGCCGATATTTGCAACTATGATTCCAAATGATGAACTTTGCGGGGCTTATATTAAATAATCCGTAACCCAAGCCCCAAGACTCGACAATTAGCGCAAAAGAAGCCATAAGGGCGGCGCATCTACGGGGGATGTGGAACGCAACGGGAGCGGAGCATGGCGAGCATACTCATCCTGGACGACGACCCGGATATCAGCACCATCATTTCGCAGCTTGCCGAGGACGCTGGCCATGCGGTGGCCACCGCCGGGACCCTGGCCCAGGGCCTGGCCCGGCTGGGTGCGTCCGACATCGACCTGGTCTTCCTGGACGTCTGCCTGCCCGACGGCAGCGGCATCGACGCCCTGCCCGAAATCCGCCGGGCCGCCTCGCGCCCGGACGTGATCATCATCACCGGCCTGGGCGATCCCGACGGCGCCGAACTGGCCATCCAGAACGGCGCCTGGGACTACATCGAGAAGACCAGCACCCTCAAGCAGATCATGTTCTCCATGGACCGGGCGCTGCGGTTCCGCGAGAAGGGCCGCCAGCCCGCGCTGGTGGCCATCAAGCGCGACAGGCTGGTGGGCGAGAGCCAGGCCGTCCAGGCCGTGCTGGAGCACGTGTCCGTGGCCGCGTCGGGCGACGCGGGCGTGCTCATCACCGGCGAGACCGGCACGGGCAAGGAGGTCGTCGCCCGCACGATCCACGAGAACAGCGCCCGGGCGGACCAGAGCTTCGTGGTCCTGGACTGCGCCTCCCTGTCCGAGAGCCTGGCCGAGGGCGAGCTGTTCGGCCACGTCAAGGGGGCCTTCACCGGGGCCGGGGCCACGCGCACCGGCCTGGTGGGTCAGGCGGACGGGGGCACGCTGTTCCTGGACGAGGTGGGCGAGCTGTCCGTGTCCATCCAGGCCACCTTCCTGCGCGTGTTGCAGGAGAAGCAGTTCCGCCCCGTGGGCAGCACCAGGGAGCTTGCCAGTGATTTCAGGCTGATCGCCGCCACCAATCGGGACCTGCGCGAGATGTGCGCCCAGGGTCTGTTCCGCAGCGACCTCTACTACCGCATCAAGTCCTGCGCCATCCACATGCCGCCCCTGCGCGAGCGCCTGGAGGACATCCCCGTGCTCAGCCGCTTCCATCTGGACCGGCTGTGCGGCAAGTACGGCAGGCCGCCCAAGCGGATGTCCGAGGCCTTTTCCAGCGCCCTGACCAACTACGACTGGCCGGGCAACATCCGGGAGCTGGTGCAGACCCTGGAGCGCATCATCATGCGCGCCATGGACGAGGAGGTCCTGTATCCCGAGCACCTGCCCGTGGACATCCGCGCCAAGGCCGTGCGGCGCAGCGTGGGCGGCGCGGCGTCCGGCGGGGAGGCCCCGGCCGCGCGCGGGGATTTCTGCGACGGCCTGCTGGCCGGCGGCGTGCCCGGGTACAAGGAGTTCCGCGCCGAGTGTCTGGAGCACATGGAGACCCGCTATCTGCGCAGGCTCATGGAGCAGGCCCGGGGCAGCATCAAGGAAGCCTGCCGTCTGTCCGGCCTTTCCCGCACCCGCCTGTACGTCCTGATGAAGGACCGCAACGTCAGATAGGCCGTCCCCTCCCGTTCCCCGGTCCCCGTTCCGCGTTCCGTGCGCGATTCCGGGACGCCGTCCCGGTTTGCGGGACCGGGCGTCCCGCTTTTGTGAACATGGGGCCCGGTTTCGCGCCTCGTCCGGGGGGCGCGAACACGGCCAGATTTCACGTCAGAGCTTTGAAATAATTAAATTTTTATTCGTTGGCATCGAACTTGGTTATGGGGGCGCAACAGGGTAACGCCTGTGCGGCGATGGCGCCCCGAACTTCCGGGGATCAATTTGCGTAATCATCCCGAGAGAGTGACACGACCATGAAGAAAATTTTCGTCTGCATCCTGACTGTGTGCGCGTTGTTCGCGCTGAGCGCATGTAACGAGGACAGCGGCTCCAAGGCCAAGACCGAGGCCATCGTCATCAAGCTGGCCACCCAGCATCCCATCGAGCACATGGCCCACAAGGCCGCCGAGCGCGTCAAGGCCCGCATCGAGAAGGAGACTCAGGGCCGCGTGACCATCAAGATCTACCCGGCCAACCAGCTGGGCGACGCCTCCCAGATCTACGAGGAGGTCATCCGGGGCTCCATCGACGCCGCGCACATCACCGTGCCCGACCAGTTCGATTCCCGCCTGGGCGCGGGCTTTTTGCCCTACATCGCCCGCGACTACGACCAGATCCGCGAGGTCTTCGCCTCCGACGCCTTTCTGCCCAAGGAAATGGACAAGATGCACGACAAGCTGGGCGTGAAGTTCTTCTCCTACTTCGGCGAGGGCTTCATCGGCGCCGGTTCCGTCGTGCCCCTGGAGAGCGTGGCCAAGCCCGGCACCGAGAAGGGCGTCATGATCCGCGTGCCCGGCCTGGACGTGTTCAAGTTCGGAGCCGAGGAGCTGGGCTTCCGCACCTCCTCCCTGCCTTACGCCGACACCTATTCCGCCCTGCAGACCGGCGTGGTCAAGGGCTGGATCGGCGGGCCGCCGAACCTGAACTACCTCGGGTTCCGCGACGTGATCAAATACTACTACCAGTACAACGTGAACTTCGAGTCCACCCAGTACGTCATGAACAAGAAGAAGTTCATGTCCATCCCCGAGGCCGACCGCAAGGCGGTCGAAGCCGCCTTCGTGGACGAGGGCCAGCAGTCCTTCCTGATGGCCGAGAGCGAGGACCAGATGTACCGCAAGAAGCTTGAGGAAGCGGGCATCAAGGTCACCATGCTGACCACCCAGCAGCTCGAGGACTGCGCCAAGTACGTGCGCGACCACGCCTGGCCCCGCCTGGAGAAGAACCTGACTCCGGAACTGCTCAGCGGAATCAAGGCCTCCTACTAACCGCTTCACTCGCAGGCGGCGCAAGGGGCCGGTCGCCCGGGCCTTGCTCCTTGCGCCGCCGCTTTCCCCGTTCGTCGAATTCTCCAACAGGGGGTCTTGTCATGCGACCTGTCGTCCTTGGTTCGCGGGGTCCGGTGTGGGCCTTGCTCGGAAGGTTCCAGAAGACTGTCATGGCCGTCACCAGCGTGCTGATCGTGTCCATGATCTGCTTCACGGTGGTCCTGCGCTACGTGTTCGGGTCAGATTTCTACGGGTCCGAGGAGCTCATCCAGATGCTGGCCTTCTGGCTCTATTTCATGGGCGCCGCCCAGGGCAGCCGGGAGAAGAGCCAGATCTCGGCCGACATCCTGAGCTGCTACATCACCAACCCCAAGTGGGGGCGCGTCGTCGGCCTGGTCAAGGACGTGGCCACCGTGGCCATCTGCCTGCTGGTCACCTGCTGGGCCTGCCAGTTCGTGGCCTGGGGCTTCATGATGATGCCCAAGTCCCCGGTGTTCCGGCTGCCCATGCTCATCCCGCACACGGCCATCGGCCTCGGGTTCGTGCTCATGTCGCTGTATCACGTGGTCTACCTGGGCCAGGACCTGGCCGCCCATCTCAAGCTTTCCCGCGCGGGCGAATAGGCCGGCGAATCAGAGGACATTCACCATGACCATCACCATCGCCATCATCCTTCTCGTGCTGACGCTGTTCATCGGGGTGCCCATCCCCTTCGCGTTCTTCAGCTCGGCCTCCTTTCTCATCTTTTCCGGCAACTACGACCCCGGCTTCCTGCTGCCCTACGGCTTCGCCAAGATGAACTCCATCGTGCTGCTGACCATTCCGCTGTTCATCATGGCCGGCGGGGTCATGGACAAGGGCGGCATCGGCGACCGGCTGGTGGACGTGGTGGACACCATCGCGGGCCGCGTGCGCGGCGGCCTGGGCATCGTCACCGTGGTCACCTGCGCCATTTTCGGGGCCGTGTCCGGCTCGTCCTCCGCCACCGTGTCCTGCATCGGCTCCATCATGATGCCCAAGCTCAAGAAGGCCGGGTATCCCGTGGGGCACGTGGCCGCGCTCCTGGCCAACGCGGGGGTGCTGGGCATCCTCATCCCGCCGTCCATGCTCATGATCCTCTACGCCTGGATGGGCAACCAGTCGGTGCTGGCCTGTTTCCTGGCGGCCTTCGTGCCCGGCGTCATCGTCACCGTGCTGCTCAGCGCGGTGAACCTCGTGCTCCTGCGCAACAACAAGGACATCGAGGTGCGCCCCGCCGAGGACCTGGCCACCACGGCCAAGCTGTTCACGGTCAAGTCCGCCAAGGCCTCCCCGGCGCTGATGATGCCGGTGATCATCCTCGGCGGCATCTACGGCGGCATCATGACCCCCACCGAGGCCGCCGCCGTGGCCGTGCTCTACGCCATCCCCGTGGCCATGTTCGTCTACCGGGGCCTGAAGATGCGCAATCTCATGGAGACGCTCATCGAGTCCGCCACCACCACCGGCGTGATCATGGCCATGATGTTCGCGGTGATGATCCTGTCGCGTCTGTACATCATGGAGAACCTGCCCGAGCAGATCATGGGCGTGCTGACCACCATCTCCGACAACAAGATGGTCATCATGCTGATGATCAACATCTTCCTGGTCATCATGGGCATGCTCATGGACGACGTGTCCGGCATCCTGCTGGGCACCCCCATCCTGCTGCCCCTGGTGACCCAGCTGAACGTGGACCCCATCCATTTCGCCGCCATCATGGGCGTCAACCTGGGCATGGGCAACGTCACCCCGCCCACGGCCCCGCTGCTCTACCTGTCCGGCCGCATCTCCGGCGCGCAGGTCAACGAGATGCTCAAGCCCACCATGTACCTGATCCTCTTCGCGTGGCTGCCCACGTTGTTCCTGACCACCTATGTGCCCGAGATATCCCTCGGGCTCGTCAACCTGCTCATGAAATAGGCGGGGTGCAAGATGGAAAGCATCAGGGAACTGTACCGCATCGGCCTGGGGCCGTCCTCGTCCCACACCATGGGGCCCAAGCGGGCGGCCGAGGACTTCCTGGCCCGCAACGCGGATTGCGCGGCCTTCCGCGTGACCCTGTACGGGTCGCTGGCCGCCACGGGCAAGGGGCACTTCACGGACCGGGCCATCGCCTCGGTCCTGGGCGCGGAGCGGACCACCATCCTCTGGAAGTCCGGCGAGGAGCTGCCCGGCCATCCCAACGGCATGGCCTTCGAGGCCCTGGACGCCGCCGGGCGGACCGTGGACGCGGCGCGGGTCTATTCCGTGGGCGGCGGGGCCATCCGCTGCGAGGGCCATGAGGCCGCGGCCCCGCTCCAGGTCTACGACCTGCCGGACATGGCCGGGATCATGGAGATGTGCGAGCGGCGGGGCGTGACCTACTGGGAATATGTGGAGCGCTGCGAGGGCCCGGGGATCTGGGACTACCTGCGCGAGGTCTGGGCGGCCATGGAGGCGTCGGTGCGGCGCGGCCTGGAAGCCCAGGGGGTGCTTGAGGGCAGCATCGGCCTCAAGCGCCAGGCCTGGAGCTATTTCAAGAAGACTAGGCTCAGCGGCGCGGACATGCAGCAGACCGGCCGCGTCACGGCCTACGCCCTGGCCGTGTCCGAGGAGAACGCGGGCGGCGGCGTGGTGGTCACGGCGCCCACCTGCGGCTCCTGCGGCGTGGTACCGGCCGTGCTCTACTACCTGCGCGAGGCCCAGGGCGTGACCGAGGCCGAGATCCTGCACGCCCTGGCCACGGCCGGGCTGTTCGGCAACGTCATCAAGCACAATGGCTCCATTTCCGGCGCGGAGGTGGGCTGCCAGGGCGAGGTGGGCTCCGCCTGCGCCATGGCCTCGGCCGCCGCCACCCAGGCCATGGGCGGGTCCGTGCGCCAGATCGAATACGCCGCCGAGATGGGCCTCGAACACCACCTCGGCCTGACCTGCGACCCGGTGGACGGGCTGGTGCAGATCCCCTGCATCGAACGCAACGCCTGCGCCGCCACCCGCGCGCTGTCTCGCGCGCAGATGGCCATCCTCTCCGACGGCACCCACCGCATCCCCTTCGACGAGGTCGTGGCGGTCATGATGCGCACCGGGCACGACCTGCCGAGCCTGTACCGCGAGACCTCCATGGGCGGGCTGGCCCGGGCCTACGGCGAGCGCATGGGCCAGGGCTGCTGAAACAATCATCACCGGGGCCCCTTCCCGATCCGGGACGGGGCCCCGCCGCGAGGTCCGAACATGGCTGATACAGCGAACACGGAACCGGCCAGCATCTTCAACGACGTTCTCGGCCCGGTCATGACCGGGCCGTCGAGCTCCCACACGGCGGGCCCGGCGCGCATCGGCAAGGCCGTTCACGGCCTGCTGGGAGGCGGCGTCGCCCGGGCGGACATCTACTTCAAGAAGGACGGGTCCTACCCCGGAACCTATCGCGGCCAGGGCTCGGACAAGGGTTTCGTCGGCGGGCTCATGGGCTTCGGGCCGGAGAACGGGATGCTGGACCGCGCCCTGGACGAGGCCCGCAGGCGCGGGCTGGAATACGCCTTCCACGTGGAGGACAACGCCCACCCGCACCCCAACACCGCGCGTATTGTGGTCGCGGGGGCCGGGGGGCTGGAGCGCGAGTTCCTGACCGTGTCCACGGGCGGCGGCATGTTTTGCATCCTGGAGATGGACGGGCATCCCGTCAGCGTGAACGGCGCGTTCTGGGAACTGTTCGCCCTCTGCCCGCGGGGCGTCTCGCCGGACGTCCTCTGCGAGCAGGCCGGGGCCTGCGGGGCCAGGATCGCCCGGGACCGGAACGCCTCGGGGCTGCTGCTGCAGATCACGTCGCAGCAGCCGTTTCCCGCCCAGGTCCTGCGTGCGGCCGAGGCGCTGGAGGCCTGCGGCTGCCTGGTCTCCCGGCTTGATCCCCTGCTGCCGGTGGTGGGCAGGTTCAGCTACGATCTTCCGTTCCTTACGGCCGGGGAGGCTCTGGGCGGGCGCGTCGGACACGGCTCGTCCGCCGCGGCCCTGGCCCTGGAATATGAGCGCGCCCGCAGCGGCCAGGGGGAGGAGGCCATCCTCGCCCGCGCGGCGGACATCGTGCGCGCCATGTGCCTGGCCGCCGAGGCCGGGCTGCGGGGCGGGCTGCCCGTGTCGGGCTTCCTGCGGCCCCGGGCCGCCGTCATGGCCCGGAACATGGGCCACGCGGCCACGGCCGACCTCGGGGTCATGAACCGGGGCATGCTCATCGCCACGGCCGTCATGGAATACAACAGCGCGGGCGGCATCGTGGTGGCCGGGCCCACCGCCGGTTCCTGCGGCGTGCTGCCCGCCGTGGTCTTTCCCCTGGCCGAGAGCCTGGGGCTGTCCGATGTGGAGCAGGCCGAGGCCATGCTCGCCGCCGGGGTGGTGGGCGTGTTCATCGCCAACCAGGCCACCTTCGCGGCCGAGGTCTGCGCCTGCCAGGCCGAGGTGGGGGCCGCCTCGGCCATGGGCGCGGCGGCCGCCGTGCAGCTGTTGGGCGGCACGGCCCGCCAGGCCTTCGCCGCCGCGGCCCTGGCCCTGCAGAACGTCCTGGGGCTGATCTGCGACCCTGTGGCCGGGCAGGTGGAAATCCCCTGCATCAACCGCAACACCATGGGCGCGGCCAACGCCCTGGCCTCTGCCAACATGGTCCTGACGGGATTCGATCCGGTCATCCCCCTGGACGAGGTCATCGGGACCATGATGCGGGTGGGCCGCATGCTGCCCTCGGATCTGCGCGCCACCAGCAGAGGCGGGCTGTGCCTGACGCCCACGGCCCTGCGGATCCAGGAGACCCTGGCGGGCGGCTGACGGCCGCGCCCCGTTTCCCGGCAAAGGAAAGGCCCGTTTGCGCGGGCCTTTTGTCGTTTGCTGGTCGGGGCCGGAGCCGCCTACATGTCCAGGATCTTCTTGGCGGTCTCGTCCATGACGTCGGTGATGAACGGGATTCCGGTTTCGCGTTCGGTCTCGCGGTTGCCCGAGGCGATGTCGCTGCGCGTGATCTCCTGCAGGGAGAACTTGCGCGCCCCGCACATGAGCTGCTGCAGCCCTGCGGAGAGCTTGTCCACCAGACACCAGATGGCCACCGCGCCCAGGGGCAGGTCCTTCATGCCGTCCTTGCCGATCTTCTTTTCCACGTCCTGGTAGCAGGAGAAGATCTCCTCGGCGGTTTCGCCGTACTTGGCAACGGAGGCTGGCAGCTTGTCCCAGTTGCCGCAGACCTTGTCCCTGCGTTCGGGGTAGAGCACTCCCTCGATGTTCGAGCCCAGGAAGCCGGGGATCATCATGGCCCGGCCCATGCAGATCATCTTGGTGAAGGGCGCGCCCATGGCCAGGCCCTTGAAGATGGTGCTGCCCTTGGCGAAGCCCCCGGCAAAGGACATGTCCACCACGCGCTTGCCCCGCGCGGCCAGGCGGGTGGCATATTCGTGGGCCTTGGCGTGCAGCAGGATGGAGGGCACGCCCCAGGCCTGCATCATGTTCCAGGGGCTCATGCCCGTGCCGCCGCCCGAGCCGTCCATGGTCAACAGGTCCAGCTCGGCCTCGGAGGCGAACTTGATGGCCATGGCCAGGGCCTCCATGCCGTAGGAGCCCGTCTTCAGGGAGATGCGCGTAAAGCCCAGGCTGCGCAGATACTTGACGGAGTTCATGAATTCGTCGTGGACCTGCTCGTAGGTACAGAGGTTGGTGTAGCCCAGGCGGCTGTGGCGAGCGAAATGCTTCACGGACCCGCGCTTGAATCCTTCCTGAACCTCGGGCTTTTCCGGGTCCGGGTCCACGAGGTAGCCGCGTTTCTTCAGGAACAGGGCGTAGTCCAGGCTGGTGACCTCGATCTCGCCGCCGATGTTCTTGGCGCCCTGGCCCCATTTGAGCTCGATGATGACCTTGTCGCCGTATTTCTCGGCCACGTATTCGGCCACGCCGTTGCGGGTGTCCTCCACGTTCATCTGCACGATGATGGCGCCGTAGCCGTCGTAGTAGCGCATGTAGGTGTCGATGCGCCGCTCCAGCTCCGGGGCCTTGCTGATGCGGCCGTTGGTGATCTCGGACTTGCGGTCCACGCCGACCACGTTTTCGCCCACCACGATGGGCGCGCCCACAAGGGCGCAGCCCGCGGCGAAGGCGTCCCAGTACTTGGCGGCGATGAAGGTGGAGCCCAGCGCGCCGGTCATGAAGGGCACGCGGCATTTGGTCTTTTCCTTGGCGCCGAAGGACGTTTCGAGGTTCACGTCGGTGAACAGCAGGTCCTTGTCGGTATTTGCCGAACCCATCGCTCCGTAGTTGAGCCCCTGGATACGCAGGGCGTTGTAGGAGACGCCGACGTGGGTCGTGTTTCCGCTGCCTGCCGTGACCAGCCCGAAATCGCGCGGGTAGAGTATCTCCCTGCCTCTCAGGGAGGACAGCCACGTCTCGCATTTCCCCTGGCAGTCGGCCCTGCACAGGGTGCACAATCCGGATTCGATGGCGTTGCCGCGGTTGGCGCTTCCCAGGACATCGTTGCTTTTTGGCCATTCCATCTTGATGGTTCCTCCATGACAAAAATGATATTTTTGAAGCCCGAGATAGCAGCAGCAGACTATTTTGTCACTAAATAAATGATCATCGATGGCGTCGGAGCTTGATTGTCGATTTCCAATAGGAATATTCCTATTGTCATGCAATTTAAATTGTAAATCGTGTTAGGCTTGACAATAAAGTTATTTTATGGAGAAGGATGTGCGCGGAGCGGTCGGGCCGGGCGCGTGCGGGGCGGGAAAAAAGACGCGGCCCGGGCAAGGCACGGGCCGCGTCCGCGCGGGAAAAGGGGAACGGCTGCTCAGGCGCCTTGGGACGCCAGGCCCTTGGCCGTGGAAGAGGCCGGCCTGTCCTTGGCGGGTTTGGCCGCCTCGGCCTTGAGGACCTTCAGGGCCGCGTCGAAGTTCTCGAAGATGTTCTCCTGCCCGATGAGCTCCTCCGTGCCCATGCGCGCCAGAACCTCGCGGACCCGGGGCTGGACCCCGGTGAGCACTACGCGGCGGCAGCCGCGCTTGCGGGTCCTGCGGATCACCGTCTCCAGGCCTTCCACGCCCGTGGCGTCTATGCTCGGCACTTGGCGCATGCGCAGGATGAGCAGATCGGGCGCGTTGCGCGTGAAGCGCATCACGTCGATGAAGCGCTGGGTCATGCCGAAGAAGAACGGGCCGCCGATGTCGTAGACCACTACGTTGGACTTGCCCAGGCGGATGATGCTGGCGTCGCCGGTGGTGGACTCCAGGTTCACGGGGTGGATGTCCGAGAGCTCGCTCATGCGCTTCATGAACAGGACGGCGGCCAGCATGATGCCCACTTCAACGGCCACGGTGAGGTCCACGAAGACCGTGAGCAGGGTGGTCAGGACCATGACCGTGGAGTCGGACCAGGGCGCGTGCAACAGCCGCGTGAAGCGGTGCAGCTCGCTCATGTCCCAGGCTACCACGATGAGCACGGCCGCTAGGCTGGCCAGGGGGATGCGCGAGGCCAGGGGCGCGCAGGCCACGATGAAGGCCATGAGCGTCAGGGAGTGGACCATGCCGGAAACCGGGGAATGCGCCCCGGCCCGGATGTTCGTGGCCGTGCGGGCGATGGCCCCGGTGGCCGGGATGCCGCCGAACAGCGCGCTGCCGATGTTGGCCGCGCCCATGGCCACTAGCTCGGTGGACGAGTCGTGGCGGCTGCCGGTCATGCCGTCGGCCACCACGGCGCTGAGCAGGGATTCGATGCCCGCCAGCACGGCGATGGTCAGGGCGTCGGGGATCAGGCTCGCGATGCTCCCGTTGAAGCCCAGGGACAGGCTCAGATTCAGGTGCGGAAGGGTGGAGGGCAGGGCGCCGAAGCGGCTGCCGATGGTCTCCACCTCCAGGCCCATGAGGGCGGCCAGGACCGTGCTGACCACGATGCCCACGAAATGAGCGGGGATGCGCGGGACGAACCTGCGCACCAGGATCATGACCACAAGGGTGGCCAGGCCCAGACCCAGGGCCGCCGGGGTGAAGGTGTGGATGCCCCGGGCGCAGGCCAGCATACGGTCCACGAACTGTGCGGGTACGTCGGTGAGCCTCAGGCCCAGGAAGTCCTTGAGCTGCGAGGTGAAGATGAGCACGCCGATGCCCGTGGTGAAACCCGTGGTCACCGGATAGGGTATGAATTTCAGGAGCTTGCCCAGGCCCAATAGGCCCATGATTATGAGTATGGCCCCGGCCATGAACGCGGCCAGCACCAGGCCCGCGTAGCCCTGGCGGGCGATGACCCCGGAGATGATGACCACGAAGGCGCCGGTGGGTCCGGCGATCTGGAAGCGCGAGCCCGAGAGCGCGGCCACGATGATGCCCGCCACGATGGACGTGGCCAGGCCCTGCTCCGGGGTGGCCCCGGAGGCGATGGCGAAGGCCATGGCCAGGGGCAGGGCCACGATGCCCACGGTGATGCCGGAGAGCACATCGCGCTGCAGCAGTTTGGTGGAGTAGCCCTGGCGCAGGGTCTTGTAACTGGCCGGGGCGTGGGCTTCAAGGCATGAAAAGAGCGTATGCAGCACAACAGAGTCCTTGGTCGAGGTGATCCGTGGGGCGCAGACGATGGGGGGCGGGGGTCGCAGGACCCGGGACGACCAAGGCTGGAGGCTCGCGCGGTAAAAACGCTCCGGTCATTATGATGGCGCGAGCGCCGTGTCAATGTGTGTGCGTAACTGAACAAACTGAAATCACAAGAGAAGGGACGGGCTGTTTTGCTGCGTTGCAGTAGTCGAAACAGCAGCGGGCGCGGAAACCCCTCCCCCCGGCCGAAGGAAGGAGACGGATTATTTTTGCGGGGCGTGCGGGGCGTGGGCATGCCGAGGTTGGAAGCCGATGGTTTTCGGGAAGCAGGGGGAAGGTGTCCGCCGGATACGGCGCGGCCCTGGTTTTGATTATAATGCTGCACGTAGACTGGTTTTGGTCCTTATTTCTTTTGAGTGTTGCGCGGGGTGGGCGAAAGGCCCGGCCGGGGAATCCGGCCGGGCCTTTTGTATTGTGTTGATGTGGATAGCGTCTTTGGTTTGTTGCTGGGGTGGGGGGAGGGGAGGGGAAGAGTCGTGGCGCAAAACCACTTCTGCCCTCCCGCCCACCCACCGCGTTCCCTCGCGGGTAGGGCGTTGGTTTGTCGGGAGTGAAGGGGGAGGTGACGCGGCCGCGCCCCATGCGGGTACGGGGGGCTTCGCTTCGGGGGTTGCCACCCAGGTCGCTGCGCCCCCCGCACCCGCATGGGGCGCTGGGAAGTGGCGAGGGTGCGGTCCCTCAATGATTCCTCTCCGTCGTGTCGCGGCACAGGTGATGCCGCCCCGTCGCACGAGCCTGACTTCGCTTCGCTGATTTCCATCACAGCCGCTGCGCCGGGCAGCGCGCCGGGGCTTGGGGAGTCCCGGTGGGCGGGACGCAAATAGCGTTGCGTCCCGGGGCCGGGAGTCGTGGCGCGAATGGCGCGAATAATGCGGCAATCTATGGCAAAGAACCCTCGCGTCGGGCAATGTCCACGGATACCGCCCCTCATCCGTTCAACGTCCAAGCTCATCAGCCATCATCAACGGCGTACATCCATCACCCACCCCGAAAATCGGGACCGTAAAGCGAATTCCCGGGCGTACCGTGTAGCCCGAGGAATTACGCAGGGACCGCC
>NZ_JBTVWW010000123.1:0-262 GCF_054819825.1 Desulfocurvus sp. DL1XJH-121
GGTCCCATGCGGCTGTCATCGAAGTCGACGAAATGGGGGCCGGCATCCGTCCACAGCACGTTGCCGCCATGGCAGTCGCCGTGCAGGCGCAGCACGGCCACGTCGCCGGCGCGGTCGTAGCAGCGCCGCACGCCATCGAGCGCCTGCTGCGCCACGCTGGAATACTCGGCCAGCAGCTCGGGCGGAATGAAATCGTTCGCCAGCAGGAAATCGCGCGGCTCCACGCCGAAGGTGGCCGGGTCCAGCGCCGGGCGCTCCCTGT
>NZ_JBTVWW010000124.1:0-261 GCF_054819825.1 Desulfocurvus sp. DL1XJH-121
CGTAGCCGTAGTAGCGGTGCGCAAAGAAAATATGGCCGCTCATCTCGCCGGCCAGCGGGGCTCCGGTTTCCGCCATCAGCGTCTTGATCAGCGAATGACCGGTCCGGCTCATGATCGGCTTGCCGCCGAGCCGCGTGATTTCGTCGAACAGCACCTGGCTGGACTTGACGTCGGCGATGATGGTGGCGCCGGGCTGCTCCTTGAGAACCGCCCGCGCAAGGATCAGCAGAAGCTGATCCCCCCACAAGACCCGTCCTGAAT
>NZ_JBTVWW010000125.1:0-261 GCF_054819825.1 Desulfocurvus sp. DL1XJH-121
GACCATGGTCGAGGCGGTCGCGGACGACACCCAGCGACTGGTGGCGCTCAACGAGATCTATCTGGGAGCCGCAGGTCATCAGACGGCCCGTTATCGCCTGGGGTTCGACGAGTACGGGGGTGCCGTCGAGCCCCAGGCGTCCTCCGGGGTGCTGGTGGGGACCGGGACGGGAGCCACCGGCTGGCTGCGCTCGGTGTGGCAGGAGCGGGGGGAGCGGCTGCCGCTGCCGGGGCCCACGGACGAGCGCCTGCTCTGGTTCGT
>NZ_JBTVWW010000126.1:0-261 GCF_054819825.1 Desulfocurvus sp. DL1XJH-121
GCCGCTGTTTTTCCGCACCGGCCGCAGCGTGACGCTGACCGATGCCGGCCAGGATCTGTTCAGCACCGCGCAGGTGATGCTGCAACAGTTGGCCGTCGACATTCGCCGTTTGGATCAGTACCGCAAACCCAATCAGCTGATCGTCAACACCACCCCGGCCTTTGCCCGCCATTGGCTGACGCCGCGGCTGGGCGAGTTCAACCAGCGGCATCCGCAGATCGATCTGTGGCTGTTCACCAGCTTCGAGCCGCCGGATATGGC
>NZ_JBTVWW010000127.1:0-261 GCF_054819825.1 Desulfocurvus sp. DL1XJH-121
CCACTTCGATCATCGATTCGGACAGGTCGATCGCAGTCACGGTGGCGCCGTGCCGGCAAAGTGCCTCGGCCAGCAGGCCGCCGCCGCAACCGACATCGAGCACCGTCTTGCCCGCGAGGGCCGCGCGTTCCGCGACAAAGCCCAGGCGGACCGGGTTCAGGCGATGCAGCGGTTTGAACTCGCCGTTCTCGTCCCAGAAGCGCGGGGCGAGCTCATCGAACTTCGCGACTTCCGCCGGATCGACGTGGTTCTGGCCGTGGT
>NZ_JBTVWW010000128.1:0-261 GCF_054819825.1 Desulfocurvus sp. DL1XJH-121
TTCTGCGTGTGAGGCTGACGGAGGACGACCTTTTAGAAGCCGTTCATCACGAAAAGCTTCATACCGGTTTAACCAAAACGGTAAAACCAAGCACCGAAATGAAAAAGAAATACCCGCAATATCGAAGAACGCCGCGCATGGTCTACGATCTTCCAGAAGACCGCGTTTCATTCAGCTTTCCCTCGCAGGAAAGCGAACAGAATAACCGGGGGCTGTGGCTCGTCATTCTGCCTCCTTTGGTCATGCTGATTGTAATGGGGG
>NZ_JBTVWW010000129.1:0-261 GCF_054819825.1 Desulfocurvus sp. DL1XJH-121
AGCATTCGACGGGCGGCGTGGGCGACGTGGTCTCCCTGCTGCTGGGCCCCATGATCGCCGCCTGCGGCGGCTATGTGCCGATGATCTCGGGTCGCGGCCTGGGCCACACGGGCGGCACGCTGGACAAGTTCGACGCTATTCCCGGCTATTGCACGGTGCCGGACAATGAACTGTTCCGCAAGGTAGTCAAGGAAGTTGGCGTGGCCATCATCGGCCAGACGGCCCAGCTGGCGCCGGCCGACAAGCGCTTCTACAGCATCC
>NZ_JBTVWW010000130.1:0-260 GCF_054819825.1 Desulfocurvus sp. DL1XJH-121
GGCACTTTTGGTGCGAGTTAACGCCCGCGCGGTTCCTATGGGTCGCTTGTTAGAATCCCGGCGGCCCCATGATCACAGGATGTCCCGGAATCGTGGGAGTCCCTCTTCTCAGCCTCTTGGGGAGCACGCTCATATTTCCCGGCCGAGTAATCAGATAACTCGGCAGCTTACAGGACATTCCCACCGAGGCGGACCGCCTACCCTACCGCATCCAGTGGGCCGACTCCACATCCACGGCCCCCGCAAGATTCCTGCAAATC
>NZ_JBTVWW010000131.1:0-260 GCF_054819825.1 Desulfocurvus sp. DL1XJH-121
GAAACCGATGACCATGTTGACAATCTGCAGGACAACCGCACGCCAATCTAACGTAGCAAGGAAAGCATTCAAGAATGGCGGCAATGCCCAGTTAATATTTATCCGAACCGGGTTGACCCAGCCTAGGCTCAAAACACCATAGGCAACTGAAACCATTACTAAAGGCGCCAAGATAAACGGAATAAAGTAAATCGGGTTTAACACAATTGGCAGACCAAACATGGTCGGCTCGTTAATGTTAAAGAAACCTGGAACAAGTG
>NZ_JBTVWW010000132.1:0-259 GCF_054819825.1 Desulfocurvus sp. DL1XJH-121
GGTGACCTGATCAGCAAAACCTAAAGCGAGGCATTCTTTGCCATCCATCCAGGTTTCATCGTCAAGCATGGCGGCGATTTCATCCGCCGACTTTCCTGTTTTGGCGACATAGGCCGGGATCAACACGTTCTCGACCTTATCCAGCAAGTCTGCGTAATCCCGCATGTCGTTGGCATCGCCGCCGGCGAAGCCCCATGGCTTATGGATCATCATCATGGTGTTTTCCGGCATGATGACGGGATTGCCAACCATTGCGATC
>NZ_JBTVWW010000013.1:0-114600 GCF_054819825.1 Desulfocurvus sp. DL1XJH-121
TGGAGCGGGCTTTTCGCCCAAGGGGCCACGGTCTGCCGGGACGACCGGGGAGAAGGAAAGCCTCCTTCCCCCCGGCCCCTTTGCCATTTCACCCTTATCGTTTGGTCAGGGACAACAGACAAGGGGCCTGGGGGGCTCGCCCCCCGGCCCCTTTGGCGCCTGGTTCAAAAGCGCCCGCTTTTGAATCAGGTGTCTTGCGCAAGCCGAACTTTTCCGCGTGGCGCAAAACCAATGTGGGCAGAGCAGAAATGCAGACAAGGCGGCGGGCATAATGCCCGCCGCCTTGTCTGCTGTGAAATTGGTTGTCCGTCCCTACCCCGCCGTCTCCCTGACCAGCTTCGGCTTCACCACCCGTGTGGCCAGGACGATCCCGCCGATGATCCCGACCCCGCCCATCAGGTGATACCAGCCCACGGTCTCGTCCAGGAGGGCCCAGGCCTCCAGTCCGCTGAACAGGGGGATGAGGTAGTAGATCATGCCCGCGCCCGCCGAGCCGATGCGGCTCACGGCCCCGTTCCAGAACATGTAGGCCAGAAGCGACGCCCCGATGCCCACGTAGAGCACGGACCAGGTGATCTGCGGGGTGAAGACGGGCGGGCCGTAGCGCAGGACCTCCCATCCGGCCCAGGGGGCCAGGAGCACCAACCCGATGCCGAACCCGGCGGCCAGGAAGGAGGTGGAGCCGATCTCCTTGGGCTTGGCGCGCACCAGGGTGGAGTAGGACGCGAAACAGGTGGCGGACATGAGCATCCAGATGTCGCCCTGGGCGAAGACCATGCCGGTGAGCCTGTCCAGCTCGCCCCGGGTGATGATCAGCAGCACGCCGCCGACAGCGATGGCCAGGCCCGCGAGCTTGCGCGGGGTGATGGCCTCGCCCAGGAACACGCGCGCCAGCAGGATCATGATGATGGGCGAGGACGTGGCGATGAGGGCCAAGTTCAGGGCCTCGGTGCTGCGTCCGGCGATGTAGATGAAGGTGTTCAGCAGGGTCACGCCGAACAGCGAGGTCAGGGCCAGGTAGGGCAGGTGCCGCGCCAGGGCGCGGCGGTCGCGCCACACCGCGCGGGCCGCGAAGGGCGCCAGGCAGGCCAGGGCCAGGGTCCAGCGAAGGAAGGATAGGGTGGCGGGCTGGATGGCCTGCCCCAGGCCGCGCGCGATGATGAAGTTCCCGGACCAGATGAGGGTGGCCAGCAGGGACAGGAGCGCGCCCACGATCATGGCGTTGGACGAGGCGAGGCCGCGCGCCTCGGGGCGCGGCGCGGAAGCTGTGGTCGGCACGGTGAACCTTCTTGTACAGAGTGGTAAGAACGGGGCATTGGCACAGCCGGGCGGGGATGTCCAGCGTTTGCGCCGCCCATTTTCGACTCGGCGGACCGGGGGAGGGGGGATTTCCCGGCCGCGCCAGGAACCACGGGCCTTCCCGGCAAAATCATTGACATGACAGGAGATAGGGTGTAATATAATTTAGTTAAAGATATTGATTGCTTGCATGAAAAACAGGCGTTGTTTTTCGGCTTCTCTTCCGCCCTGGCTTTTCCGGGCGGCAACCGGTCGGGCGACGCACCGGCCGAGACACCCCGCACCGCAACCCAGGACACGATTCCATATGGCGCTTCCACGCAAACCCTCCCCCTTCACCGGGAATTCCCTGACCACTCCCCTGCAGCAGGATTCCGTGGTCCTTCTGGTCATCGAGCGCATCAAGAAGGCGCTCATCAACGACGAGTTGAAGCCCGGGG
This sequence comes from Desulfocurvus sp. DL1XJH-121, assembly GCF_054819825.1. NCBI lineage: Bacteria > Pseudomonadati > Thermodesulfobacteriota > Desulfovibrionia > Desulfovibrionales > Desulfovibrionaceae > Desulfocurvus > Desulfocurvus sp. DL1XJH-121. The sequence goes on from NZ_JBTVWW010000013.1 coordinate 1,740, forward strand.
ACTACCTGCCGTCGGAGACGGAGCTGACCCGCAACCTGGGCGTGGGCAAGTCCAGCGTGCGCGAGGCCATCAAGATGCTCCAGGCCATGGGCATCCTGGAGGTGCGCCGGGGCCAGGGCACCAGGATCCGCGAGCATCCCAGCGAGGACGCCCTGAACTCCATGGTCTTCCAGATTATCCTGGCCAAGGGCGTGACCAAGGACATGCTCGACCTGCGCAAGATGTTCGAGCCCGCGTACACGGCCATGGCCATCCAGCGCGCCACCGACGAGGACATCAGGCGCATCCGCAAGGCCGTGGACGACATGGAGCAGGCCCTGAACTCCAAGGTCCACGACTCCAACTACGACCTGGCCTTCCACCTGGCCGTGCTGCATTCCACGCACAACCCCCTGGTCATCCGCATCGGCGAGACCATGATGGAATTGTTCGACGCCTCCATAGAGACGTCCATGCGCACTTTGCCCGACGTGGCCCTCAAGGATCACAAGGCGATCCTCGCGGCCATTGAGAACAGGGACGAAGCCGCGGCGCGCGAGGCCATCCGCGTGAGCTCCACGAGCTGGGAGACGGTCCTGACCTACAAGTAGGCCCCGCCGGGCTCTGCCGGGTTCTGGCCGGCCAGGACGCGCCGGACGCTATGAAAAAAGAATCCAGGCCGCTTGCGTACTGCACGCAAGCGGCCTGGATTCTTTGCGCCCATGAGGAGGCTGGAATAGTGTGGGGGCCCGCTAGGAGGCGAAGGCCGCGTCGATCTCGGCGGGGGCGGTCCGGCCGGCGGCCAGGAGCACCATCAGTTTGATGCGCGCCTTGGAGCTGGGATAGTCGTGGCCCATGACCACGCCCCGGGACACGAGATCCTTGACCCCGCCGCCGAAGTCGTAGACCGGGTGCACGCACCCCTCGCCGCAGGCGCTGGTGACCACCATGGGCAGGCCCTTGTCCAGGGCGTACTGCACGTCGTCCATCCACGCGGGGGGCACATGCCCCCGGCCCAACCCGTCCAGGATGATGCCCCGGGAGCCGTCGTCCGCCAGAAGGCGCACCACGGCCCCGTCGGCGCCCAGCCCGGCCCGGACCACGTCCACCCGGGGCGGCGCGGCGTCCAACTCGTAGTGCTCGCGCGTCGCGGGGCGCTGCTGGATGTAGCATGTGCCCTTGTCCACGAAGCCCAGCTGCCCCCGGCCCGGGGACGTGAAGGCGTGGATGTTGAAGGCGTGGACCTTGCGCACGTGCCTGGCCGAGTAGACCCCTTCGTTGAAGACCAGCAGCACGCCCAGGCCCCGGCAGGCCGGGCAGGCCGCCGCGACGATGGAATCGCGGATGTTGGTGTAGGCGTCGGTGCCTTCCTCGCCGGGGGTGCGCTGGGCCCCGGTGAAGACCACGGGCTTTTCCGCGCCGAGCACGAGATCCATGAAATAGGAGGATTCCTCCAGGGTGTCCGTGCCGTGGGTGACCACGGCGCCCAAGACCTCGGGGTCGGCCAGGGTCTCGCGCAGTCTGTCGCGCAGCACCAGGAGCTTGTCGCAATCCATGGCGTTGCTCGGCACCTGGAACACGGAGCGGGCCTCGATGACGAGGCTCTCGTCCATGTCCGGGCCGAGGCGCTCGCGGTCCACGAGCTGTTCGCCGGGCATGGCCCCGGACGTGTACAGGCCCGAGGCCTTGTTCTTGATGCTGGCGATGGTGCCGCCGGTGGTGAGAACTACGACTTTCTTCATGATGTATTTCCACTCCGCGCAAAGGGACGTTAGAGGAACAGCGTCAGCAGGCTGGGGACGAAGGCGAAGAGCACCAGCATCACCAGGTAGACCAGGAAATAGGGGATGATGTCCTTGACCACCTTTTCCAACCGCTCGTCGGCTATGTTGCAGGCGATGAACAGGTTCAGCCCCACCGGCGGGGTGAACTGGCCCACGGACAGGGCGATGATGGTGAACACGCCGAAATAGATGGGATTGATGTGCATGGCGTCGACCACGCCCATGATGGTGGGCACGAAGAGCACCAGGGCGGCCACGTTGTCCAGGAACGTGCCGATGACCAGCAGCATGGCCATGATGAGCAGCATGATCACGGTCTGGCTGTCGGAGAAGCCCATGAGCATGGACGCGAAATGCTGGGGCACCCGCTCGGCGGTGATGATGTAGCCGAAGAGGTTGGCCGTGCCCATGAGGAACATGACCAGGGCGGCGTTCTCAGCCGTGTTCTTGAGGATGTTGTACAGGGACTTGAGATTCAGGGTCCGGTAGACGAAGCCGCCCACGATCACGCCGTAGAGGCAGGCCACGGCGGCGGATTCCGTGGCCGTGAACATCCCCGAATAGATGCCGCCCAGGATGATGATGGGCATGAGCAGGGCCAGGCTGCTGTCCTTGACGATGCCCATGCGGCCGCTCCTGCCCACGGTCTCCTCGCGCATGAAGCCTTTCTTCTTGGCGATCACGTAGTTGAGGACGATCAGGGCCACGGAGATGAGGATGCCCGGCAGGATGCCGCAGATGAACATGTTGCCGATGGACACGCCCGCGATGACGCCGAAGACCACCATGGTCAGGCTGGGCGGGATGATCAGGCCCAGGGCGCCCGAGGCCGCCACCACCGAGGCGGAATAGGACTTGCTGTAGCCCCGCTTGGTCATGGACGGGATCATGATGGAGCCGATGGCCGCCGTGGTGGCCGGGGCCGAGCCGGAGATGGCCCCGAAGAACGCCGACGCGCCCGTGGTGATGTGGGCCAGCCCGCCCGGGAAGCGCCCCACCATGAGCGAGGCCAGGGCCACCAGCTTGTCCGAGATCTTGGCCTCGGCCATGATGTTCCCGGCCAGCAGGAACAGGGGGATGGCCATGAACGGGAAGCTGTTGACCCCGTTGAAGACCTTCTGGGGCAGGATCAGGAACGGGATGTGGCTGCAGAAATGGATGGCCGTGAGCGACGCCACGCCCAGGGAGATGGCGATGGGCACGCCGATGACCACGAACAGGAAGAAGCAGATGAAAAGTATGGAAACCATGTCGCTATCCCATGGGGGGCCGCAGGCCCCGGTCTATGCGTTTTCTTCGGCGCGGTCCCGGAGCATGTGCTCGACGACGTAGAGAATGGAGACCGCCGCGCACAGGGGAATGGAGAAGACCACGTATCCCAGGGGGATGCCCGTTGACGGGGACATCTGCATCATGGACCGCAGGGTCAGCTTCCAGCCGTTGATGAGCAGCACGACGAAGAAGAAGAGCATCACGCTGTAGCTGAGTTTGCGCACGGCCCAGGCCATGCGCGCGGGCAACAGCGCGCCCAGGGCGTCCACGGCGATGTGGGTCTTGTTGCGCACGGCGATGGTGCAGCCGAGCATGACCACGTAGACCATGGCGTAGATCGACAGCTCCTGGGTCTCGGACAGCGGGTGGTTCAGCACGTAGCGGAAGAAGACCTGCACGATGACCAGGACGGTCATGAACCCCAGGGCGATGGCCGACAGGTTGCGGATCAGTTCGTTGAGGCGTTCAAGTATCTTCATGACTTTTCCTTGCTCCGCGCCCCCCTGTGGAGGGCGCGGAGTCCTGAATTAATCCTCGAGCAGCGCGTCGCGCACGGCGTCGCCCATCTGGTCGGTGCGGTGGGTGCCGCCCATGTCCTTGGTGCGCACCTCGCCCCTGGCCAGGACCTTGGCCACGGCGTCGCCGATGCCCTGGGCGGCTTCCTTCTCGCCCGCGAAGTCCAGGAGCATGCGCGCGGACTCGATGCTGGCGATGGGGTTGACCACGCGCTTGCCCGTGTACTTGGGCGCGGAGCCGTGGATGGGCTCGAACATGGACGGGTAGTCGCCCTCGGGGTTGATGTTGCCGCCCGCGGCGAAGCCCATGCCGCCCTGGAGCATGGAGCCCAGGTCGGTGATGATGTCGCCGAACAGGTTGGAGGAGACGATGACGTCGAACCAGCCCGGGGTCTTGACCATCCACATGGTCAGGGCGTCCACCAGGGCCTTGTCCCTGGTGATGCCGGGGTGGGCGTCGGCCGCCTCGTTGTAGATCTTGTCCCAGAAGACCATGGAATAGTTCAGGGCGTTGGACTTGGTGCAGTTGGTGACCATGCCCTTGTAGCCCGCCTTCTTGCGCTCCTCGGCCAGGTCGAAGGCGTAGTTCATGACGCGCTCGCAGCCCTGGCGGGAGAAGATGGCGTTCTGCATGGCGAAGCCGTCGGGCTCGTCGATGTTGAAGAAGGCCCCGGTTCCGCTGTACTCGCCCTCGTTGTTCTCGCGCACCACCATGAAGTCCACGCTCTCTGGGGTGGCCGTGGCGATAGGCGTCTTCACGCCGGGGTAGAGCTTGATGGGCCTGAGGTTGACGTACTGCTTGAAGCCCTTGCGGATGGCCAGGAGCAGGGTCAGGGAAATGTGGTCCGGGACCTTGGATTCGTCGCCCACGCAGCCCAGGAAGATGGTGTCGAAGCCCTTGAGGGTCTGAAGGCCGTCCTCGGGCATCATGCAGCCGTTTTTCAGGTAGTGGTCGCAACCCCAGTCCAGGCGCGTGGTCTTGATCTCGAATCCGTATTTGTCCGCGGCCGCGGCGAGGATTTTTTCCGCCTCGTCGCAGATCTCGTTGCCCACCCCGTCCCCGGGGATGACGGCTATGTTGTGCAGCATGAACTGTCCTTTCAATGTGTCTCGTTGTTCTTGGTAGGCGAGGGGACGGAGCGGACTCCGCCCCCTTCGCCCGTGGGGGAAGCCAGGAAGGTCGGGAGAGTCGTTCCCCTAGTTCCCGAGTGTCTTCTGGATCTTTTCGATGATCGCGCCGTTCAGCTTCTTCTTGAACTTCTCGATCACGGGCTTGACCTTGGCGCGGAAGGGGGCCTTGTCGGGGTCCAGGATCTGCATGCCGTTGGCGGCCACCTGCTTCCACTGCTCCTTCTCCAGGTCGTCCACCATCTTGGTGTGCACGGGGCCCATCTCCCTGGCGGTGTCCAGGATGGCCTTCTGGTAGGTCTCGGGCATGCTGTCGAGCAGGGCCTTGCTCATGATCAGCGGGGAGGACAGGTGGATGTGGTAGGTGCGCGACACGTACTTCTGCACTTCATAGAACTTCTGGGTCAGGATGTGGGCCGGGGGGTTCTCCTGGCCGTCCACGGTGCCCAGCTGCAGGGCGGTGTACAGCTCGCCGAAGGAGATCACGGCCGGGCCGGCGCCCAGGGCCTTGAAGGTGTCCACGAAGACTTCGCCCTCGGGGACGCGGATCTTGAGGCCCTTCAAGTCGTCGGGGCTGTTGATGGGGCGCTTGTTGTTGGTGATGGAGCGCATGCCGTTCTCCCACCAGCCGATGACCACGGCGCCGTGGGGCTCGAGTTCCTTGGCCAGCTCGTCGCCGATGGGGTCGTCCAGGACCTTGCGCACGTCGCCGTTATCGTTGAACAGGAAGGGCAGGTTCAGGATGCCCATGTCCGGCACCCAGTTGGAGAGCACGGTGTCGGAGGTCAGCACCATGTCCACGGTGCCCATCATGCAGCCTTCCACGGCCTCCAGCTGCTTGCCCAGCTGGTCGGCGGGGTAGACCTCGACCTTGACGTGCCCGCCGGTCTTCTTGGCGACCTCGTCGGCGAACATGGTGCAGATCTTCTGATAATGGTGGGTGGGAGCGCCGGTGTGGCCCATCTTGATGACGAAGTCCTCGGCCGCCATAGCGCCCTTGCAGACACCAAGAGCCATTATGGCAACGGCAATGAACGTGATGAAGGATTTTCTCATGGGGTGACTCCTCTCTGAAAGGGTTGCGTCTTTCCGTGCCGCCGTTTCCGAACCGTTGATGCATACTGGAAGACCCCAAAATGCAAGGGGTTTCCAGTGCCCGACCTCTGACGAAGTACTTAAGACTCTAGGGTATGGTAGGTCAGACGTCAATATGTAAGTCGGCAGACATCATATGTTTGCAAAACGCTGATTAACAAATTTGTTTACAATGAGGGCGTGTTGCTGCTGCTCAAATAACATTTCCCACAAAATAATGCGAAAATTTAAACAATAATGGAATATAAATATTTTGCCGTCAGAGGGGGAGGGTGGGGGCGGCGCCTGGGCGCAGCCCTGCAATGGGGCGCGCGTGAAGCAAGGGCAATGCATTGGCGTCCGCCGGATACGCCCGAGAGAAGGAACCGCAAGGCGTCGGAGCCGGCCATCGGCGCTGGGCGCGCAGGCGGTGGGGATGTGAAAAAGGCGGCGGGCCCTAGGCCCGCCGCCGGTGATTCGCGTCTATTCGGGTTTGTGCGCGATGACGTAGCCGAAGCTCGTCCAGCGCCCGTTGTCCTCGGCCAGGGTCCTGGGGTCCCCGTCGGGGTCCTGCTTGCAGAAGGGATCGTGTTCGGCGAACTCCAGCCACCAGGCCCGGGCGTCGGGCGCGTAGCCGCTGTCCACGATTTGGAATCCCGCGCGCTCCACGTCGGCCACTGTGGCGTGGATGTCACGGAAGCATTCCTTCCACGGGAAGTCGCCGCGGGACACGTAGGGCTCCAGGTCCTCGGGCAGGGGCGCGTCGAGGTGCATGGGCTCGCCCAGGCCGAAGACCCCGCCGGGTTTCAAGAGGCGGTGGATCTCCCGCAGGCAGTCCAGGTATCCGGCCTCGCCTTCGAGCCCGCGCACCATTTCCAGGGCGGTGGTGGAGTGCACGAAGTCGAAGGATTGCCCGGCGAAGCCCGTGTGGGGCACGCCGAGCTTCTGGGCCAGCACGGCCCGGGACACGCCCCAGGCCTCGGCGTTGCGCCGCGCGTGCTCGACCATGGGCTCGCCGTCCATGCGGTCGTCCCAGGGGTCGATGCCCACGATGTCCAGGCCGTATTCCCTGGCCAGGAAGCAGGTCTGGATGCCCCGGTTGCAGCCCACGTCCAAGAGGCGCGCCCCGGCCGTGAGGCCCATCTTCTGGGCCATGAAGTCGGAAAGGCGCAGCCCGCCCGGGCCGCTGCACTGGGCGTAGATCAGGTCCAGGTCGGTGTACCTGGCCGATTTGGTATAGTCGATGTTCGTCATTGGACGGCTCCTGTAAGGTTTTGACTGTGTCGGATGGGGCGCGCACGCGCCCGTCCTCTGTCACACAGGATGTCCTCCGTCCGCTCGGCTCTGGTCCGTCGGCGGACGGATTACGCCGCTATTCTCTTTTTCATGCAACCCTCGTTGATGTCCGGCGGGCGGATGCCGCCGCGCCATGGGTGCGGAATGCCTAGCAGCTCGGGCGTGTTGGGGCAACAAAAAGGCCGCCCCGTCTCCGGAGCGGCCTTGCGGTCCTGGTCGCGTGCGTGCGCTATTCCCCGCCCTGGAGCACGAAGCCCTTGGTGCTTCCGCCCGTGGAGGCCGAGGTGCCCGCGATCTTGGAGAGGTAGGTGGCCCCCAGGTTCTGGATGTGGCCGCTGGTGTTGTCGAAGTGGTTGAAGTGGGCCTGCTCCTCGTCGATGATGGCTTCGAAGAGCTTCACGCTCACGTTGTCGCCCATGTCCCGACAGGTCTGCAGGAATTGGTTGTAGGCGTCGATGGTGTCGTCCTCCAGGCCGGAATCGAAGGTGAAGATGACCTCCACGGCCTGGCCCTTGACCACGCCGCCCGCCGGGTCGGTGGTGGGCTCGCCGCCCAGCTCCTTGATGCGCTCGGCGAATTGCTCGGCGTGGCGCATCTCGTCGATGGCGATGAGCTTCATGTCCCGGGCCAGCTCGCCGTAGTCCATGTCGTCCAGGGCGTAGTGCTGGTTCATGTACTGGGTGATGGCCTGGAGCTCCATGGCCCGGGCCTGGTTGAGGACTTCGATGACCTTCTGCCTGCGCTGCTCCTTGTCGTTGGGCATTGGCGTCTCCTCTGGTTTATGGCCCCTGCGGGCCGCGTTCTTGGAGTATGGAATATCCACTATTAAGAACGCTTATGAACAAGTCAACCAATGCCCCGGGGGCGGGCCTATTTCCGCAGCAGCCAGAGGATCAGGGAGACCACGGCGCTGACCAGGATGCAGGTGGTCAGGGGAAAGGAGAAGCGCAGGCCCGGGCGCTGGATGGTGATGTCCCCGGGCAGGCGGCCCAGGGGCAGGCGGGACAGGGGCAGCTTGTCCCAGAACATCACGGCCAGGCCCAGGGCGGCGATGGCCAGGCCCAGGATGACGAGGGTTTTGCCGAATTGCGGGTTCATGCCCAGCCTCCCGCGTAGCCCAGGACGCATTTGCCCAGAAGCATCACGCCCAAGGCCAGGATCAGGCCCAGGAACAGCCTGCGGTAGCCGCCCTCGCCCATGCGCACGTAGGCCAGCCTCCCGGCCCAGGTTCCGGCCAGCAGCGTGGGCAGGCACCACAGGGTCAGGTTCTGCACCTGGCCGGTGAGCAGGCCGTCGGCGGCCTGGACCGCGAGCACGCCCAGGCCCGTGGTGAAGAAGAAGGCCGCGATGGTGCCCTTGACCAGATCCTTGGTCCAAGGCTGTAGGGACACGTAGACCAGGATGGGCGGGCCCTGGGAGTTCAGCGCCCCGCCCAGGATGCCCCCGATGAACCCGGCCAGGCCCTTGCCCGCGGTGTTCACGGCGCGCGCGGTAGGGCGGGCGTACATCTGATACAGGGAGTGGAAGATCAGCACCGCGCCCAGGCAGCCCTGGAGCAGGCGCACGTCCAGCCAGGACAAGAGCCACACGCCCACGGGGATGCCGGGCAGGGAGAACAGGGTCATGGGCAGCACGCTGGCGCGCCAGTCCGCGTGCCAGCGGTGCTGGAACAGGACCACGGTGTTCAGGACCTGGCCCAGGATGACCAGGGTGCTCACGGCCACGGGAAAGTCCAGGAGCAGCGAGCACAGGGGCAGGGAAAAGAAGGTGAACCCGAAGCCCACGGCGCTCTGGATGAAGGAGCCGGCCAGCACGATGCAGGCCACGACGAGGGTCACGGCCCGGTCCTCGGGATGGGCGGGGGGGCGCTAGACAAGGTCGGACCAGTCCTTGGGCAGCCGGTCCCACTGCACCTTGCCCAGGGATTTCTTGAATTTGCGTAGCAGCACGTACAGGGCGCCCGCGCCCCCGTCCCGGGGCTGGGCCGTGACGAAGGCCAGGACCACGCGGCGCAGGGGGTCGCGCGTCAGCCAGGCCTGCACCTCGTCGCGCAGGACGCCCCGGCCGTCCGGGGAGTTCTTGCCCCGGCCCGTGACCAGCAGCAGGTGCCGCTTGCCCATGATGTAGGAGGCGCGCACGAAATCCACCACGGCCAGCAGCGCCTGGTCCGAGGTCATGCCGTGCAGGTCCAGGTGGGCCTCGGTGCTGTAGGCCCCGGCGCGCAGCTTGTTGAACAGCTTGGGGTCCAGGCCCAGCACGTGGCCGTGCTGGTATTCGTCGGTGAATTCCAGCTGGAATTCCACGTCCCCGCGCACCAGGTCGCGCAGATGCTCCCGGGCCAGGGCGTCGGGGTCCTTGGCCTTGGGCGGCGCGGGGGGCTCGGTCGCCTTGGGCAGGTCGCGGCCCTTGCCGTCCATGGGCGCGACCCCGTCCATGGCCGAGAAAAAGGCCTCGGCGTCCTCCTCGTCCAGGGGGGCGGGGGGCGTTGGGGCCTCGGGCCGGGGAGGGGCCTGCTTGGCGGGGGCCGTTTCCCGGAGCGGGGCCGCGGCTTCCTCGGCGCGCCGCTTCTCGTCCTCCTCCAGCAGTTCGCCGAAGGGCCGGTGCTCCAGGGGGGCGGCCTTTGCCTTCGCCTTGCCCGGGGCCGGGCTCGCGGCCCTGGACCGTTCGCCCATGGCCCGCAGGAACAGCGCGTCCTCCTCGGCGAACTGGTCGCCGTAGGGGTTCTGGGCCGGTTCCGGGGGCGGCTTGGGCGCGGCCTTCCGGGGCCTGCCCGGGCGCTCGTCCGCGTCGGGCAGCTTCAGCCCGGAGCGCTGGAGTTTCTTGAAGGGATTGTTGAATTCGTCGTGCATGGTGTCCTTCCGGGTGAAATAGTATGCGCGACCCGGGCGGTGTCAAGGCCGGGCCTCGCCGGCGGCCTTCACGGCTCCGCCCGGTGGTGCTATGCTGGGACCGGACCCCGGCGGATTTCGCCAAAGTAAAGATTTCCGGCCCGTTGGCCGAAGGGAAGAAGGAGGCGGATGGTCCGCCGGGCCCGACAACCGAACCAGCAACCCGGGCGCAGCACGGGGGAGTCGATGATGCAACGAATTTTTTCCGGCCTTGCGGCCGTCCTGCTCGCGGCGGCGGTCCTGGCCCCGGCGTGCGCCTCGGCCGCGTCCGCGGACCGCAAGGTGATCTTCGCCTTCGACCGCAAGTTCATCCCCCTGTCCTACGTGCGCAACGCCGTGCCCACGGGGTTCGAGGTGGAGATCCTGGAGGCCCTGCTCAAGGGCACGGGCCTGGGCATCGACTACAAGCCCTCGCGCGACTGGAGCCGGGCCCAGGCCGAGCTGTCCGGCGGCATCGTGCAGGTGGCCTCGGGCATGACCAGGACCGACCTGCGCGAACAGCTGTTCCTGTTCCCGGACACGCCCACCCTGACCCTGGATCTGCGCTTTTTCGTGAACCGCATCTCCAAGTTCAGGAGCGTGGGCGAGATCAGGGGCCAGACCGTGGCCGCCATCCGCGACTCCCTGTACCAGCGCCTGCTGCAGGACTTCGGGGGCATCAAGATCAAGCTCTACGAGACCGGCGAGGAGGCCCTGGACGCCGTGGTGGCCGGGGACGCCCAGGCCTATTTCGGTGCCGAGAAGATCGCCCGGGACATCATCGCCCGCAAGAACCTGCAGAACCTCCAGATTTTGGGGCCGGTGGTGCGCTCCGTGCCCGTGTATTTCGCCCTCTACAAGGGCGAGAAGCAGCTCAGGGACCTCCTGGGCAGGCGGCTGCGGGAGCTCATGGCCACGGGCGAGTATGACCGCATCTACCGCAAATGGTTCGTGCCCGAGCTGAGCAGCGCCGAGATGAAGGACTTCGTGGGCAAGGCCATGAAGAACCTGCCCATGGCCTACGCCCCGCATTCCCAGAAGCCCGAGGCGGCGGCCGTGCTGACCCGGGGCGGCCTGGTCTACCTGGGCGCGTCCGTGGACAGCGCCTTGGGCCAGGGCGTCCCGGCCCTGGAGATGGCCCTGTCCAAGGCCGTGGACGCCGGGGATCTGGCCGTGCGCGCGGTGGTGCGCGTCAACGCGGCCGGTCGGGTGCTGCCGCCCTCGGCCAGGGAGCGGGAACTGCTCTGGGAGTTCGGGCGCGGGGTGCTGGCCCTCATGGAGTTGAACAAGGGCGAGTACGAGGCCTGGTCGCTGTCCCGGCTTTTGCCGCTGCCCGCCGGGGTGCCCGGAGTCGACTAGCAGATCGTTGAAAAACAGCGATCTGCTTCGTTGCTGCGAAAATGCAAAACCTCGCGTATTGGGATACGCTTCGGTCTTGCATTTCCCTTGCGCCTTGCATCTCACTATTTATGAACGATCCGCGAGCCGTCGGCGTTTGCGGCGGGTTGACTGTTTTTTGCGTCCGTAGCGTGGTATTCTGAGCGGCATGCGGGAAGGAATCAGGGGGAAAGGGGCCATGCAGCGCATCCTGGCCGCGGACATCGGCGGCACTCACGGCCGTTTCGCGGCTTTTTCCCTGTCCCCGGACGGGGGGCTCGCCATGCTGGACCAGCCCGTGTGGCTGTTTTCGGCCGGGGCCGGCTCCCTGGGGGAGTTGCTCGCCGCCCTGGCCGCCGAGGCCCCGGGCCTGGATCCGCGCCATGCGGACATGGCCGCCCTGGCCGTGGCCGGGCCCGTGCGCGCCAACACCTTCTGCGATCCTCCCAACATCGCCTGGTCCGTGGACCTCTCCGAGGCCCGAATCGAATACGGCATGGCGCGCCATGTGTTGATCAACGATTTCGCGGCCCAGGCCTTCGCCGTGCGCACGCCGGCCATGGACGGGGCCGTGGAGGTCCTGCCCGGCTCTGCGGACCCGGACGGCAACGTGGCGGTGCTGGGCCCGGGCACGGGCCTGGGCAAGGCCGTTCTGGCCCCGGACGGCCGGGGCGGCTGGGTGGCCCTGTCCACCGAGGGCGGGCATTGCCTGTTCCCGTTCTCCGGGGAGCGCGAGTTCGCGTTCCAGGAGTTCGTGCGCGCCCGCACCGGCCGTGGGCAGGTCATCGGCGACATGGTGGTCTCGGGGGGCGGCCTGTCCGCGCTGCACGCCTTTTTCACGGGGGAGGAGCTGGCCCCGCCCCGGGTGGCCGCGCGCCTGGCGGACGAGCCCGAGGTCCTGGAATGGGCGGCGCGGTTCCTGGGTCGGGCCTGCCGCGAAGCGGCCCTGGAGCACCTGGCAATGGGCGGGGTGGTGGTCAGCGGCGGCGTGGCCGCCCGGGTGCGGGAGTTGACCTCCCACGTGGCCTTTGCGCGGGAATTCCGGTTTTCGGAAACCCATGCCCCGCTTTTGGAGAGAATGCCGGTGCGTCTCAATATTTGCGAGGACGCCGGCCTGTGGGGCGCGGCTTTCGCCGGGGCCCAGGCCCTGCGCCGGGGCTGACCTGCGGGGGTTTTTCCCGGACGATGTAACTGCGGCAGATCATACGGAGAAAATAGCTTGCGCGTTGACAGAAAACGCTTCCGGAGAGTACTATCGGCTTGCGCATCATTCAAAAAAACAGCCCGGGGGGGATGTCGTGAAATCTAAAACAATTTTTCTTGTCGCGATCTTTTGTCTGCTGCTTATCCCGGCTTCGGCCGGGGCCGAAACCCTGTCCGAATTGCTTCCGGAGATGCTTACGAGCCACGAGCGGCTCCAGAGCGCCATGGATACCGAGGAGGCGGGCCTGGAGCGCTACCGGGCCTCGCGCACCGCATGGTATCCCAAGCTGGACCTCACGGGCGACGTGGCCCGCGAGGACACCACCACCAGCAACGTGAAGCGTTCCAAGAGCATGGAGCGCAACATCGAGAAGTTCCGCGCCACCCAGCAGCTGTGGGACTTCGGGGCCACGGACGGGGCCATCAAGAACAGCATGGGCCTTTGGCAGCAGGCCGAATCGTCCAGGACCATGGCCCGGCAGGGGCTGATCCTGGAGGGCGTCTCCGCCTACCTGCAGCTCATCAAGGCCGCCAAGACCCTGGGCTTCGCCCTGCAGTCCGAGGACAACATCAAGAAGCAGACGGGCATCGAGGAATCCCTGGTCAAGAGGGGCGCGGGCCTGTCCTCCGATGTGCTGCAGGCCAAGGCCCAGCTGGCCCAGGCCGCGGCCCTGCGCGTGGTCGACGAGGGGCTTCTGGAGAACGCCCGCAGCCGGTTCAACGCCGTGTTCAGGAAGCTGCCCGACGACGACACGGTCCTCGCCCTGGTCTATCCCCAGGTGCCCTACACCATGCTCCCCGGCACCCTGGACGACGCCATCGTCAAAGCCCTGAGCGACAACCCCAGCATCCACGTGGCCAAGAACCTGGTCACGGCCAGCGAGGGCGCGGTGGACATGGCCGAGTCGAGCTTCTACCCCAGCTTCAACGCCTTCTGGGAATGGTGGCGCAAGGAGAACGACGGCGGCAACCGCATCGTCAAGTGGGAGCAGCGCCTGGGCGTGGAGTTCAGCTACAACCTGTTCAACGGCGGCGGGGACCAGGCCACCCTGCGCGCCTCCAAGCGGGACCGCTCCTCGGCCGTGAATTCGGTCAAGGATGTGGAGCGCACCGTGGAGGAGCAGGTGCGCGTGGCCTGGCAGAATTTGATCACCGCCCGCGCCAAGGCCGAATGGTATCGCAACCAGGCCAACATTTCCGAGGAATTCCTGCGCCTGGCCCGCAAGGAGCGCAAGCTGGGCAACCGCTCGCTCCTGGACGTGCTGCAGGCCGAGGTGGGCCTGAACCAGGCCCGCAGCGGCGCCCTGGGCGCGGAGATCGACCAGATGCTCCAAGTCTACACCCTGCTGCACGCCATGGGCAGGCTGGACCTGGACCTGTTCGCCGCCAAATAGCGGCCCGGGCGGCGCAGACGTGCATGAAGGAACCCGGCGGGCCCGCACGGCGGGTCCGCCGTTTTTTTGCTGCGGCCCGTGGAAAACAAGCCACGCAGGTCGTTCAAAATAGTGAGCTGCAAGGCGCAAGAAAGATTCAAGGCCGAAGCGTACATACTGTGCGTGAGGGTTTGAATTTTTCGCGGCAGCGAAGCAGATTGCTGTTTGTGGGCGGCCTGCGAACCGCGCCCTGATCCGGATTGCCTGCACATGGACGAACTGATTCGCCGCCTCGGGCGGACTCCCTCTCTCGCCGCGGAGGTCGTGCTGGCCACGGCCTGCATCAACGTGTTGGCCCTGGCCGACACGCTGTACGTGATGATCGTGCTCAGGCGCTACATCGCCCACGGCTTCGACGGCACCCTGTTCATCCTCACGGCGGGCGTGCTCGCGGCCCTGGCCCTGCAATGGGCCCTGTCCCGGGCCAGGGGCGTCCTGGCCGACGAGATCGGGCGGGCGCCGGACGAGGAGCTGGGCCGGGAAATCCACGAGGCCCTGGTCCTGGCCGACGCCGGAGCCCTGGACGCCGCGCAGGCCGGGAGCCCCCGGGCTGTGGTGGCGGATCACCAGGAGATCCAGTCGGCCTACGACGCCGTGAACCTCTGCGCCCTGGCCGACGCCCCCTTCGTGGTCCTGTTCGTGGCCGCGACCCTGTTCCTGCATCCGTTGCTGGCCCTTCTGGTGCTCGCGGGCGTGGGCCTGTCCCTGGTTTCGGGGCTTGCATCCGTGCGCGTGGCCGGGCGCGGCGCTGCGGAGTTGTCCGCCCTGGCCGAGACCCACAGGGGCCATGTGCGCGCGGCCTCGCGCGCCGCGGACACCATGCGCGCCTTTCGGGGCGGCGAGACCGGCGGCCGGGCCTGGGCCGACAGGGTGGCGCGGCTGGTGGGGCTCCGCCGGAGCCTGGAGGACGCCAGGGGCCTGTCCCAATCCCTGTCCATGGGCGTGGGCGTGCTCATGCGCGTGGCCGTGTACGCCGTGGGCGCCAAGCTGGTGGTGGAAGGGCGGCTCACCGTGGCGGCCCTCATCGGGGCGGGGTATCTGGCCACCTACGCCCTGCAGCGCACCGAGGCCTTCACCCGGGCCCTGGCCCTGCTGACCCGGGCCCGCGAGGCCCGGGGGCGTCTGGACGGGCTGCTGGCCCTGCCGCGCGAGGCGGGCGGCGAAGCGCCCAAGGATTTCTCGGGGGGGGTGGCCCTCAAGGACGTGGGCTTCGCGTTCGCGGACGCGCCGCCGCTCCTCGGCGGGCTGACCCTGGACTTGGCCCCGGGCGAGACCCTGGTGGTGCAGGGCCGAAACGGCGCGGGCAAGACCACCTTCGTCAGGCTCCTGGCCGGGCTCCTGCGCCCCACGAGCGGCGTGATCGCCGCCGGCGGCGCGGACCTGCGGGCCCTGGACCGGGGCTGGTGGCGCTCGCAGCTCCTGTACATGCCCCAGGAGCCGTTCTTCCTGGCCGGGACCATCCGCGAGAACCTGACCCTGGCGCGGCCGGGCATCGATGCCGGGGAGCTCCGGGACATCCTCGAGGCCTGTGGGCTGCGCGAATTCCTGGACCTTTCGGAAAAGGGCCTGGAGACCCCGCTGGCCGACGCCGGGCGCGGCCTGCCCGTGGGGCTGCGCAAGCGCCTGGCCCTGGCCCGGGCCCTGGCCTCGGGCGGGCGGCTGGCCCTTTTGGACGAGCCCACCGAAGGCCTGGACGCCGAGGGCCGGGCCTGCGTGTACCGGGCCATGAACGCCATGGCCCGGGACGGGCGGGGCATCGTGGTGGTTTCCCGAGACCCGGGCATCGTCAAGGGCGCGACCCGGATTCTGGACCTGTCCGCCAAGGGGGGCGCCGTCCTGCGCAAGGGCGCGGGGGAGGGCGCGGCATGAGGGAATTCTTCCGCCGCCTGTCCTCCCGGCCCTGGGTCACGGCCCAGATGCTGGGGGCCACCTTCTTCGTGAACCTGTTGGGGTTCGCCTCGCCCCTGTTCGTGATGCTCATCCTGGGCCAGTACGTGAACTCCGGGTTCGACGGCACCCTTGTCACCTTGAGCACGGGCATGCTCATCGCCCTGCTCATGCAGGTGGGCTTCCGCCAGGCCCGCCTGCTCATGGCCCGGCTGGTGTCCGAGGCGCCGGACAGGGAGATGGCCGAGGCGGTGTACCGGGTGGTGACCCGCGCGCGGACCATGGCCCTGTTGCGCGTGCCCGACGGCGTGCTGCAGGAGATGGACGGCCACGTGCAGTCCGTGCGGGGGGCCTACGCCCCGCAGAACATCTGTGTGCTCCTGGACGCGCCCTTCGCCCTGTTGTTCGTGGCGGCGACGTTCTGGTTCAGTTCGTCCCTGGCCTGGATCGGCCTGGCGGGCATGGGCCTGACCGTGGCCGCGGGCGCGGCCTCCCTGGCCGCCAACCGCAAGGCCGGCCTGGAACTGCAGCGCGCGTCCATCACGGCCCAGGGCGCGGTGGCCATGGCCCTGGACGGTGCGGACACGGTGCGGGCCTTTGGCGCCGCCGGGTTCCTGCGCGACTCGTGGGGCGAACGGCTGCTGGCCGTGCTCACCCCGCGCCGGACCCTGGCCGCCCTGCGCGGCCGCCAGGGCGTGTCCGTGAGCATCCTGGCCGTGCTGGTGCGGGTGCTGATCTACGCCTGGGGAGCCAAGGAATGCGTGCTGGGCGCGCTGACCTTCGTGGACCTCATCGTGGCCAACATCCTGGTGGGCCGGGGCCTGCGCCAGGCAGCCATGCTGGTGGGCGCCATGGACCAGGTCTCCCGCGCCACCCAGGCCCGGGGAATCCTCAAGGACTTTTTCCGCCTGCCCCTGGAGCCCGCCTCGGGCTCGGCCCTGCGCGGGTACGACGGGCGGCTGGAGTTCAGGGACGTGTCCTTCGGCTTTCCCGGAGGCACGGGCCCGCTGTTCGAATCCTTCGACCTGTCCGTGCCCGCCGGAAGGCTGGTGCTGGTGCACGGGGGCAACGGCGCGGGCAAGACCACCCTGGCCCGGCTGGTGGCCGGGCTGCTGGAGCCCACGCGCGGGGAGATCCTCGCGGGCGGCGTGACCCTGCGCCAGCTGGCGCCGCCCTGGTGGCGGTCGCAGCTGGCCTACGTGCCCCAGGAGCCGGAGTTCTTGCCCGGCACCCTGCGCGAGAACATCCTGCTGGCCAACCCCGACGTCGGGGAGGAGGCCCTCGACCGGGCCGTGCGCCAGGCCGGGCTCGCGCCCTGGGCCGCGTCCTCGCCCCAGGGCCTGGATACCCCGGTGCGCGGGCTGGGCCGCAATCTGCCCCTGGGAGTCAGGCGGCGCGCGGCCCTGGCCCGGGCCCTGCTCACCGAGGTCCGTCTGGCCGTGCTGGACGAGCCTTTCGAGGGCCTGGACGAGGAGGGCGCCGAGGCCGTGCGGACCCTGATCCGCGGCCTCGGGGACCAGGGACGCACGGTGATCGTGCTGTCCCACGATCCCGGGATTATCGAGAACCCACACATCGTCGTGGATCTGGACGTCAAGCCCGTCCCGGCGGTGGCAACGGCGGCGTCCCCCGAGGGCGCGGCCCATGCGGAGCACAGGCATGCGTGACCCCGAGACGCGCGGCGACCACGCCGCCAGGCTGTTGGGCAGGATGGAGAGCTGCATCGCGAACCTGGTCTCCGGGGACGCGGAGGACGGGGCCACGCGCACGGCTCGCCTGTTCGTGCGCCTGACCGGGGCGCTGTTGCTGCTGCTGCTCGTCTGGGCGGCCTTCGGCAGGCTGGACATCGTGAGCACGGCCGGGGGCCAGGTCATCCCCAGCTCCAAGGTCAAGAGCGTGCAGCACCTGGAGGGCGGCATCATCCGCGAGATCAAGGTCCGCGAGGGCGACGCGGTGGCCGCCGGGCAGCCCCTGGTGGTCCTGGAGCGGACCCTGCAGGGGGCCAGCGTGGAGGAGCTGGAGGTGCGCATCACCTCGCTGACCGCCGAAGTGGCCCGGCTGGAGGCCCTGGCCCAGGGCAGGGAACGCTCCGAACTCCCCGAGGGCTTCGAGGCCGCGCATCCGGACCTGGTCCGCGAGAGCATGGACCTCTTCGACACGGCCCGCAGCCGTCTGGAGACGGACCTGGCGGGGCAGCGCGAAAACATTATCCAGCGCCGCCAGGACATCACGGAGATCGAGGCCCGGCTGCGTAACAATTCCAGGGGGCTGAAGCTGGTGCGCGACCAGATCAAGCTCTCCGCCGAACTGTTGCGGGACAACCTGACCACGGAGTTCCAGCATCTGGGCTACCTGCGCGAGGAGTCCTCGCTGTTGAACAAGATAGAGCAGGACCGCGCGGCCCTGCCGCGCGCGCGTTCATCCCTGGCCGAGGCCCAGCGCAAGCTGGAGGGCATCGAGACCCGGTTCCGGGAAGAGGCCAAGGAGGAGCTGCTCAAGCGCCGCCAGGAACTGGACGAGTTCACCCAGCGCATGCGCAAGTATGCGGACACCCTGCAGCGCACGGTGATCCGATCGCCCGTGGACGGGGTGGTCAAGAAGCTCTACTTCGTGACCATCGGCGGCGTGGTGCGGGCCGGGGACATCATCGTGGACGTGGTGCCGTCCTCGGACAGGCTGGTAGTGGAGGCGCACCTGCCCATCTCGGACATCGGCTACGTGCAGGAGGGCCAGAAGGCCGTGGTCAGGCTGGCCTCCAGCGACGCGACGCGCTTCGGCAAGCTGGACGGCCGCGTGATGCACGTCAGCCCGGACACCTTCACCACGCCCGAGGGCGCGACCTACTATTCCGTGCGCATCGAGACCCAGGCCGATTCCTTCCGCCACGGGGACTTCGAGTACAAGCTCATCCCGGGCATGCTGGTCATGGCCTACATCCATACGGGGCGGCGCACCGTGCTGGAATACCTCCTGGACCCCTTCGTCGGTTCCCTGGGCCAGGCCCTGCAGGAGCGTTGACCATGCGCGTACTGCTCATCCATCCCAATTTCCCGGCGCAACTCAGGCACGTGGCCGCGGCCCTGGGGCGCGACGCGGGCAACGTGGTGGTCTTCGCCACCAAGAACCCGCGCCACGAATGGACCATCCCCGGGGTCAGCAAGGTCCTGTTCACCCCGAACGGGGGCAAGGACCTCAAGACCCACAGGCTGGCGGAACCCTTCCATGAGGCCGTGCTCCAGGGCGAGGCCATGCACCGCGTGGCTTACGGCCTCAAGGAGCGGGGCTTCACGCCCGACGTGATCTACGCCAACTCGGGCTGGGGCGCGAGCATGTACCTGCGCGACATCTGGCCCGACGCGCCCCTGATGTGCTATTTCGAATGGTTCTACGACCCCCGGGGCGAGGACTCGCACTTCGCATCGCCGCCCCAGGCCCCCGGGCAGTACGAGCCGCCGTCGCTCTCGCGCACGCGCAACTCCACCATTTTCAACGACCTCTGGGAATGCGACCAGGGGCTGTCGCCCACCCATTGGCAGCGCTCCCAGTTCCCCGAAAACTTCCGGGACAAGATCGCCGTGCTGCACGACGGGGTGGACATGGACTTCTTCTCCCCGCCCAACGGGACGGGCGCGGCGCGGCGCGGCCTGGCCCTGCCCGGCCTGGACCTGACCAAGGCCGAGGAGGTCGTCACCTTCGCCGGGCGCGGCATGGAGCCCTACCGGGGCTTCCCGCAGTTCATGAAGGCCGCGGAGATCCTGCTCAAGGAGCGCCCCGGGCTGCACGTGGTGGTGGCGGGCAACGACCGCGTCTGCTACGGCCCGTGCCGGACCGACGGCAAGACCTGGAAGCAGTTCATGCTGGAGACACTGGACCTGGACACGGACCGCCTGCATTTCGTGGGCTCCCTGCCCTACGGGCTGTACCGGGACCTGCTCCGGGCCACGCACGCGCACGTCTATCTCACGCGGCCCTTCGTGCTGTCCTGGTCCTTCATCGAGGCCATGGCCTGCGGCTGCCCCCTGGCGGCCTCGGACACCTCGCCCGTGCGCGAGGCCGCGACCCACGGGGAGAACGCGCTGCTCTTCGACTTCCACGACGTTCGCGCCCTGGCGGACAGGGTCCGTACGCTCCTGAACGACAGGGCCCTGGCCGCCAGCCTGGGCGCGGCAGCCCGCCGCACGGCGGTGGAGCGCTACGACCTGAAGTCGCTGCTGCCCAGGCATCTGGCGCTGTTGTGGCGCACCGCGTCCCGGGCCTGAGCGGCCCGGCCGGAAATTGCGAAGGCCCCCGCGCACGCCGTGCGCGGGGGCCTTTTGATGTCGGATGCGGCGGCCCGCTAGAAGCTGTAGCCCAGGGCCATGCCCAGCATGTGGGAGTGCCCGTCCTCGAAGGTGGAGGTGTACACGTACTCGCTGGTGCGGGCCGCGACCTGGCGGTCCGTGACCCAGAGGTAGGAATAGGACAGGTCCAGGGTCCAGGCCCCGCCCTTCAGCCCCGCGCCCAGGGAGACGATTTGGCGGTCGTTGGCGGGCACGGCGTAGTCCACATGGTCGTCGGGGATGGGCGAATCGTCGTACACGTACCCGGCCCTGAGCGCCAGCCAGGACGCGGCGTCCCATTCCAGGCCCACCATCCAGCGCCAGGTGTCGTGCCATTTCTTGTCCGACTTCCGGGAGCCCAGGACGTTGTCGTACTCGAAGGTCAGGCTGCGGTAGGAACTCCAGAAGGTGCGCGTGAGGTCGAACTCCAGGGTCAGGTCGTCCAGGGGCCGGATCATGATCCCGGCCGTGGCCAGGGCCGGGATGGGCTCGGTGCCCTTGACCCCGGTGTCGCGCAGGCCCGCGTCCAGCAGCGTGGCCGTGGCCGCGGCGGCGGGCACGGTCTTGAGCAGGGCCAGCCTGGCGTCGGCCGCGCTGGAGCGGTTGAAGTCGGCCCAGCCGTTGACCGTGAGCCGGGTCTCGCCCTTGTACACCAGGCCGACGGCCAGGGCCGGGTCGGGCTGCCAGTGCAGGGCCACGGTGTAGCCTGGGGCCCAGCCCTGGGCGTGGAGCTTTTGTTTGATGTCCGTGTCGGTGGTGGCCGGGTTCGGCGCCGCGAAGTTGGCGTCCGTGTACTTGTTGTAGGAGAAATCCATGAGGATGATCTCCGGAGCCACGGCCACGGACAGGCTGTCCGTGAGCTTGTAGGCCAGGGCCCCGGCGATGGATGTGCACTTGATGCCCGCGTAGGAGCAGTTGTAGCGGCCGAAGAAGGTCTCGTCGTCCTGGTAGTCGGTGCCCAGGCCCACACGGGAGTAGAGGCCCGCGCCCAGCCACACGCTGTCCGTCATCTGGCGGGTGATGTAGCCGTGGGGGATGGACCATACCGTGTCCACGCCGCGGCCCTCGCCGCCGCCCACGCCCGTCTGGCGCACCGAGGTGTTGGGGGCGATGGCGGTCATGCCCACCATGGCCTGGGTGCCGGGCAGCTGGGTGATGCCCGCGGGGTTGAAGGCCACGGCCGAGGGATCGTCGGCCTTGGCCGCGAAGGCCCCGCCCATGGCGTTGGCCCGGGCGCTCCATTCATAGATGCCGTATCCGGCGGCGTGGCCGGTGTCGGCCGAGGCCAGGATCAGGAACAGGGCCAGGACAAGGGCCGGAACCGCGAAACAGGGCTGCAAACAGGACGTGCCAGGGCGCATGGGCTTCTCCGTTCTGGGGTCGGGATGAAAAGTCGCCGGACTATAGCCCAAGCGTCGCGGCGTGCAAGGCCTGACAGCCTGAATTTCCTAAATGATTTGTGAATGGCGCGCGTCTGCGGTTCACATTTGATGAATTTTGTGACAGCTTCGCCACATTCCAGATGTACGGAGGGGCCATGGATAATTTCACCTTCTACGCCCAGCGCCTGGAGCGCACCAACGAGTACGGGCTGCTCATCGAGCCCTCGGGCCGCATCCTCTACGCCAACGCGGTCTGGCGGCGCAGGCACGGCCTCAAGCCCGGGGCGGAGGCGGGCAGCATCTACGACGGCATGCAGGCCGACGCGGCCCGCTGGGTGCGCAGCGCCATGGCCGAGGCCCAGCAGGGCCCGCCCATGCGCGACAAGGCCATCACCGTGCGCACGGCCGACGGCCGGGGCGTGCGCCAGGTGCTCTGGCGGGGCATGGAGGTCGTGGCCACGGACGGGGCCGGGTCCCTCATCGTGGCCATGGGTCGCCCCCTGGACCCCGTGGGCGGGCCGGGCGAGGCCATGGGCTTCACCATCCGCCCGGACGGCGCGCCCGAGGACATCAGCGAGAAGGTCTGCGCACTGTGCGGCTACTCGCGCGAGGAGGTCCTGGGCATGACCGTGGCGGACTTCTACTACGACGGGGAGGAGCGTCGCCGCATCCTGCGCGACCTGGGCGAGAACGGGTGCATCGAGCGCGGGGTGGTGACCCTGAGCAGCCGGGACGGGACCCCCGTGCCCCTGGCCTTCACGGCCCGGGCGCTCGCCGACGGGAACGGCGGGGTCTGGGCCTACGGCGGCTACTTCAAGGCCCGCCAGGAGCCCCTGGCCTCGGACCTGGCCCGTAGGTTCGGGCCCATCGTGGACGCCCTGCCGGACATCGCCTGGGTCTCGGGCCGCGACCACCGCCTGGCCGCGGTGAACGAGAGCTACGCCCGCGCCTTCCGCCTGCGCCGGGCCGACGTGCTGGGCGCCACGGAGAACGACCTCTTCCCTCCGGCCACGGCCCGGGCCCTGATCCGCTCGGCCATCCGCGTGTTCGAGGACGGCCGCGAAAGCGAGACCCCCATGGCCCCGCATTTTTCGGGCGCGCCCGGCTGGCTGCGCATCATCCGCCGCCCCATCTTCGACGAGTCGGGCCGCGAGGTGGTGGGGCTGTTGGGCGTCTGCCGGGACATCACCCGCCAGGCCGAGCGCGAGACCGTGTTCATGCGCTCCATCGCCGAGGACGAGCAGGACGCGGTGCTGGTCATCGACGCCCAGGGCCGGCTCATCCGGCGCAACGAGGCCAGCTTCACGCCCTCGGTGCTGGGCAACAGCGGCACCCGGGACGGGGACGCCTTCGAGCTCACGGGCATCCTGGACGTGCTGCACCCCGAGGACATCCCCCGGGCCCAGCGGGTCATGCGCATGGTCCTGGCCGGGCGCGGGCCCCAGCGCATGGAATGCCGCGTGCGCAACGAGCGCGGCCGGTATTCCGTGGTCGGCTTTACCGCGCATTTCAACGACGAGTTCTTCAACGAGCCGCGCATGTACGTGGTGGCCCGGGACATGGGTCGCGCCCAGCAGTTGCGCCGCGCGGAGCTGGTGCTGGAGCGCCTGAAAAGGGCCACGGGGTCGCGGACGTTCCGGGAACTGGCGGCGTTCTTGAATGTCTCGCCGGCGTCGGTGTCGAATGCGAAGAGCCAGCAGCGGGTGCCGGCGGATTGGCTGGTGGCGGTGGGGCGGGATACGGGGTGGTCGATGGATTGGTTGTTTACGGGGCTTGGGGTGGAGAGGCGCGGAGAGTAGGGTGGTTTTTGTAAGACACCTTGGTCCAAAAGCTGGGGCTTTTGAACCAAGGTGCCAAAGGGGCCGGGGGGCGAGCCCCCCAGGCCCCTCTGGACGCCCCTGCCCCCCTTTGGGAGCGGAGGCGTTACCGGGCCAATGATACTTTTGGGCATCGCCAAGGCGTGTCCTCCCATGAAAGCCATGCATGTCGGCGGGGCAGGGGCTTTGGCGGGGCTACGCGATACGCCTCCGCGTCGCCCCTATCGCCCCGATGCAGGGGGTGGTTTTGTGCGTCCGAGAGACGCGTTGCTGGAAGAGAATGGCCGCAGAGTCATGACGACGAGGGCGCAGGCGGTCCCTGCGTAATTCCTCGGGCTACACGGTACGCCCGGGAATTCGCTTTACGGTCCCGATTTTCGGGGTGGGTATGGGTGTGTGCCGCTGAAGTCGGTTGATGAGCTTGGACGTTGAGCGGATGAGGGGCAGGATCATTGGGCATTGCCCGACGCCACGGCTCTTGGCCACAAATTATCGTATTGATCGTGCCGTGACTCCCGGCCCCGGAAGGTAGCGCTTCTTGCGCTCCACTTTCAGGGACTCCCTAAGCCCCGGCGCGCTGCCCGGCGCAGCGGCTGTGATGGAAATCAGCGAAGCGGAGCCGGGCTCGTGCGACGGGGCGGCATCACCTGTGCCGAGACACGAGGGGGCGAATCATTGAGGGACAGCACCACCGCGATGTCTCCGCGCCCCACGCGGGTGCGGGGGGCGCAGCGACCTGGGTGGCAACCCCCGAAGCGAAGCCCCCCGCACCCGCGTGGGGCGCGGCCGCGTCACATCCCTTCCCTCATTCCCGACAAACCAACGCCCTACCCGCGAGGGAACGCGGCGGGAGGGGAGGGAGGGCACCGTTGGTTTTGCACCACGACAAACAGCACGGCCATGACCGCCACCGTATCATCGTGCAACGCCGTTTGCCCTGGCCACAAAAAAAGGGACGCCCGTCGGGCGTCCCTTTTGCGTCGGAATAACCCGCGCTACAGAATCTGA
Source organism: Desulfocurvus sp. DL1XJH-121 (assembly GCF_054819825.1). Taxonomy (NCBI): domain Bacteria; kingdom Pseudomonadati; phylum Thermodesulfobacteriota; class Desulfovibrionia; order Desulfovibrionales; family Desulfovibrionaceae; genus Desulfocurvus; species Desulfocurvus sp. DL1XJH-121. The sequence goes on from NZ_JBTVWW010000013.1 coordinate 26,081, forward strand.
TCCATGAACAGCTTGGTGCGCTGGTGCTCGGGGTTGGTGAAGAAGTGCTCCGGCGTGCCCACTTCCACCACCTGTCCCGCGTCCATGAACACCACGCGGTCCGCCACCTCGCGGGCGAAGCCCATCTCGTGGGTCACCACCACCATGGTCATGCCGTCGCGGGCCAGGGTGGTCATGACGTCCAGGACCTCGCCGATCATCTCCGGGTCCAGGGCGCTGGTGGGTTCGTCGAAGAGCATGATCTTGGGCTGCATGGCGAGCGCCCGGGCGATGGCCACGCGCTGCTGCTGGCCGCCCGAGAGCATGGCCGGATAGACCCCGGCCTTGTCCGGGATGCCCACCTTGGTGAGCAGGCGCATGGCCGTTTCCCTGGCTTCCTTGTCCGGGACCTTCTTCAGCTTCTTGGGGGCCATGGTCAGGTTTTCCAGCACGGTCTTGTGCGGGAAGAGGTTGAAGCTCTGGAAGACCATGCCCAGTTCCTGGCGGATGGCGTTGATGTCGTTCTCCGGGGCGTGGACGTCCAGGCCGTCCACCACGATGGTGCCCCGGTCGATCTCCTCCAGGCGGTTGATGGACCGCAGCAGCGTGGACTTGCCCGATCCGCTGGGCCCGAGGATAACGACCTTCTCGCCGGTGGCCACGTCCAGGGACACGTCGTTCAGCGCCGTGAGGCGGCCGAAGAACTTGTAGACGTTCTTGATCTGGATGATGGGATCAATCGCGCTCATAATAGTTCAACCTGTGTTCCATGTTGCCCACGGCTTTGGACAGAATCAGGGTTATCACCAGGTAGACCAGGGCCACCATGGTGTAGGCCTCGAAATAATAGAAGGATTCGCTGGCGAACTCGCGGCCCCGGCGCAGGATGTCGGCCACGGCCAGGATGGAGACCAGGGACGAGTCCTTGAGCAGGGCGATGAATTCGTTGCCCACGGGCGGCAGGATGGTGCGCCAGGCCTGGGGCAGAACGACCATGAACATGGTCTGGGTGCGGTTGAAGCCCAGCGACCGGGCGGCCTCGGTCTGGCCCTTGTCGATGGACTCGATGCCCGCGCGGAAGACCTCGCCCATGTACGCGCCGTAGCAGATGCCCATGGCCGTGACCGCGGCCACCAGGGGCGGCATGTTGCGCAGGAAGATGAAGAACGCGTTGGTCTCCGGCAGGTTGCGGAACACGCTGCCCAGGGCGAAATAGATGTAGAACAGCTGCACCAAGAGCGGGATGCCGCGCACCACCTCCACGTAGGTGGAGGCCACGAGGTTGATGACCCGGTTGCGCGACAGCCGGCCCAGCCCCGTGATCAGGCCCAGGAACAGGGCCAGGATGATGGACAGCACCGTGACCTCGAAGGTCACCACGATGCCGTCGGGCAGGAACTTGAGGATGTCCATGTAGGGGTCGGGCGCGGACACGCACAGGAACGCGATGATGGCCAGGGCCCCGAGAAAGGACAGCCACCATGCGTCCACGATGCCACGGTCCTTTTTGCGCGGGATGGCCGCTCCGTCGCCCACTTCGATGGTGACGTCCTTTTTCAGGTGGAATTTCATGATCTTTCCCGTTGGCGGTGGTGCATACAAACCGGGCGGCGTCTTGTGGACGCCGCCCGGGGGAAGTCGCTTGCTACTTGCTTCCGAACCACTTGGCGAAGATGGCGTCGTATTCACCGCTCTTCTTTACCTTGGCCAGGGCGGCGTTGATGATCTTGAGGGTCTCGGCGTCGCCCTGCTGCACGGCGAAACCCAGGTATTCGGGCTTGTCCGGGGTGATGAGGTAGGCGAGCTTCAGGGTGTTGGCGTAGTTGGGGTTGGTCAGGGCGTAGTCCGCGGCCACGGCGTCGTCGCAGATCACCGCGTCGATGCGGCCGTTGTTCAGGTCGGTGATGGCCAGGCCCACCTCGTCGTAGGACTTGGGCGTGGCGCCGTCGACCTTCTTGGCGGCGAAGTAGCCGGTGGTGCCGATCTGCGCGCCGATGGTCTTGCCCGCGAGGTCGGCCGGGTCCTTGACCGCGGATTCCTCACGCACCACCACGCCCTGCTTGACCTCGAAATACGGATCGGAGAAGTCCATGACCTTGGCCCGTTTCTCGGTGATGGACACGGACGAGGAGATGGCGTCGTACTTGCCGGCGGCCAGCCCGGCGAAGATGCCGTCCCAGGCGGTGTTCTTGATGACCAGGTCGAAGCCCTCGGCCTTGGCCATGGCGTTCAAGAGGTCCGGGGCGAAGCCCACGATCTGCTTGTTGGCGTCCACCATCTCCATGGGCGGCCAGGTGGCGTCCGCGGCGAAGGTGATGGTCTTGGCCTGGGCCGCCGAGGCCATCAGGACCACGGCGCAGAAAATAAACAGAAATTTCCTGAACATGCTCGTCTCCTCCAAGGTTCGGGCGGCTCGCCCGGGTTCGAAAACAGCCGTCACATCAGACCGGGACTGCGCGGTCCCCCTCCATGTCGTGATGCCAGAATCCCCAAATGACCCGGATACCTCACATCCGCCGGTCCTGACAAGCCCCGGACCCGCCCGAACCCCGGGCGCCCCGTCAGCGCCGGGGCTCGCCCGCCTCGGCTCCGGGGACCAGCCCGGCCATGAGCAGGCCGATGCCAGCCACTTTTTCCTGGTCCGAGGCCTCGAACACGTCCATGAACCGGCCCCGGAACATGACCGCGATGCGGTCGGCCAGCTGCAGGGCCTCGTTGAGGTCGCCCGTGACCAGGAGCACCCCGGCGTTGAGCCGGGCGTTGACCAAGCGGTGCCAGACCTCCTCGGTGGCGGCCACGTCCAGGCCCTGGCTGGGCTGTTCGGCCACGATGATCTGCGGCTTGCGGTAGAACTCGCGCCCCAGGACCAGCTTCTGGAGGTTGCCCCCCGAGAGGTTGGCGGCCAGGGCCTCGGGCCCGGGCGCGGCCACGTGGTAGCGGCGCAGGATGCCTCGCGTCACGCCCAGGGCGCGCTCCTTCTGCAAGAACGGGCCCGAGGCGAAGCCCCGGCGCGTGGTCAGGAGCACGTTGTCCGTGAGGTCCAGGTGCGGGCAGGTGGCCACGCCGAGGCGGTCCTCGGGGATGTGGGCGATGGAATTCTTCCAGGACGGGGCCGCGTAGAAGGCTTTCCAGTCCTTGTCCAGCAGGGCCACGCTCCCGGCCTCGGGCCGCCGCATGCCCGTGACCGTCTCCACCAGGGCCTTCTGGCCGTTGCCGGCCACGCCCACCACGGCCACGATCTCGCCCCGGCGCAGGGTCAGGTCCAGGCCCGCGAGGCCGCCGCCCGAAAGGTTCCTGATCTCCAGCACGGCCTTGCCCGGGTTGGCCGGGGCCTTGTCGATGGCCAGGCGCACCTCGTGGCCCACCATGCGCGTGGCCAGCTCCTCCTTGGTCCCGAGGTCCTTGCGGTCCACGGTGCCCAGGTCCTCGCCCTTGAGCAGGATGGCCACGGTGTCGGCCACTTCCAAGACCTCGCCCAGCTTGTGGCTGATGAAGACCACGGCCTTGCCCATGTCCGTCATGCGCCGAAACGCCGCGAACAGCTGCTCGGTCTCCCCGGGGGTCAGCACGGCCGTGGGCTCGTCGAAGATCAGCACCCGCGAGTCCCGGGCCAGGAGCTTCAGGATTTCCACGCGCTGGCGTTCGCCCATGGACAGGTCGCGGACGCGGGCCGAGGGGTCGATGGCCAGGCCGTAGTTCTCGGCCAACTCGGCGGTCCGCCGCTCCTGGTCCCGGGGCGAGACGAAAAAGCCCTGTTCCTGGCCCAGCAGCATGTTCTGGGCCACGGTCATGGAGTTCACCAGCTTGAAGTGCTGGTAGACCATGCCGATGCCCGCCGCGATGGCGTCGCGCGGGCTGGCGAAGCGGGTCTCGACCCCGGAGAGCAGGATGCGCCCGCTGTCCGGCGGGAACACGCCCGAGAGCATGCTCATGAGGGTGGACTTGCCCGCCCCGTTTTCGCCGAGCAGCGCCAGCACCCGGCCCGCGTGGATGTCCAGGTGGATGTCCAGGTTGGCCTGCACCGGGCCGAAGGCCTTGCTGATGCCGTCCAGGCTGACCAGGGGCGGCGCGGCGGCGTCTGTCGCGTGGCGCATGGTCATTCCTTGGGCTCGATGTTCAGGCCCAGGGCCGCCGGGGCCGCGCTGGAGCTGCCGCCCCGGCCGCGCAGGGCCGAGAACAGCAGGGCGGCCACGGTGAGCGCGTAGGGCAGCATGAGCAGGAAGGACGAGGGCACGTTGGTGCCCGCGGCCTGCAGCCGCAGCTGGAAGGCCATGACCCCGCCGAAGAGATAGGCCCCGAACACCGCGCGCCCGGGCCGCCAGAAGGCGAAGATCACCAGGGCCACGGCGATCCAGCCGCGCCCGGCGGTCATGCCGTTGGTCCAGAGGTGGGTGTAGGCCAGGGACAGGTAGGCCCCGCCCAGGCCCACCAGGAAGCCGCCCGCCAGGATGCCCAGCCAGCGCAGGCGCACGGGATCGAGCCCGGCGGCCGAGGCCGCCTCGGGATGCTCGCCGGCGGCGGTGAGCGCCAGGCCCGTGCGGGTCCTGTTCCAGAGCAGCCAGAAAAGGACGGGTGTGACGTAGGAAAGGTAGACCAGGGCGTCCTGCCTGAAGAAGATGTCGCCCACAACGGGCAGGGCGGACAGGCCGGGCAGGGCGAAGGGGAAGAATCCCGGGGCCTGGAGCCCGATGTAGGGCGTGCCCAGGTAGTCTGCCAGGCCCACGCCGAGGATGGTCAGGGCCAGGCCCGAGACGGTCTGGTTGCCCAGGAAGTGCAGGCAGACCACGCCGTGCAGCGCGCCCAGGGCCGCGCCGGCGCAGCCCGCGGCCGCGAGGCCCAGCCAGGGCGAGCCCGTGGCCTTGCTGACCAGGAAGGCGGCCAGGGCGCCCACGATCATCATGCCCTCCACGCCCAGGTTGAGGACCCCCGCGCGCTCGGTGAACATCTCGCCCAGGGTGGCGAAGAGGATGGGCGTGCCGGACTGCACGGCCGCGGCCAGGAGCGGGATGAGAAGTTCGCCGTGCATGGCCTTAGCTCCCGGACCGCTTGAAGCGGTAGTTGTTCACGAACTGCCCGGCCAGCACCGTGAGCAGGATCAGCCCCTCCATGATGCCGCCGAAGGCCGCGGGCACCTGCATCTCGATCTGCAGGTTCTCCACGCCCACGCGCAGGGCCGCCAGGAAGATGGAGGCCAGGGCGATGCGCGCCGGGGACAGCCGCGCCAGCCAGGCCACCACGATGGCCGTGTAGCCGTAGCCCACCACCAGGCTGGGCTGCAGCCGCCCGGTGACGGCCGAGACCTCCATGAGCCCGGCCCACCCGGCCAGGGCTCCGCACAGGCCCATGACCAGCATGACCAGGAAGCCGTAGGGCATGCGCGCGTAGCGCGCTGCGTCCAGGCTCTCGCCGCTGGCCTTGAGCTCGAAGCCCAGGCGGGTGCGGTTCAAAAAGACCCACAGCCCCAGGGCGCACAGCGCGCAGACCGCCAGCCCCCAGTGCAGGCGCGTGCCCGGGAAGGCGGGCACCAGGGCGGCCGGGGAAAAGGGCTTGGTCATTGGGAAGCCGAAGCTGGAAGGGTCCTTCCAGGGCCCGTAGACCAGGTATTCCAGGATCAGGATGCCGATGTAGTTGAACATCAGCGTGGTGATGATCTCGTTGATGGAGAGCCTGAGCTTGAGCCAGGCTGGGATCATGGCCCAGACCGCGCCCAGCACGGCCGCGGCCGCGAACATCAGCGGCAACAGCGCCCAGGCGGGCAGGTCCGGGAAGGTCAGGGCGGCCCAGGTGGCGCCCACCGCGCCCAGGGCGAACTGGCCCTCGGCCCCGATGTTCCAGACCTGCATGCGGAAGGCCACGGCCACGCCCAGGGAGCAGAGGAAGATGGGCACGGACTTGAGCAGTGTGTCCACCACGGCGTGCCCCGCGCCGAAGGCCCCGCTGAAGATCAGGCCCATGGCCGCCAGCGGCGGCTTGCCCTGCACGGCCAGGAGCAGGCAGGACAGGCCCATGGAGAGCACCAGGGCCGCCGGAAAAACGAGGCAGGAGCCCCAACCCGGGGGCTCCTGCCTGTTGACTGCTTTGAGTCCGAACATGCCGTTTCCGCGCTATTCGGTGGTGCCCACGACACCCTTGACGAACCAGGTCATGCCCAGCAGGGCCTCGTCGTCGGCCACCATGCCGTCGGCGACCTTCTGCTTGCCGTCCTGGGCGAAGACCGGACCGGTGAAGACCTTGTACTTGCCTTCGATGATTTCCTTCTTCTTGGCCTCGACCTTGCCGCGCACGTCCTGGGGAACCATGTCGCCGTAGGGGGCGAGGTCCACGATGCCCTCGGCCAGCCCGGGCCAGAAGGAGCCGTGCTGCCACGTGCCCGCAAGGATCTTGGTCACCGCGTTCTTGTAGAACGGGGCCCAGTTCCAGATGGGGGCGGTGAGGTGGGCCTTGGGGGCGAAGGAGGTCATGTCCGTGTTGTAGCCCACGGAGTAGACGCCGCGCTCGGCGGCGGCCTCCTGCGGGCCCGGGGAATCCTGGTGCTGGGCGATGATGTCGCAGCCCACGTCCAACAGGCTCTTGGCGGCTTCCTTTTCCTTGGCCGGGTCATACCAGGTTTTGGTCCAGACCACGCGCACCTCGGCCTTGGGGTTCACGGCCTGGGCGCCCAGGGCGTAGGCGTTGGCCCCGCGGATGACCTCCGGGATGGGGAAGGCGGCCACGTAGCCCAGCTTGCCGGACTTGCTCATGGCCCCGGCCACCATGCCGGAGAGGTAGCGGGCCTCGTACATGCGGCCGAAGTAGGCGCTCATGTTGGCGGCCGTCTTGTAGCCCGAGCAGTGCATGAAGGCCACGTCCGGGAAGTCCGCCGCCACCTTGAACATGGGATCCATGTAGCCGTAGCTGGTGGCGAAGATGACCTTGAAGCCCTTGCGGGCCATGTTCAGGATCACGCGCTCGGCGTCCGCGCCCTCGGGCACGCTCTCCACGTAGGAGGTGGTCACGCCGGGCATGGCCTCCACTTCCTGGCGGGCCTTGTCGTGGGCGAAGGACCAACCCGCGTCGCCCACCGGGGCCACGTAGATGAAGCCGACCTTGGTCTCCTCGCCCGTGGCCGGAGCCGGGGCGGGGGCCGTCTCGGCCTTGGCGGCCGGAGCGGCCTGGGGCTCGGCCTTTTCGGCCTTGGGAGCGGGCTTTTCCTCGCTGCCGCAACCGCCGAGCAGGGGCAGGGTCAACAGAGCGACCGCCAACGCCAACAACAAAGCCTTGCGCATGATCCTCCTCCGGAATGAAAAGTTTCCTCCAGACTTACCCCAGCACCTCGACAATGGGCAAGGGGCGTCCGGCGATGTTTGCGTGAGGGGGGACCTAGGCGTCCCCGTTTTCCTTGATCCTGGCCAGCGGCTCCACGAAGCGCGATTCCGCGTCCCAGGGAAAGAGTATCCAGGTGTCCTGGCTGACTTCGGTGACGAAGGTGTCCACAAGGGGGCGTCCCTTGGGCTTGGCGTAGACCGTGGCGAAGTGCGCGCCCGGCAGCATCGCGCGCAGCAGCGACGCCGTGCCGCCCGTGTCCACCAGATCGTCCACCACCAGCCAGCCCTCGCCGTTTCCGGCTAGGTCGGCGTTCTTGAGCACCGAGGAGGAGCCTTGCTTCTTCCAGTCGTAGCTCGTGACGCAGACCGTCTCTATGGTATGGATATCCAGCTCCCGGGCGATGACCGCCGCGGGCACGAGCCCCCCGCGCGTGACGGCCACGATGCCCGCGAAGGGGCCGAGTTCCACCAGCCGCCAAGCCAGGGCCTTGGAGTCCCTGTGCAGCTGCTCCCAGGACACGGGGTAGGTCTTTTGGTAGTGGTGGTCGGTGCTCATGCAATGGTCCCCAATGTGAAGAAACTGGGAATGTGATGCAAAAAGGGATGTAAGGCAAGCCTCTTTTTCCCCCTGTGTCACAGGGGCGGCGGGTTCTCTTGGCCCCGGTCTTGCTTGGATTTCCATCCGTCCGGTCCCGGACTGGGTGTGGTTCCACGTTTTTGCAGAGTAATCAGCGAGTTGGAGGTGCCATGGCGCATTCTCTAAAATTGTAGGTATTACAAAAACGTAAATTACATGCCTATATTGTACTCCATTTTTGTAAAATAATAGCGTGTGGAGGGTTCGCATGAACGCAGCCGATACGGCTTTCATCCTGGTTTGCGCCGCCCTGGTCATGTTCATGACCCCGGGGCTGGCCCTGTTCTACGCCGGCATGGCCCGGGCCAAGAACGTGCTGGGCACGGCGATGCACAGCATGGTGCTTCTTGGCGTGGCCACGGTGGTCTGGGTGGTGGTTGGTTACTCCCTGGCCTTCGGCACCGACGTGAGCGGGGTCATCGGTGGGCTGGACTACCTGTTCCTGTCGGGAGTGGGCATGGACCCCGGCGGCCCCACCGAGAACCTGCCGCATCTCCTGTTCATGATCTTCCAGTGCATGTTCGCGGTCATCACCCCGGCGCTGATCACCGGGGCCTTCGCCGAGCGCATCAAGTTCGGGCCCTTCGTGCTTTTTTCCGTGCTCTGGCTCGTCTTCGTCTACAGCCCCATGTGCCACTGGGTCTGGGGCGGCGGCTGGATGGGCGAGATGGGCGCCCTTGACTTCGCGGGCGGCGCGGTGGTGCACATGAGCTCCGGCGCGGCGGCCCTGGCCGCGGCCCTGGTGCTCGGCCGCCGCCACGGCTTCGGCTCCGAGGCCTTCATTCCCCACAACCTGCCCATGACCCTGACCGGCGCGGCCATCCTCTGGTTCGGCTGGTTCGGGTTCAATGCGGGCAGCGCACTGGCCGCCGACGGGGCGGCCGCCAACGCCTTCGTCACCACCCACGTGGCCGCGGCCGCGGCCCTCATCGGCTGGCTGGTGGTGGAGAAGATGCACCACGGCAAGGCCACCACCCTGGGCGCGGCCTCGGGCGCCGTGGCCGGCCTGGTGGCCATCACCCCCGGAGCCGGATTCGTCACGCCCATGGGCGCGCTGGTCATCGGCCTGGTGGGCGGCGCCGTGTGCTACGGGGGCGTGCTCCTGAAGAACGTCTTCAAGTACGACGATTCCCTGGACGTGGTGGGCATCCACGGCCTGGGCGGCACCTGGGGCGCGCTGGCCACGGGCCTCTTCGCCTCCGAGGCCGTGGGCGGGGTCAACGGCCTGTTCTACGGCAACCCGGGGCAGCTTTGGATCCAGTTCGTGTCCGTGTTGGCCACCTGGGGATACTGCTTCGTGGTTTCCTACATCCTGTTCAAGGTCGTGGACGCCCTCATGGGCCTGCGCGTGGACACGGAGTCGGAGGTCCGGGGCCTGGACGTCACGCAGCACAGCGAGGCGGGCTACCAGTTCTAAGGCCGCGCGAGGTTTGCCGCTTGTCAGCGGCTGGGCAAAGTGCATATACACGAGAAGGAGTTCGCGAGAATGAAGAAGATAGAGGTCATACTCAGGCCGTTCAAGCTGGACGAGGTCAAGTCCGCGCTGACGGAACTGGGCATCCAGGGAATGACCGTGACCGACGTGCGCGGCTTCGGCCGCCAGCGCGGGCACAAGGAGGTCTACCGGGGCGCCGAGTACCAGGTGGATTTCGTGCCCAAGGTCAAGATCGAGGTGGTGGTGGCCGAGGACATGGCCGCCGAGGTGGTGCGCACCATCAGCGACGCCGCCAGGACCAACCAGATCGGCGACGGCAAGATATTCGTCTCCACCATCGAAGAAGTGGTTCGTATCCGTACCGGCGAAACTGGTGACGAGGCCATCTAGCCGGGATTACGTAGCAAGTTATGGGCGATGGCCCCGCCCGCCTCTGCGGCGGGCGGGGCCGCTTCCGCAAAACGGGTCGCTCGCGGCCCAGGGGAACAGGCATGGGGCAGGAGGGGTCCAAGGCGGCACAGATTCTGGCCAGGGAGCGCGACGCTCTGGCGGCCCAGGCTGCCGCCGTTCCCGGGGACGAATTCTGCCGCCGCCTGAGCGGGATCTTCGACCAGTATTTCCGTGACAGGCTGCGGGAAATCTGGCCCCGGGAAGAAGGCGCGCCCGAGGAAAGCCCCTTCGCAGTGGTGGCCGTGGGCGGCTACGGCCGCCGGGAGCTCTGCCTGCGCTCCGACGTGGACATCCTCTTGGTCTACGAGCGGCGCATCCCGGCCCGGGCCCTGGACCTGGCCCAATCCCTGTTCTTCCCCCTCTGGGACCTGGGCTGCGACCTGGGCCACGGGTTCCGCAGCATCAAGGAAAATCTCTCCCTGGCGCGCAAGGACTTCCGCGTCCTGGCCTGCCTGCTGGACGCCCGCCTGGTGGACGGCAACCCCGCCGTGTTCAAGACTTTGGAGGAATCCTTTCGCATCAAGGTCGTGGCCAAGAAAAAGGCCCCCTTCACCAAGTGGCTGCAGGACGCCAGCCGCGAGCGCCTGGAGCGCTTCGGCGACGCCAGCTCGCTCCTTGAGGCGGACCTCAAGCGGGGCATCGGCGGGCTGCGCGACTACCACCAAATTCTCTGGCTGGGCAAGGCCCATTACGGGGCCTCGGGCCCGGACGAACTGCTGCGGGCCGGGTGCCTCACCGAGGCCCAGGCCCACGTGCTCAAGGACAACGTGCGCTTCCTGCTGCAGGTGCGCACCCTGCTGCACGCCGAGGCCGGCCGCCGCAACGACCGCCTGCACCTCTCCCACCAGCGGGCCATAGCCGAGGCCCTGGGCTTCGAGGACCAGGGCGGCTCCATGGCCGTGGAGCGCTTCCTGGCGCGGCTGCATCGCGAGATGGCCGGGCTCAAGGCCCTGCACGCCTCCTTTGTGGACGGCATCTGCGAGGATCGCGGGGGCCCGTCCTGCGGCCCGGACGAGGACCTTTCGCCGGGCGTCGTCCGCCGGGGGCGGGGCCTGGCCTTCGACCTGCCCCGGGGCTATCCCGACGACCCCATGGTCCTTTTGGACATCTTCACCTGCTCGGCCAAGACGGGCCTGCCCCTGCGCTGGGAGGCGCGGGGCTTCGTGTCCGCGCACCTGCATCTGGTGGGCGGGCACCTGGCGGCCTCGCCCGAGGCCGCGAGCCGGTTCATGGGCATCCTGGCCTCCGACCGCGCCGCCGCGACCCTGGAGCAGATGCTGGAATGCGGGTTCCTGGGGGCCTTTGTGCCCGAATTCGGCCGAGTCCAGGACACGGTGCAGTTCGACACCTACCACGTGCACCCCGTGGGCTGGCACACCGTGGAGGTCCTGCGCCGCGTGGCGGAACCCGCCCAGGGCGGGGACCGGCGCTTCGCGGCCCTGCTGGCCGACGTCGAGGACACGCGGCCGCTCCTGGCCGGGGCGTTCCTGCACGACGTGGGCAAGGGCCTGGGCGGCGGGCACGCGGAAAAGGGCGAGGTTTTGGCCCGGGATATCCTCGGCCGCTGGGGCTGGGACGGGGACGGCCTGGAGGAAGCGGCCTTCCTGGTGCGCGAGCATCTGGTGCTCTTCGAGACAGCCACGCGCAGGGATTTGAACGACGAGTCCGTGGTGGCCCGCTGCGCCGGAAAGATCGGTTCCCGCCGCAGGCTGGACCTGCTCATGCTCCTGACCTGGGCCGACGCCGGGGGCACGGGCCCGGGGGCCTGGTCCGCATGGACCGCCAGCCTGGTCTGGGACCTGTACGGCAAGATTTTGCGCATGCTGCGCCGGGGCCGCCTGGCCTCGGCCGACGCGGTGCGCGCCATGGACGACACCCGCCAGGCCCTGCGCCGGGCCGCCCAGGGCGGCCCCCTGGAGCAGGCCGTGGAGGACTGCCTGGACCAGATGCCCTCGCGCTATCTGCTGTCCCACCAGCCGGAAAACATCCTGCGCCACGTGGACATGGTCCTGCGCCTGCGCGAGGCCGTGGACGAGGCCCGGCGCACCCGCCCGGGCGGGCGCGGCGGCGCGGGCGTGGTGGTGGTGGAGTCCCGCGAGGCCCCGGAGAGCGGGGCCCACGAGATCACCGTGGCCTCCATGGACGACGCGCGGCTGTTCTCCACCGTGGCCGGGGTCCTGGCCCTGCACGGCATCAACATCGTGTCCGCCGAGTGCTTCCTGTGGCGCGAGGGCACGCGCGTGGACGTGTTCATGGTCTCGGACCTGCCCGGGCACCTGCCCCCCGGCGTGTTCGAGGCCCGGGTGGCCGCGGGCGTGCGCAACGCCATGAGCGGCAGGCTGTCCCTGACCTACCGCCTGTCCGAGAAGCGCCGTTCGCCCCTGGTGCGCCGGTCCCTGGACAACGCGCCCGAGGTCATGGTGCACAACGAGGCCTCGGACTTCTATTCCCTCATCGAGATCACCGCGCCCGACCGCATCGGTCTGGTCTGCGACATCGCCAAGGCCGTTCTGAACCTGGGCCTGCGCATCCAGCTGGCCAAGATCGCCACCTACGGCGACCAGGTGGCCGACGTGTTCTACGTGCGCGAGGAGGAGGGCGGCAAGATCTCCGGCGCCGACCGCGTGCGCGAGGTGCGCGAGGCCCTGGAGCACTGCCTGGCCCAGTCCTGAGGACCCGCCTCGGCCCGTCGCGATTTCTCCGATCCGTCGACGTTCCTTCATGCTGCCGTAACCCGTGGGGAGTAGAACACGGCAAACGCAGCAAGGAGGTCCCGTATGACTTCGGACGACAAGCTCGAAATCCGCGTAACCCTTGAAGAACGGCTGCAGTTCCTGGAATCCCGGGAACTATCCATCCAGGCCGGAACCTGCCCGGACGACAACGAATACGCGTCCATGATCAGCGAAATGCACCTGAACATGGTCATGCGCGAGCGCGAGAGCCGCTTGGTGGGCGAAGTGCGCGAGGCCCTGGCCCGGCTCAGGGACCCGGACTACGGGTTCTGCCGGGAATGCGGCGAGTACATCGGCCTGCCCAGGCTCAAGGCCAACCCCCTGGCCGTGTATTGCATTGCCTGCCAGGAGAGTGTGGAGCGCGCAGCCTAGCAGCAGACCGTCGAAAAACAGCGATCTGCTGCGTCGCTACGCTGCTGCGGAAAATCCAAAACCTCGCGTAGCGTAAGCGCGGGAGTACAGCTCTGCTCTCGATATCTGTAAGGCTCGAAGACTCGCCTAACAGCTAGTCGGTCGTCGGTCTTGTATTTTCCTTGCGCCTTGCAGCTCAGCGAAGCGCTATTTTTGAACGGTCTGCTGGCCCGTTCTCCCCCTCTGATTCCGAGGCGGGCCATTTTTAACCCGCGCGCCAGCTGGCGCGCGTTCTGTGTCCTTGCCTGGCCGGGGCCGGATGGGGTATTCCGGGGACGTCATTCACGGATTTCCCAAAGGAGCCCCCATGCCCGCCCAGCCCCATTCGTTCTCCGCTCCCGAGTTCTCCTTTTCCTCCCGCCGCAGCCCGGTGTTCTTCCCCCGCGCCATGGCCGCCGCCACCCAGCCCCTGGCCGTGGAGGCCGGGCTGTCCATGCTGCGCAGGGGCGGCACCGCCGCCGACGCGGCCGTGGCCATGGCCGCGGTCCTGGCCGTGACCGAGCCCGCCAGCACCGGCCCCGGGGGCGACGCCTTCGCCCTGTACTACGAGGCCGAAACCGGCACGGTGCACGGGATCAACGGTTCGGGCCGCTCCCCCCGCGCCCTGGATTTCGATCTGCTGCGCTCGCGGGGGCTCGCGGCCCTGCCCGAACGCTCGGCCCTGTCCGTGACCGTGCCCGGCGGGGTGGGGGCTTGGTGCTCCCTGGTGGAGCGCTTCGGCGAGCTGCCCCTCACCGGGGTCCTGGAGCCCGCCGTGCGCCACGCGCGCGAGGGCTTCGCCGTGGGCCCGGTGGCCGCGCGGCTGTGGGCCGAGAACGAGGACGGCGTGCTGGCCCAGGCCCCGGGCGGCAAGGCCCTGTTGCCCGGCGGGCGCGCGCCCAGGCCCGGCGAGGTGGCCAGGAACGAGGACCTGGCCCGGACCCTGGAGGCCCTGGCCTGCGCGGGCGGCCCGCAGGACGCGGCGGACCTGTTCTACCGGGGCGACATCGCCCGGGCCGTGGCCCGGGCCGTGCAGGAAGCCGGCGGCGTGCTCACGGCCGAGGACATGGCCGCGCACGCCACCACCTTCGACGAGCCCGTGAGCATTGCCTATCGCGGCTTGCGCGTCTTCGAGTGCGCGCCCAACGGCCAGGGGCTGGCCGCGCTGCTGGCCCTGGGCGTGCTGGACGCCCTGGGCTACGAGGGGCCCGGTGCCATGCCCACGGCCGAGAGCCTGCACCTGCAGATCGAGGCCCTGCGCCTGGGCTTCGCCGACGCCCATCGCTACATCGCCGACCCCGCGTGCATGGACCTTTCTCCCCTGGCCCTGCTGGACCCCGCCTATCTGCGCGGCCGCGCCGCCCTGGTGGACCCGGCGCGGGCCATGGCCGACGTGCCCCACGGCCACCCGCCGGCCTCCTCGGACACGGTCTACTTCTGCGTGGTGGACCCCATGGGCAACGCCTGCTCCATGGTCAACAGCGTGTACAAGAGCTTCGGCACGGGCATCACGCCCCGGGGCCTGGGCTTCTCCCTGCAGAACCGCGCGGACAACTTCTCCATGGACCCCGCCCACCCCAACGCCCTGGGGCCGGGCAAGCGTTCCTACCACACCATCATCCCGGGCCTGGCCCTGCGCGCGGACGGCTCCCTGTACGGCCCCTTCGGGGTCATGGGCGGGTTCATGCAGCCCCAGGGCCACGTGCAGGTGCTCTGCGCCCTGGCCGACGACGGCCTGAATCCCCAGGCCGCCCTGGACCGGCTGCGCTTCTGCCTGCCCGCCGGGAGCCCCGACGACCCCGTGGCCCTGGAGGGGGGGTTCGACCCGGCCCTGGTCAAGGCCCTGGGGGCCATGGGCCACAGGACGGCCGCCGTGCGCGGCTGGGAGCGCTTCCTGTTCGGCAGGGGCCAGATCATCCTGCGCGATCCGGACACGGGCTGGCTCATGGGGGGGGGTGACCCGCGTGGTGACGCCTACCCCCATGGTTTCTAGCGCGGCAAACCGTCCCGGAACGCGCGTCTGCCGCGTTGCTGCGAGCGATGCGAACCCTCGCGTATCTGGATACGCGTCGGCCTCGCATTGCTCTTGCGCCTTGCATCCGCACGCCCCGGAACAGTTTGCCGGGTATGCGGCGTCCGCAGGGGCGCGAGCGCACTTCGGAGTGATCCGTCGGGCGCGAATCCGTTGCGCCGTTTTGCCCCCGGGCTATCGCTTTGCCTAATCCCCGCTGTCCCGTTTTCTTTGCGGGTGTTTCGCCTTCTTTCCGCGCATAAGTGTTGCCGACACGGGTGGGATGCGGTATGGATCGGCTTCTCATTATTGTCTAAAGTGTTGCGGCTTTGCTTGCACTTTTTTGTGAAGTGCCTGGGTGAAGTGCGCCTGTTACTTGCTTTACCCTCAACGCCGGAGGAGGCAATGCTGAAGCGACTGCTGATCGTGTTCATGGTGTGCACGCTGTGCGTGACGTTTGGCTCTGTGGAGTCCAGGGCCGATGATCAGAACCTGATCATCGCCACCGCCACCACGGGCGGGACCTACTATCCGGTGGGCGTCGCCATCGGCACGCTCCTCAGCATCAAGCTGGCCAAGGACGACAAGATCACGGCCACGGCCATCAACTCCGCCGGCTCCGGCGAGAACGTCCAGATGCTCAAGAACAAGGAGTGCGACCTGGCCATCCTCCAGGCGCTCTTCGGCCAGAACGCCTACAACGGCGAGGGCCCCTACGAGGGCAAGGCCTTCAAGGACTTCTGCTCCGTGACCATGCTCTGGGAGAACGTCGAGCACTTCGCCCTGCTCACCAAGTACGTGAAAAAGGGCGACGTCTCCGACCTGCACAACCTGGGCGAGAAATTCTCCATCGGCAAGCGCGGCTCGGGCACCGAAGGCTCGGGCAGGACCATCTTCGCGGCCCTGGGCATGGACCCGGAAAAGGAGATGACCCTCGAATACCTGGCCTACACGCCCTCGGCCCAGGCCATGATGGACAACCGCATCGTGGGCGCCAACATCCCGGCCGGGCCCCCGGCCGCGGCCATCACCATGCTCTACGCCCAGCTCGGCCAGGACAAGGCCGTGGTCCTGGACTTCACGGACGAGCAGCTGGCCGCCATCCAGAAGAAATATCCCATCTGGAACCGCCGGGTCATCCCCGCGGGCGTCTACCCGGGCCAGACCAAGGACATCAACACCATCTCCCAGCCCAACTTCCTGGCCTGCCGGGCGGACCTGCCCGAGGAGACGGTCTACAAGATCACCAAGACCATCTACGGGAACCTGCCGTTCCTGCACAACATCCATAAGGCCACCAAGGCCATGAGCCTCACGCGGGCCACCATGGGCCTGCCCGCGCCCCTGCACCCGGGCGCGGCGAGGTTCTACCGCGAGGCCGGCATCATCAAGTAGCGATCCGCGGGAGCGGGGGCGCCCCGCGCGCCCCCGCCGGCACAACCCCAAGACCAGAGGCGAAACAGGGATGCAGACCCAGACCGACTGCGCGGTGACCAAGGACTTGGCCGGGGAGACCCTGGCCGTGAAGCGCACCCTCGCGGGCGGGCCCGCGGCCTTCGTATACTGGGCCGGGGTGGCCTGCTCCCTGTTCCACCTCTGGGTGAACACCGTGGGCGTGATGCCCGAGATCCAGCGCAACGCCCTGCATTTCGGGTTCATGCTGCTGCTCGGCTTCGTGATCTACCCCCTGTCGCGCAGGCACCCCCGGGCCACCATGCCCGTGGACTGGGGCCTCGCCGCCCTGGCCATGGCCGTGGCCCTGTATCTGGTGCTCTTCGAGGACGCCCTGCACGCGCGCAACGAGGTGCCCGTGTTCATGGACCTGGTGGCGGCGGGCCTGGCCATCGTGCTCATGCTGGAGATCACCCGCCGCACCACGGGCCTGCTCATCCCGGTGCTGGCCGTGATCTTCCTGGCCTACGGCCTGGGCGGGGGGCGGCTGCTCGGCGGGCTGTGGCATTTCCCGGGCGTGACCCCGGAGCGCATGCTCTACCGCATGTACTTCGCGCCCGACGGCATCTTCGGCACCATCGCCACCATCAGCTCCACCTTCGTGTTCCTGTTCGTGCTCTTCGCGGCCTTCCTGCTCAAGTCCGGGGCCGGGGAGTTCATCATCCGCCTGGCCCTGGCCCTCATGGGCCGCAGCGTGGGCGGCCCGGCCAAGATGGCCGTGTTCGCCAGCGGCATCATGGGCTCGGTGTCGGGCAGCGCCGTGGCCAACACCGTGGGCACGGGCTCCATCACCATCCCCATGATGAAGTGCATCGGCTTCTCCCCGCGCTTCGCCGGGGGCGTGGAGGCCGCCGCCTCCACGGGCGGCCAGCTCATGCCGCCCATCATGGGCGCGGGCGCGTTCATCATGAGCCAGTGGACCCAGATCTCGTACCTCAAGATCGTGGGCGTGGCCTTCATCCCGGCCATCATGTATTTCCTGTCCGTGGCCTTCTTCATCCACCTGCGCGCGCGCAGGCGGGGCCTCAAACCCATGCGCGCCGAGGACATCCCGCGCCTGGGCCAGGTGCTCAAGGAGGGCTGGAACTTCTTCATCCCCGTGGCCGCGCTGGTGGGCCTGCTCATGCTGGGCTACACCCCGACCTTTGCGGCCTGCGGCGGCATCGTGGCCATCGTGGCCGCCAGCTGGCTGAACCCCAGGACGCGCATGAGCGGGAGGGACATCCTGGACGCCCTGTCGCTCGGCGGCCGCAACATGGTCACCACCGGGGTCATCCTGCTCTGCTCGGGCATCGTCATCGGCGTGGTGCTCATGGTGGGCATGGGCATCAAGTTCTCCATGCTCATCACGGACATCTCCGGGGGCAGCCTGTTGGCCACCATCGTGCTCGTGGCCCTGGCCTCCCTGGTGCTGGGCATGGGCCTGCCCGTGACCGCCTCCTACATCGTGCTGGCCGTCTTGGCCGCCCCGGCCATGCAGATGCTCGGGGTCAGCCTCCTGTCGGCGCACATGCTCATCTTCTGGTACTCCCAGGACGCCAACGTGACCCCGCCCGTGTGCCTGGCGGCCTACAGCGCGGCGGGCATATCCGGGGCCGGGTCCCTGGAGACGGGCCTGCAGTCCTGGAAGCTTGCCAAGGGCCTGTATCTCATCCCCCTGCTGTTCTGCTACACGCCCATCCTCTTCGAGGGGCCCCTGTGGCACGTGGCCGAGTCCGCCCTCACGGGCACGGCGGCCCTGTTCTGCTTCGCCGCGTTCTTCGAGGGCTTCTGCCACCGCCTGCTCTCCTGGCCCCTGCGCCTGGCCTATTTCGGCTGCGCCGCGCTGCTCATGTGGCCGGAGTTCGCCACACACGGCCTGGGCGCGGCCGGGCTGGCGGGGCTCACCGTCCTGGGGCGGCGCGCGGCGCGCGCCCTGCCCGAGCCCGAGGCCGGGGAGGGCGAGTGCCGAGTGGACTTCGCGACGCTCTCGGTTTCCGGAGAGGCCGGGCCGCACCGCTAGCTTCTTGCGTTGCGCCTTCGCCCGGGGTATGAGTGGGCGCGCGCGTCCCTTGCGGACGCCGGAATCATCACCATCAACGTTGGAGCTATGAGCAATGAAATTCAGACTGATCCTTGCGGCCCTGGCTGCAACGCTGCTCCTGGCCGCCTGCCAGCAGCAGGGCGGGGCCAAGATCGCCGTCATCGATCCCTCCGAGGTCTTCAAGGCCTGCGAGGTGTGCAAGAAGGGCGGGGAATACCTCAAGGCCAAGAGCGAGGCCATGCGCGCCGAACTCACGGCCCTGCAGGCCGCGGCCAAGGGCGGCGAGGACAAGGAAGCCTCCGCTAAGTTCCAGGAGCGCTATACGGTCATGCAGAACGATCTCATGGGCGAGCAGACCCGCATCGCCGGGCTGCTCAACGACGCCTTCACCAAGGTGGTCAAGGAGTACCGCGAGAAGAACGGCGTGTCCCTGGTCCTGTCCAGGGAGGACGTGCTCTCCATGGACGACTCCGCGGACATCACCGCCGCGGTGATCAAGGCCATGGACACCGCCGCCATCGACCTGGCCCTGCCCGAGGTCAAGGCCCCCGAGGCCGCTCCGGCCGAGGCCCCCAAGGCCGAGGAAGCCGCTCCGGCCGGGGACAAGAAGGCCGAATAGCCTCGATTCGCCGAGTACGGACAGCGCCCGTGCGGTTCGCCGCGCGGGCGCTTTGTATTTCAAGGAGTTATTAAAAGTGAACTTGAGTTCACTTTTTTATTGACTGAAAGGTGAGCTTTAGTTCATGTTTTGGCTGGCTGGCCGAAAACCGGGCAAGGAGTGAACCATGAACAATGAGACCCCCTTGAAGCCCACCCATGGGAAGACCTGCCCCGCGTGGGTCTGCCACCTCATCGACAACCCCCTGCGCAGGTTTTTGGAGCCTGCGGACAAGCATCTCGCGCCCCTGGTGCGGCCGGGCATGACCGCCCTGGACGTGGGCTGCGGATTCGGCCATTACACCCTGGCCCTGGCCCGGCTGGTGGGCGAGGGCGGGCGCGTGCTGGCCGTGGACGTGGGACAGCGCATGCTGGAGAAGACCCTGTCCCGCGCGGCCAAGGCCGGGCTGGGCGGGAGGATCGAGACACACCTGTGCCCGGACGGGAGCAGCCTGGCCCTGCCCGGGGATTTCCGGGCGGATCTGGCCGTGCTCGGCAACGTGCTGCACGAGATGCCGGACATGGATACGGTGTTGGCCGAGCTGCATCGGATCCTGGCCCCCGGAGGTCTGCTGTACGTCATCGAGCCGGCCGGGCATGTGCGCGCGGCGCGTTTTCAGGCCGAGTTGGACCGCGCCCAGGCCCAGGGCTTTGTCCTGCGTTCCGCCACGCCCTCGGCCATGCGCAGGCGGCAGGCGATCCTGGCCGCTGCCGGGGAGGGCGCGTGATCTGGCGCAACGGGGTCTACGAGCCCCGCCAGAAGCGCGGGGACGAGAAACAACGCCGCCTGCTCCTGGCCGCCAGGGAATTGTTCAGCGAACAGGGCTTCCACAAGACCACGGCCAAGGACATCGCGAGCCGGGCGGGCGCGGCCACGGGCTCCTTCTACCGCTATTTCCGGGACAAGAAGGCCGCGTTCATGGCCGTGTGCCTGCACATGGAAGAGGAGATGATGGCCGCCATCTTCGGCCTGGGAGAGGACATGCGCCGCGAGGGACTGCCCGCGCGCCAGATGCTGGAGAGCATGGTGGCCTTCGCGGTGCGCGCCCACCAGGGGCAGCGCCGCTTCCACCGCGAGGTCCTGGCCATGCAGCTCACGGACCCCGATGTGGCCGAGGTGGGCAGGCGGCGGGAGGAAAAGGTCACTGCCAGGCTCAGGGAGTTCCTCGCCCCCGTGAGCAGTGAATTCAGGGTCCGAGATTTTGACGCGGCCGTGGCCTTGATCCACATGGTCATCGAGGAGGTCGCCCACCTGGCCGTGGTCCACGAGCATCCCCTGGGCGAGGAACGGCTCACCGCAGCCTGCACGGACATGCTCGGGACGTATCTGCTGGGGCCCGCCGACTAGCCGCTCCTGGTTTGTCCAGCGCCGTTGACCCGGCGCGTGCGCGGTGTCATTGCTCGGTCATGGCCGAGCGCTGGATCATGCACGTGGACATGGACGCCTTCTACGCGTCCGTGGAGCAGATGGACGACCCGGACCTCAGGGGCCGCCCCGTGGCCGTGGGCGGCGGGCAGCGGGGCGTGGTCTCGGCCGCGTCCTACGAGGCCCGGGCCTTTGGCGTGCGCTCGGCCATGCCGCTCACCCGGGCCCGCAGGCTGTGTCCGGACCTGGTGCTGGTGCCCGTGCGCATGGCCCGCTACCAGGAGGTCTCGGCCCGGGTCATGGCGGTCATCCGCTCCGTCTCGCCCCAGGTGGAGCAGACCAGCGTGGACGAGGCCTACGTGGACCTCACCGGCACCGGGCGCATCCTGGGCTCGCCCCTGGAAGCCGCCGAGAGGGTCCGCGCTGGCGTGCGCGAGGCCACGGGGCTGACCTGCTCCGTGGGGCTCGCGCCCTTGAAGTTCCTGGCCAAGATAGCCTCGGATCTGAACAAGCCCGACGGCGTGGCCATCATCAGGCCCCACGAGGTGCGGGCCTTCCTGGACCAGTTGCCCGTGGGCGGCATCCCCGGGGTGGGGCCCAAGGCCGCCGAAACCCTGCGCCGCCTTGGGGTGCGCGCGGCCGGGGATATGCTCTCGCGGCCCCGGGATTTCTGGGAGCGCCGCCTGGGCGAGCGCGGGGGCGTGCTCTACGACCGGGCCGCCGGGCTGGACCCCAGGCCCGTGGAACCCCACGGCGCGCCCAAGAGCAGCAGCGCCGAGGTCACCCTGGACACGGACACGGCGGACAAGGCCGAACTCACGCGCTGGCTCATGGCCCAGGCCGAGCGGGTAGGCCGCGACCTGCGCGGGAGCGGCCTCAAGGGCCGCACCGTGACCCTGAAGATCAAGTACGAGGACTTCAAGGGCATCACGCGCAGCCACAGCCTGGAGGATCCCACGGACTCCACGCAGGTGGTCTTCGAGACCGCCCGGGACCTCCTGGATGCCCTGCGCCTGGAGCGCCGGGTGCGGCTCATCGGCGTGGGCGTGTCCCAGTTCGGGGCCGCGCAGCGCCAGATGTCCCTGCTCCAGGAGCCGGAGGACTACTCCGGGCCGGGCCGGGAACGCCTGGACGCGGCCCTGGACGCCATCCGCGACAAGTTCGGCGGCCGGGCCGTGGAGCGCGGCATGGTCTTCGGCCTGAAGCGGAAAAAATGACGCGGCGCAGCCCCGGTCCCTGACCGCCGTGGCTATCCCCCTTGTTTTCAACGGCTTGAACCCCCTGGTGCTAAACGCTAATCAAGTGGTTGCTTTTTTACGAAAAAACAGTATTACCCGAATTGAGGGAAAGCTATTACGCCGCGTGACAAGCGGCCAAACCCCGGGTTTGGACATGCCGGTATCAGCAGGGTTCATCGACTGCGCCTCCTGCGTGGGCGCGGTGATGTTTTTTTGGCTCGCGGCCATCGGGTTCACGGCTTCCGGACCTGTGGCCGACAGGCTGCCCACGTCGTGGCTGGGCTGGTTCGGGCTGCTGGCCGGGCTGGCCTGCGGCCTGGGGCCGCGTCCGTTGATCCTGCCCGACGGCATGGCCCCCGGCGCCCTGCAAATCCTGTCCTATCTGCTGGCCGCACTGTGCCTGACGGAGTTCTGGGCGCGCTCGGCCCCGGGCAAGGGGCCCGCGCAGCGGGAGGTCGCGACCTTCCTGTTTCTCGGAACCCTGCACGTCCTGGTCCTGGGCCTGCATCCCCGTGAACCCGAGCGCTGGACCGTGGCCCTGTTCTCCCTGTTCTCCTGCCTGCTGGCCGCCCGGGCCCTGTTCGGCCGGGGCGGGTTCCTGGGCGACCGGCGGGTCCTGCGCATGGGGGCGGCCCTCTGCCTGGGCGTTTCCGGCGCGGTCTGGGCCGCGTCGGCTCTGCCCGCGCAGGTGCTGTCGGCTCTGCCCCTTGTGGGCGTCGCGACCGGGGCGCACGGTCTGGCCCTGGCGCGCGCGGTCCTGGCCGGGGTCCTGGCCCTGCTGTGCTGGGCGCTGTTCACCTCCGGGCTGCCGGCCTCCCGCGTGAACCGCGCCGTGTCCGTGCTTTGGCTGCCGTCTCTGTTGGCCCTGGTGCTCGTCGTCGGTGGCCTGTTGGCCGGGCGGGCCGGAAGCCAGGAGGACGCCAGGCAGTGGCGGGAGCTTACGCGCCGCGCCTCCTTGGTGGCCGCCGCCCTGGACAGGGAGCTTCTCCAGCATCTGCGTTTCGAGGCGCGGGACCAGGCCGATCCCGCGTTCCAGGCCCTGGGCCGCAGCCTGCGCGCGGTCATGCGCCTGGACACGGGGCTGGCCCACGCCGCCATCTACGGCATTACCGAACGGGGCGCCGTGACCGGGGTGGTGGCCGCCGAACCCGACTCCCCGCGCTGGCAGCCCCCGGGGTCCGTGTTCTCCGGCTCCCTGGGGCGGCTGGACCTGGACATCTTCCGCAACACGGGCAAACCCATGATGACCGGGCCGTACCGGGGTCCATACGGCAGCGGGGCCACGGTGCATGTGCCGCTGTTGGGGGACGGGGTTTCGAGGCCCGTGCGCGCGGCCCTGACCCTGGACGTGCGGGCCCGGGACTGGCTGCGCATGGTGCAGGGGGCCCGCATGGAGCCCCTGCGCATGTCTCTTCTGGCCTCGGTGTTTCTGCTCGGGTTCTTTTCCACCCTGCGCGTCAGGCGTTTCCAGGAGGACCGCATCCAGGTGTCCGAGCGCCGCTACCGCTCCCTGTTCGTGTCCATGCAGGAGGGGGTGGTCTACTGCCGCATCACGTCCGGCGACAGGGGCCGTCCCGAGGATTTCCAGGTCCTGGACATGAACCCCGCGGCCGAAAAGCTCCTGGGCCTGTCGCGCGACGCCGTGGTGGGCAGGACGGCCATGGACCTCTTCGCCGAGTACAAGGACCAGATGCTGAAGTGGATAGACTACTTCGGCACCGTGGCCCGCACCGGCCGCACCCGGAGCAGGGAGATGTATTACCTCCCGCGCAAGCAGTGGCTCCTGGTGCGCGGGTTCAGCTGGGAGCGGGGGTCCTTCGCCATCTCCATGGCCGACATCACCGAGCGCCGCGTCAGCGAGCAGGAGCACCGCCGCCTGGCCCTGCACGATCCCCTGACGGAGCTGCCCAACCGTCGCCTATTCCGCGACCGCCTGGACCAGGCCATCGCCCGGGCCGACAGGACCGGGACTAAATGCGCGGTGCTCTACCTGGACCTCAACGACTTCAAGATGGTCAACGACACCCGGGGCCACGCCTACGGTGACCTGGTGCTGGCGGAGGTGGCCAGGCGGCTCAAGTCCTGCATGCGCCGCTCCGACACCCTGGCGCGCATCGGGGGCGACGAGTTCGTGGCCGTGGTGCCGGAGTTCGGCGGCCTGGACGAGATCGCCGTGGTGGCGGACAAGATTCAGCAGGCCATGGCCGAGCCCTTCGTGTTCGGCGGCGAGACCGCCGAGGTGGGCGTGAGCATCGGGGTCGGCGTGTACCCGGACCACGGGGACGACGCGGAAACCGTGCTGGTCAGCGCCGACGCGGCCATGTACCGGGGCAAGGGCGACCGGGACAGGCAGTTCGTGCTCTACGAGGGGTAGGGCGTCCGCCCGGCCCGCCGGGGGGCGTCGCCCCCCCCTCCATTCTCCTTTCTTAGGCCTGAAATTGTCCGTCGTGTTACAGCGGCGTGTCGGTGTTTGCCAGGGCCTTCAAAATGGGGTATGCACCACCACCGGCCTGCCTCGCGCCAGTAATCCACCCGCCGGACATGGAGTGAACCCATGGCGCCAGAATCCAATAGAATCCAATATATCGATGGGATACGTTACAAGCGCATCCTGTTCGCCGCCGCCCAGCGGCTCATCGACAATTACGAATACTTGGACGAGATCAACGTCTTTCCCGTTCCCGACGGCGACACCGGCAGCAACATGGCCGGGACCATGCGCTCCATCGTGGACGGCTCCGCCGAGGCCCTGGATTCGTCCATCGATTCCATGAGCCGGGTCATCGCCGAGGCCGCGCTCCTCGGCGCGCGGGGCAACTCCGGCGTGATCCTGGCCCAGTTCTTCTGCGGCTTCGCCGAGGGCGTGAAGGACATGGTCCGCGTCACGCCCAGGCAGTTCGCCGAGGCCATGACCCGCGCCTCCCAGCGGGCCCTGGAGGCCATGTCCAGCCCCAAAGAGGGCACCATCCTCACGGTGATCACCGATTGGGCCCAGCACCTGGGCGACAACTGCGAAAAGTACCGCGACTTCCCCGAACTGCTGCATGACTCCCTGGGCCGCGCCAGGCAGTCCCTGAAGGAGACCACGGACAAGCTGGCCTCCCTCAAGGCCGCTGGCGTGGTGGACGCCGGAGCCCAGGGCTTCGTGTTCCTGCTGGACGGCATCGTGGACTTCGTGGAGCGCGGCCGCCTGGACCGCAAGGCCGAGAAGCGCATGATCGGCCGCAAGGGCCCCTCGGGCAGGATCCAGGAGCGGGTGGCCGTGGAGGAACTGACCTTCCGTTTTTGCACCGAATGCCTGCTCCACGGCGCGGCCATCGACCGCGACGCCCTGCGCGCCGAGTTGGAGAGCATGGGCGACAGCCTCATCGTGGCGGGCACGGACACCGTGGCCCGGGTGCACGTGCACACCAACGAGCCCGAGGGGGTCTTCCGCATCGCCGGGGCCCACGGCGAGGTCTCCCGCCGCAAGGTGGACGACATGCTCAAGCAGCACCGGGACATCGTGGCCCAGGCCCGCCAGAAGGTGGGCATCGTCACGGACTCCTGCTGCGACCTGCCCGAGGAGTTCCTGGCCCAGCACGGCATCCGCGTGGCGCCCCTGACCCTGACCCTGGACGGCGAGGAATACCTGGACAAGGTGGACATCAGTCCGGCGGAGTTCAACGACCGCCTGCGCGTGTGCGGGAGCGCCAAGACCTCCCAGCCCGCGCCCATGCATTTCAAGAGCCTCTACGACGAGATGCTCGGGCAGTTCGATTCCGTGGTTTCCATCCATCTGACGGGCGGCTCCAGCGGCACGTACCAGGCCGCGGCCAACATCGGCCGTCAGGTGGACGACGAGCGCGTCACCGTGCTGGACAGCAGCACCCTCACCGTGGCCCAGGGACTGGTGGTGCGCGAAGCCGCCCTGGCCGCCGGTCTGGGCATGAGCGCCGAGGAGGTGGCCGAGGTGGCCCGCGAGGCCATCGAGCGGGTGCGCATCTTCGTCAGCCTGGACACCCTGGATTTCGCCGTGCGCGGCGGGCGCGTGAGCCGCAAGGAGGGCCTCATCGCCAAGGCCCTGTGCGTGAAGCCCGTTTTGACCTTCGACCGCCAGGGCAAGGCCCGGGTGGTGGGCAAGGCCCTGGGCAGCCGCCTGGCCGAGCGCAAGCTGATGCACGAGGTCCGGGCCTACGCGCGCGAGCACCAGAACCTGCGCTTCGCCGTGGCCCACGTGGCCGCCGAGGAAACGGCCCAGCGCTACCGCAAGCTCATCTGGGACGAGTTCGGCGCGGAGCCCAAGTTCGTGCTGGAGGCCTCGCCCGTGCTCGGCTGCTATTCCGGCCTGGGCGCGGCGGCCATCGCGGTCCTGGGCGACTAGCCCCATTGTCCGACACGACAAAGGCCCCCGCCGGACGCTTCCGGCGGGGGCCTTTTCATTTGTTCGAAATCGGGGCTACTTCAGCCAGGAGTCCACCAGTTGCGGGTTCTCCTTGATGAAGCGCTTGGCGTTCTCGTAGGGATCGGCGTTCTTTTCCTGGTTCCAGGCCATGAGCGTCTGGAACTGCTTCACGCTCTCGTAGTGGAACTTGTCCAGGAAGTTGTAGACCTCGGGCAGGTCCTTCTGGAGGTCCTTGCGCACGATGGTGTCGATGTGCTCCTCGCCGCCCAGGGTGCCCTTGGGGTCCTTCAGGTATTTGAGGTCCCACTTGCCGAACATCCAGTGCGGCGACCAGGCCGTGACCACCACCCACTCGTTGTTCTTCTCGGCGTTGGCCAGGGCGGCGGTCATGGTTGCGCCGCTGCCCTCCATGAGCTCCAGCTTCAGGCCGTAGGCCTTCACGGCCTTCTCGGACAGGCGCATCAGCCCGGAGCCCGGGTCGATGCCGATGATCCTGCCGTCGAACTTGTCGGCGTACTTGTTCAGGTCGGCGATGGACTCGGCCTTGACGTAGGCGGGCACGGCCCAGCCCAGCTTTGCGCCGCCGGTGATGGGGCCGAGGTTCTCCACCTTGTCCTTGAACTTGGCGAAATAGTCCGCGTGGGTCACGGGCAGCCAGGCGGTGACCATGCCGTCCACGTCGCCGGTGCCCACGGCCTGCCACATGGCGGCGGCGGCCACGGGGAGGATCTCCACTTCGTAGCCCAGTTTCTCCTGCAGTACGGCCTGGGCCAGGTTGGTGCTGGCCGTGGCGCAGGACCATTCCACGTAGGCCAGACGGACCTTGCCCTTGCCCGCGAAGGCGGGGACGCAGAACGCGGCCACCATCAGGGCGGCCAACAGCGCGGTCAGAATCTTCTTGTGCATGTTTCCTCCAGTGCGTTTCTGTTATCTTCAGTACTTTTGTCGGCTAGTTGCGGTTGCCCACCTTCTGCAGCACCCGGTCCAGAATCACGGCCACGATGACGATGCCGATGCCCGCCTCGAAGCCGTTGCCCATCTGCAGGCGCTGGATGGCCTTCCAGACCTCGCCGCCCAGGCCCTTGGCCCCGATCATGGCGGCGATGACCACCATGGACAGGGCCAGCATCACGGTCTGGTTGACCCCGGCCATGATGGTGGGCGCGGCCAGGGGCAGCTCCAGCTTGACGAGGCGCTGCCAGCGGTTGGAGCCGAAGGATTCGGCGCATTCCACCAGCTCCAGAGGCACCTGGCGGATGCCCAGGCAGGTCAGGCGGATGGCCGGGGGCATGGCGAAGATCACCGTGGAGAAGATGGCCGCCACCTTGCCCAGGCCGAAGAAGGGGATGGCCGGGATCAGGTAGACGAAGGCGGGCATGGTCTGCATCACGTCCAGGACGGGCATGACCACGCGGTACACGCCTCGGCTCATGGCCGAGAGGATGCCCACGGGAACGCCCAGGATGATGGCCGTGAGGGTCGAGACGATGACCAGGGCGATGGTGCTCACCGTGGCCTGCCACAGGCCCAGGTTCCAGATCAGGCCCAGGCCGAAGAGCGTGAGGATGGTCACGCCCCGGCTCTTGCGGGTCAGCTTCCAGGCCAGGGCCGCCGCGATGAGGATGAAGGCCCAGGGCGGCAGCAGCATCAGGCCCGTTTCCAGGACGTCCAGGGCGTGGCCCAGGACCGCGGAGAAGGCCTTGGTGGCGAAGGAAAAGTGCTCCACCAGGAAGTCGATGGAGGCCTCGATGATTTCTCCCAGGGGGAATTGCGGTATGGTCATGGTCTAGTTGCCTCCTCTTTCCGCGATGGCGCCGAGAAGCGAGCCGCGAACCACCACGCCCTTGAGCTTGCCCGTTTCCGTGACCACGGGCAGGGGGATGGACCGGTCGTGTATGAGTTGGATGAGTTCCGCGGCCGGGGTGTCCGGGGCCACGGCGTCGGTCTGGCGGGTCATGACGCTTTCCAGGTCCGTGGAGCCGCGCTTGATGAGGTCCGCGCAGTCCTCCACCGTGACCAGCCCCTGCAGCTTGCCGTGGTTGTCCAGCACGTACAGGGAGCCGATGGCGTTGCTGCGCATCTTGCGCAGGGCCGAGCGCGGGCCGTCCGCCCCCAGATAGGCCACGGCCTCGGATTTCTTCATGACCATCTCCGCGGTGAGCACCTTGGTGATGTCCACGTCCTCCACGAAGCGGGCCACGTAGTCGTCGGCCGGGTTGGTCAGGATCTCCTCGGGCGTGCCCACCTGGACGATTTCCCCGTCCTTCATGAGCACGATGCGCCCGCCGAGCTTCAGGGCCTCGTCCAGGTCGTGGCTGATGAACAGAATGGTCTTCTTCATCTCGTCCTGGAGGTTGATGAGCTCGTCCTGCATGTCGCGGCGAATCAGCGGGTCCAGGGCCGAGAAGGCCTCGTCCATGAGCAGGATGTCCGGGTCCAGGGCCAGGGCCCGGGCCAGGCCCACGCGCTGCTGCATGCCGCCGGAGAGTTGGCGGGGGTGGGCCTCCTCCCAGCCCTTGAGCCCCACCAGCTCCAGGGCGTTCATGGCCTTTTCGCGGCGCTGGTCCTGGTCCACGCCCTGGATCTCCAGGCCGTATTCCGTGTTCCTCAGCACCGTGCGGTGGGGGAAGAGGGCGAAGTTCTGGAAGACCATGCCCAGTTTTTCCTGGCGCAGCTGGCGCAGTTCCTGGATGTCCAGCTCGCGAACGTCCACCCCGTCCACCACCACGCGTCCGGCCGTGGGCTCGATGAGGCGGTTGATGCAGCGCACCAGGGTGGACTTGCCGCTGCCGGACAGGCCCATGACCACGACGATCTCGCCTTCCCCGACGTCGAAGCTGGCGTTGTTCACGCCCACGCTCTGGCCGGTCTTCTTGAGGATCTCTTCCTTGCTGGTTCCCTGCTCGAGCAGGGCCAGGGCTTTTTTCGGGGCCGTCCCGAATATCTTGTACAGGTTTTCGACAACTATTTTCGGCATTGCGTCTCCACGGAGTCGGTAGGATGAATACGGTCCGCTCTGCGAGCGGCCGTCGGGAACAAACAGGGCAAAGGGAAATGACGGCTGCTGCGGGGCGGCCTAGGCGAAACGGGGCAGGGGATACCTGCCCCTCAGGCCGCGCGGCAGGCGCGGGCCGGAGGATCGGTATAAGCGGTCCGGCGTACGTGCGCCGGAGGCATGGTCGGACATGTGTGTGTTCTTGTTGCGAAGCAATACTGTATTTGTCGCTGTAAAATTATGTAATGAAAAGCTCTATTAGCGTATATGTAACAACTGTCAGACTGTTGTACTGCTGATCAAGAATGTGCGAAGTGATGCAGCTTTCTTTTGATTGGCAGGCCAGGATGTGCCCATTGTCGGCGGCTGTGGTTCAATCCGCCTTTTCGGTCAATCGGTATTGTTAGTATGGATAGCTGTCTGTGTCAAGAGGTTGGAAAATGCTTGTTTAATGCAGATTAGATGTGGATAGACAGAGCAAGCAGGAGTCATGTGTCCTCAGCGGTCCGATACTCGATCAAGGTCGATCAAGGTCCCTCATGCTTCATCATGCTGCCGCATGCGCCGCCGCCGCCCCGGCCCGCGGCACGAAAAAGCCCCCGTCCGGCGCGGCGGGCGGGGGCTTGAGCGCGGATGGCGAGGGTTTCTAGAGTTCCTTGACCGCCTCGGCGATCTCCTGCACGGCCTTTTTGCCGTCCTCGAAGTACATCAGCGTGTTGTCCGCCGCGAACAGGGGGTTGGGGATCTTGGCGAAGCCCGGGGACAGGCTGCGCTTGATGACCACCACGGTGCGGCATTTGTCCACATCAATGATGGGCATGCCCGCGATGGGGCTGCTGGGGTCGGTCTTGGCCAGAGGGTTGACCACGTCGTTGGCGCCCAGCACCAGGGCCAGGTCCACCTGCCCCATCTCCGGGTTGATGGAGTCCATCTCCCGGAGCTTCTCGTAGGGCACTTCGGCCTCGGCCAGGAGCACGTTCATGTGCCCGGGCATGCGCCCGGCCACGGGGTGGATGGCGAATTCCACCTGGGAGCCGCGCTTCTCCAGCAGGTTCATCAGGTCGCGCACGGCGTGCTGGGCCTGGGCCACGGCCATGCCGTAGCCGGGCA
Organism: Desulfocurvus sp. DL1XJH-121; assembly: GCF_054819825.1. NCBI lineage: Bacteria > Pseudomonadati > Thermodesulfobacteriota > Desulfovibrionia > Desulfovibrionales > Desulfovibrionaceae > Desulfocurvus > Desulfocurvus sp. DL1XJH-121. The sequence goes on from NZ_JBTVWW010000013.1 coordinate 56,247, forward strand.
CCACCACCACGCGCCGCGCCCCGTCCAGGAGCATGGCCACTTCCTCGCCCGAGGTGGCCTTGACCTTGCCCGCGTACACGTCGTCGGCGCTGGCCGTGGCCTCGCTGGGCCCCATGGCCCCGCCGAAGAGCACGTTGGCCAGGGAGCGGTTCATGGCCTTGCACATGATCTTGGTCAGGATCACGCCCGAGGCCCCCACCAGGGAGCCGGAGATGATCAGCACGTTGTTGCCGAGCACGAATCCCGTGGCCGAGGCCGCGATGCCGGAATAGGAGTTGAGGAGCGCGATGACCACGGGCATGTCCGCGCCGCCGATGGCCATGGTCAGGAGCAACCCGAGCACGGCGGAGGCGGCCGTCATCCACCAGTAGAGGTCCGTGCGCTCGGGCATGATCACCATGGCCGCGCCCAGGGCCAGGGTGCCCAGGGCCACGAGCAGGTTCACCGCCCGCTGCCCGGAAAACGAGCAGGCCCCTTCCAGGAACAGGCGCTGGAGCTTGGCGAAGGCGATGAAGCTGCCGAAGAAGGTCACGCTGCCGATGATGCCCGAGGCCGCCGTGGCGATGAGCATCTGGTAGTCGCCCCCGGCCTGCGCCGGGCCCGCGCCCATGGCCTCCAGGTAGGCCGCGCCGGCCACCAGCACGGACGCGCCGCCGCCGAAGCCGTTGAACACGGCCACCAGCTGCGGCATGGCCGTCATCTCGATCTTGGCGGCCAGGATCGCGCCGATGATGGAGCCCACGGCCACGCCCGCGATGATGTATTCGAAGGTCAGCACGTGCCTGTCCACCAGGGTCGCGGCCACGGCCACGAGCATGGCCAGGGCCGAGAGCAGGTTGCCGCGCACGGCCGTGCGCGGGCTGGTCAGGCCCTTGATGCCCATGATGAACAGGACCGAGGCCACCAGATAGGCGAGGTTGATGAAATTCACGTTCATGAGCGTTGGTCCTTTTTCCTGAACATGTGCAGCATGCGGTGGGTGACCATGAAGCCGCCCACCACGTTGATGGAGGCGAAGACCAGGGCGCCGACACCGAGGACGGTGGTCAGGGCGCCGTGTTCGCTGCCCGCCGAGAGGATGGCCCCGATGAGGGTGATGCCCGAGATGGCGTTGGTGCCGGACATCAGCGGGGTGTGCAGGGTCGGCGGGACCTTGGTGATGACCTCGAAGCCGACGAAAACCGCCAGCACGAAGATGGTCAGTCCGATGACGAAAGCTTCCATAATTCTATTCTCCTTGGCCTGGCAGGCCGCCCCAAAACAGCGATCTGCTTCGTTGCCGCGAAAGATTCAAACCCTCGCGTACGGGCAGTACGCGTCGGTCTTGAATTTTCCTTGCGCCTCGCATCTCGTTATTTTTGAACGGCCTGCGCAAAATGACTCCTAGGACGCTGCCTGGAGTTTTTCCAGCAGCATGGGGTGCACGACCTTGCCGTCGCGCGTGACCATGGTGCCGGCGACGATCTCGTCGTCCTTGTCGATGTTCACCGCGCCGTCCTCGGTCATGTTCAGGAGCATGGTCACGATGTTCTTGGAGTACATGCGCGAGGCGTCGCCGCACATCTGCGAGGGCAGGTCCGTGGGGCCGATGACGGTCACGCCGTTGCCCGTGATCACGATTTCGTCGGCCTTGGTCAGCTCGCAGTTGCCGCCCGTGGCCGCGGCCAGGTCCACGATCACGGACCCGTGCTGCATGCCCTCCACCATGGGCGCGGTGACCAGCACCGGGGCCTTGCGCCCGGGCACGGCCGCCGTGGTGATGACCACGTCGCTGCCCGCCACCACGCGGGTCATGAGCTCGCGCTGCTTGGCGTAGAAGGCCTCGTCCATGGCCTTGGCGTAGCCGCCCTTGTCCTCGGACCCCCCGGAGTCCAGCTCCATTTCCACGAACTTGGCTCCCAGGCTCTGGACCTGTTCCTTGACGGCCGGGCGCACGTCGTAGGCCTCCACCACCGCGCCCAGCTTGCGGGCCTGGGCGATGGCCATGAGCCCGGCCACGCCAACGCCCACGATGAAGACCTTGGCCGGGGCGATGGTGCCCGCGGCGGTCATCATCATCGGGAACATCTTGGGCAGGGCCGCGGCGGCCAGGAGCACGGCCTGGTAGCCGGCCAGGGTGGCCATGGAGGAGAGCACGTCCATGCTCTGGGCGCGGGTGATGCGCGGGATGAGCTCCATGGCGAAGAGCACGGCCCCGGTCCTGGCCACGGCCTCGGACTGGGACGGATCGCCCAGGGGGTCGGCGTGGCCCACCACGATCTGGCCGGGCTTGATCAGGGCGAGGTCCTGGGCCCCGTGGCTCGGGTTGGCCCCGGGAGTGCGGACCATGAGCAGCACGTCCGCGCGGGAGAACAGCTCCGCGCGCTCGGCCACCAGCGTGGCGCCCTTGTCCACGTAAGCCTGGTCCGGGAATCCGGCCGGGACTCCCGCCCCGCTCTGCACGAGGACTTCGAAGCCCGCCTTGGCGAGCTGCGGCACCACCGCGGGCACGAGGGCCACGCGGCGTTCGCCGGGAAAGGTTTCCTTGGGCACGGCTGCGATCATGACAAAGGCTCTCCTTGTGGCAAATGTTCCTGGGGATCGAAGCCCATATAAATACACTAATTCCCCGGCGCTGACCATACTGGCGCGGGAGGGTTTTTCGTGCGCCCGGCGGGCGGCCCGGCGGGCGGCCCGCGCCCCGCGTCGGGATTCGCGCTGGGCTGTCCGCCGCCTTCCGGTGGCGCGTCCGCGCGTGGTGCGGGTTTCCCGCGCGGTTTCCCGTAAGGGCGGCGCGCTCCGCGTCCGGACCGCATCGTCGCCGTTTCCGGGGCCTGTTTCGCGCCATCCGGATTTATTGGAGATCAACAATGGAGCAACAGGCGGTTGTCGTCGTTCTGTTTGCCGTGGCAGATGAAATGATGTATTTTTGAACAAACTTGTATTTATAAATCAATACTGATGGGGGCGTATCATGCTGCGTTCGTTTTCCATTCCAGTGCGCATATTTTTCGTGCTGGCGCTTCTGATCTTGTTCATCGCCGGTACCGTGGCTGCGTTTTTGAATAATTCCGAAGGAATAAAGACCCTCAGCGTGGGCCAGGTGGACGAGCGCATGCTCGCCGGGCAAAAGGACAAGCTGCAGGTGGCCTCGCATTCCCTGGCCCTGGCCCTGGGCGAGGTGGTCAAGGGCGTTCCCGGGGACGCCGAGCGGGTGGAGCTCATCCGCGCCGCCCTGGACCCCGTGCGCTTCGAGGCGGACAAGTCCGGCTACTTCTTCGTCTACCAGGGCACCACCGTGGTCACGGTGCCGCCCAGGCCCGACCTGCGGGGCAAGGACCTGGCCGGGGTCAAGGACAAGAACGGGGTGGCCTACGTCAAGGGGCTCGCGGCCAAGGCCAAGGCCGGGGGCGGATTCATCGACTACATCTATCCCAAGCCCGGGGCCGGCGACGTGCCCAAGCTGGGCTATGCGGAGATGATTCCGGGCACTGATTTCTGGGTCGGAACGGGCATCTACATCGACAATATCCAGGCGGCCAAGGACGAGGTGGATGGGCGCATCACCGAGGTGGTCAACGAGCACACCGCCTGGATCGTGTCCGTGCTGGGCGCGGTGCTGGTGCTCGGCGTGCTGCCCCTGGCCTGGCTCATCGTGCGCAGCATCACCGTGCCCATCGCCAATTCCACGGCCGCGGCCGAGGAGATCGCCGGGGGCAACTACGACGTGGCCCTCAAGGTCCAGGGCCGCGACGAGGCCGCCAAGCTCCAGCAGGCCCTGAACGCCATGGCCGAGACCCTGGCCGCGAACATCGACGAGATCACGGCCAAGAGCCGCGAGGCCGAGGACAAGGCCGCCGCCGCCGCCCAGGCCCAGGCCGAGGCCGAGGAGGCCACCAAGCGCGCCGAGCGGGCCAAGGCTGAGGGCATGTGCCAGGCCGCCGAGCGCCTGGAGGCCGTGGTGGCGCGCATCGCCTCGGCCACGGAGCAGATTTCCGCCCAGTCCGAGGAGATCAGGGGCGGCACCGAGAACCAGCGCGAGCGCATCCACACCACGGCCACGGCCATGGAGGAGATGAACGCCACGGTGCTGGAGGTGGCCAGGAACGCCTCGGACGCCTCCCAGAACGCCGAGGACGCCACGGGCAAGGCCCGCCAGGGCGCCGAGGTGGTGGGCCGGTCCGTGGCGGCCATGAACACCACCCGGACGCAGACCGACGCCCTGCAGGAGAGTATGAACACCCTGGGGGCCCAGGCCGAGGCCATCGGCGCCATCATGGGCGTGATCACGGACATCGCGGACCAGACCAACCTCCTGGCGCTCAACGCGGCCATCGAGGCCGCGCGCGCGGGCGACGCGGGCCGAGGCTTCGCCGTGGTGGCCGACGAGGTGCGCAAGCTGGCCGAGAAGACCATGAGCGCCACCAAGGAGGTGGGCGATTCCATCGACGCCATCCAGCGCGTGGCCGCCGAGAACATCTCGGGCATGCGCGTGGCCATGGAGGGCCTGGTCAAGGCCACGGAATACTCCAACGAGTCCGGCGTGGTGCTGGAGGAGATCGTCTCGGGCACCGAGGAGAGCGCCCAGAAGATCCAGAGCATCGCCACGGCGGCCGAGGAGCAGTCCGCGGCCAGCGAGGAGATCAGCCAGGCCCTGGAGGAGATCAACGCCATCGCCTCGGAAACCGCCCAGGGAGTGGAGGAGTCCGCCAAGGCCCTGCGCGAGCTCCTGGAGCAGGCCGAGGACCTCAACGCCCTGGTGGCCGAGCTCAAGGGCGAAGGCGAGTGCGGCGTCTAGCCGTCCGCTGACGGACGAATGAAACGCGGCCCCGGCCCCTCGCGAGGGGCCGGGGCCGCGCTGTGCTCCGTGGCGTCGCGCGCCCTACCGGGACAGGGGCAGGCGGATGGTGAACACCGAGCCCACGCCCGGGGAGGACTCCACGCTGAACTGGCCCCCGTGGTTCTGGGTCACGATGAAGTAGGACACGGACAGGCCCAGGCCCGTGCCCACGCCCGGGGCCTTGGTGGTGAAGAAGGGCTCGAAGATGCGTTTGCGGGTCTCCGGGGACATGCCCGGGCCGTTGTCCTCCACCTGGAGCACCGCGTAGCCGCCGGCCTGGAAGGTCCTGAGCACGATGGTCGGCTTGACCCCGGGCTTGGGCACATCGGCCATGGCGTAGGCCGCGTTCTTGACCAGGTTGAAGAGCACCTGCTCGATCTCGGTGTGCGCGCAGGTCACCGGGGGCAGGGAGTCCGAGCATTCCCGCACGATGCGCACCTTCTTGAAGTCGTAGTTCTTTTTCAGGTCGTAGTCGCTGGCCGCCAGGGTCAGCACCGTCTCCACCAGGTCGTTGAGTTCGCAAGGGGCCATGCTGTTGCCGCTCTTGCGGCTGAAGTCCAGCATGTTGGAGACGATCTTGGCCGCGCGCTGGCCGGAGTCCTGGATGCCCGCGAGCATGCGCAGAATGCCCCGCTGTTCCATGTACCGCTGCATTTGGTCCATGGAGAAGCCCAGCTCCTCGGCGGCCTTGGCGTTGGCGGCCAGCTCCGGCGAGAGCCTGCGCACGATGTTCTGCGCGCCCTGGAGGATGCCGCCCAGGGGGTTGTTGATCTCGTGGGCCATGCCCGCGGCCAGCCCGCCCACGGACATCATCTTTTCGGTCTGGACCATCATCTCGTCGATGCGCACGCGCTCGGTGACGTCGTCCACCCGGATCACCGCGCCCTCCATCTTGCTGGCCACCAGGGGGAACACGGTGACGTCGTCGAAGCGCACCTCGCCCCTGTCCTGGCGGAACAGGCGCGGCGTGGTCAGCACGCGGTGCTCCTTGATGGCCGTGCGCACGTTTTCCATCTCCGGGGCCAGGGCCGGGAAGACCTCCTCCAGGGGCCGGCCGTGGGCCGCGGCCGCGCTGATGCCCGTGACCCGTTCGGCCTCCAGGTTCCACTGGGTGATGTGCCCCGAGGAGTCCACGCCCACCAGAGCCGAGGGCATGGAGTTGATGATGCCTTGCAAGAGGTTCTGCAGGCGCATGAGCTCCTGCTCCGCGAGCTTGCGCGGGGTGATGTCGAAGATGGCGCTGGTGAAATATTCGGGCCGCCCCTCGCGCCAGGACACGCCCTGGCCCTTTTCCGAGACCCAGCGCAGCTGGCCGTCGGCGTGGATGATGCGGTATTCGATGTTGAAGTCCGCGCCCCGGGTCAGGGCGTCGGAGATGGTGGCGCGCACCCGCAGGCTGTCGTTGGGATGCACCACGTCGCGGGTGTAGGCGATCTCCCCGGAGAAGAACCGCGACGGCGGGAACCCGGTGATGTCGCAGAGGGAGTCGCTGGCGAACAGCGGCGTCCAGTTCTCGTCGTTGCGGCAGTGCAGCACGGACCCGGGAATGTTCTCCACCAGGGAGCGGTATTTCTCCTCGTTGTCCCTGAGTTCGGCCAGGACGCTTTCCAGCTCGGACGTGCGCTTGCGCACCCGGGTCTCCAGGTGGCGGTTCATGTCCAGCAGGCGCAGGAACAGCCAGACCCCGCCCATGAACAGCACCAGGCAGAGGAGCACGTAGAGGTACATGTACACCGCGCGCGAGGGCCAGAGCACCCGGATGGTGCCGATGGTGCGGTTGTCGTGGCGGATGTCCGCGCTGATCACGTGGCGGGGGATGAGGCCGATGGCGATGAGCAGGGAGTCGGTGCGCGAGGGCTTGGGCCCTTCGATGCGCAGAAAGACCTTGTCCAGGTCGTCCTTGACCTCGATCCATTCGTAGCCGTAGGACTCCGCGGCCAGGCGCAGATAGGCCAGGGCGCTGGACTCCTCAAATGTCCACAGGGCGTTGGCGATGACCCGCGAATGGTTGCGCGCCTCTTCTTGGGCTTGGTCGTAGGACCTGGCCTGGTTGATGACGATGAACGTGGCGAAAGCCAGGGCGGCGAGGGCGCAGGCGAGCAGGAAGCGTTGTGTGGTGCGCACGAGACATAGTCCTTGGTTGGAAACTCGATCTCTGTCTGCCTTCAGGGCTGCTGGGTGTGGTCAGGCCACAATCCTGACCATAGCATAACTGCAAAGGGGGGTGATAGGCAAATAATGACTGTTAGACAGGGGGGCTTGGCGTGCGGTGAGATATGTCAACAGGGAGGAGTTTGGAGTGTAGGGAGAGAAAACTCAGATTTCGTTTTTAAAGGCGGAGGCATATTGAGAAGAGGTTCTGTCAGGCCTGCAAAACGCAGGTAATGTATGCGGAATGGTTTGCAAACTTGCGGTGGCAGTTGTCTAAGATGAGACGTGGGCACTCGGGGTGATTTGTATTGGTTTCGGTGTGCGCTTCGGCTGTTGATTCGTTATCTTGCATATTTGTGGGTAGCCCTGGATATCGATCTGGTAGATTGGTGCGGAATGCCCTGGATAAGGATATGTAATGGAATGGCACTACGGAATTTGCGCGATGAGGGCAACATGTACACTCGAGTCTTCTTTGCCCTTACGTAATATTTGCAGTATGGGGTAGGAAAGTAGCGTAGTTAAGTGCTAAATAATATACCCTATCTGTTTGGGCAAAGTGGAGTGCGTATAGCAATCATTAGGCTCTCATCGCTGGGGCTCAAAGGGGTTTCTGATAAAACTTTTTCGGAAACCAAGTTATCAAAATGTGTGATATAGTCAGCTACACGAGCAGGAGAGAGGTTGGTCAGGGGTACTCCTTCTGTTTGCTCGACCTCGGCGACGGTGCACAATACTGCATTTAAAACATCACGATCGGCAGCAGGAACTTCATATGTCGATCTAACATCGATGCGATGAGTCAAGAGCTTTGTCAAGACGTATGTTGCCTTGATGGCCTTTCCCAATGGTAAAGCATGAAGATTTGTTGTCATACCATTAATTCCGAAAAATCATGTACTCGGAATAATTCCCGAGGCAATGAAAGAATAAGAAATTCCGATGAGCAGGGGTGAGCAAGTTCTCCAATATCAGGGATAGAGATTAGCTGTTTGACGTCATCGTATGTCATTTGGTACATTAAAGGCTTAAAATCAGGGGGGGTTGAAAGCTCAACTATTTTGAATATATCTTTTTTTTGCTTTGATGAAATAATCCTTGCCTCGTATTTTACTTCGGCGCCGCGCCTGATACCAGTCTTTTGCTCCTTGATAAATAGACCATGTAAGTCACCGCGTTGTGACTCAAGCGCAAGTTGCTTGTATCGATGCATGGGTTGAGAAGTGGGAGGGTTGGCAAGAAGGCAGTCGGAATCGACTTCTGAGCCAGCTTCTGACGCAGCCCAGACATAATGCTTATCATCATAATACAATTGATTGATGCGATACGCAAGAAGGCAATTTGTTGAGTATAAAATTTTTGATGCCTTCATACGATTACACGCGTCGTCGGATGAATTGCTTTAAGGGGCACCAGCCTGCGGCCTATGCTTGTTTACTTTCTGGTATTGTGATCTTTTGTAAAAGTAGGTCGGCATCCAATTTTGCCGCCCCCAATTGGTTAATGAGGAGGTCAGCCACCTCGGGCGTAATCTGGAACCCGATATCACTAGTCTCGCCAGAATCTAACGTGATACGGACTGAGATGACTGGAATAACAGTTTCCAATATGGGGTTGTATTTGTCTAGAGGGGTGCCCCATCGGTACGGCTTATCAAAAACTGCTCTCAACTCGACAGTAGTTCCACAACTGCGGAGAACAGGAAGTACACCGGCCTCGTACGTGCGCTCTTTTTTTGCCTGTGACAGTTCTGGAACAGATCTTTCTTTCAGTTCCTGCAAAAAAGCCAAGAATATTGCTTCTTGATCTTGTTCAAGTAGGCCGAGTTCGATTAGATCACTAGACCAATCTGTGTGGGGTTCGTCCTTCAGGCGGTCATCTAGCATCTGGCGTAAGAAGAAGCCTGCAATGTCAAAAATATGTCCGATGAGGAGTCGTGTTGTTCCTGTCTCTGACTGAATATCTTCGATCCGTTTTTCCATTTCTTTTTCAGTCCGGATCGAGACGAGACCAGGCAGGGCGTTTGCTATTGCATGACGCTGCCTTTGATCTAAGTCGAATATGGTTTTTAGATCAGAAATGAATTGTTTGTTTGTTTCACTACTAGGATCGAACTCGCCGAAAAGTTTTGATTTCATGGTGGTCTCTATTGTTCGTAGTGCCGTTGTTCAGGTTCCCATATGATCGAATCGCACATTTTGCTCTTTATATTAAATGGCCAAAATTTGTCATGAGGTTTCACTATCGTGTTGTCTTTATTGAAAAAACTTGTGCACAGTAGGACCTTGCAGTCGGACGCTATCACTTCTGCAGTGAGGGGTCAAACGTTTGCTAATTATATATTCTGCGTAATCGCTTTCAGCGGTTCTGACGTTGTTTGGGGCTTGAGCGCTTATAAATTCGAGCACGTCTATGTCAAGCAGATTCGGTGCAGTGGCTGTTGCCGCGTGCGGCTGGGATACAAGTGAAAATGGGGTAAATGAGGAAGATCATCAATTCTTCGTAAATAGTGATTCGGGAGACGGAATTAAACGAGAATTTGAGGGAGAAGTCTGCTGCGAGGTGTCAGACAGGTGGGAAGGGTGGACTTCAATACGAAAAAGGGATTCCAGGAAAGAACGTTTCCTGAAATCCCTTGAGATTTCTGGCTCCCCGGCACGGACTTGAACCGCGAACCTAGTGGTTAACAGCCACCCGCTCTGCCGATTGAGCTACCGGGGAACATTGCCGCCAGGCCGTTTACGGCGTGGCAGGAAGGACCTTTTAGGAGGAAAGCAGGCCTTCGTCAAGAGCAAAGTGTCGGCGGCGCAGAAAATTCCCCGTCCCGGGAAACACGGGCAGCGCCGGGGGCCCGGCCTTGACGCACCGGTGCTTTCTGCATAAACGTTGCAGGTTCGTTTACGCTGATTTGAAGCATGGAGATACCGAAGTTGAGCACCAAGGGCGACGCCCCCCGGCAGAAGCCGATAAAATTGCCAGTGAAATCCCCGAACGTGGAGCGTTTCATGCCCATGCTCGAGGCCCTGCAGGATCGTGAGGAACTCAACGACGTCCTCAAGAACCGCGTGAGCAAGGCCTGCACGCTCCTGGACGGCGGCGTGCCCTTGTTCCCCAATACCTTCAAGCAGGCGAACCGCGTGGCCGACGTGCTGGCCGGGCGCGGGGAACTGGACGAGGAGGCCCTGGCCGCCCTGGGCGACGGGTTCGCCCTGGCCGGGCGCATCGTGTCCCTGCGGTCCTTCGGCAAGGTCACCTTCTTCCACCTGATGGACGTGTCCGGCCGCATGCAGGTCTACGCGGCCCGCGACGAACTGGGGACCGACTCCTACTCCGCGTTCAAGAAATTCGACATCGGCGACATCGTGGGCGTCAGGGGCGGCCTGTTCCGCACCAAGACCGGCGAGGTGACCCTCAAGGCCTTAGAGGTGGTCCTGCTCACCAAGTCCATGCGCCCCCTGCCCGAGAAATACCACGGCCTGAAGGACGTGGAGACGCGCTACCGCCAGCGCTACGTGGACCTCATCGTCACCGAGCGCACCAAGGAGATCGCCCTCAAGCGCACCAGGATCGTGCGCGAGTTCCGCCGGTTCATGGAGGGCGAGGGCTTCCTGGAGGTGGAGACCCCCATGATGCAGCCCATCCCGGGTGGCGCCACGGCCAGGCCGTTTGAGACGTTCCACAACGCCCTGGACATGAAGCTCTACATGCGCATCGCGCCGGAGCTGTATCTCAAACGGCTCATCGTGGGTGGGCTGGAGCGGGTCTTCGAGATCAACCGCAGCTTCCGCAACGAGGGCATCGACACCCAGCACAACCCGGAATTCACCATGTGTGAGTTCTACTGGGCCTACGCCACCTTCGAGGACCTCATGGACCTCACGGAGCGGCTTTTCGCGCATTTGGCCCAGGAGGTCTGCGGCTCCACGGTGGTCAGCTACCAGGGCCAGGACATCGACCTGACCCCCGGGCGCTGGAACCGCGTGACCTTCCACGAGTCCCTGGAGAAGATCGGCGGCATCGCGCCGGAGGTCTACCGGGACTACGACCAGGCCATGGCCCTGGCCAAGGCCAGCGGCGAGAAGGTCCTGGACGGCGAATGCCTGGGCAAGGTCCAGGCCAAGCTCTTCGACCTCTTCGTGGAACCCAAGCTCGTCCAGCCCCATTTCATCTACCATTATCCCACGGACATCTCCCCCCTGTCGCGGCGCAACGACGGGAACCCCGACATCACCGACCGTTTCGAGCTGTTCATGACGGGCCGCGAAATGGCCAACGCGTTTTCCGAGCTCAACGACCCCGTGGACCAGCGGGTGCGCTTCGAGGCCCAGGTGGCCGAGAAGGAGGCCGGGGACGAGGAGGCGCACTTCATGGACGAGGACTACGTCCGCGCCCTGGAGTACGGCATGCCTCCCACGGCCGGGCAGGGCGTGGGCATCGACCGCCTGGTCATGCTGCTCACGGATTCGCCCAGCATCCGCGAGGTGATATTGTTCCCGCTGCTCAAGCCGGAGGGATCCGCCGGATCATGAGTTTCGAGCGATTCATCGCCCTGCGCTACCTGCTGGCGCGACGCAAGCAGGCGTTCATTTCGGTCATCTCCCTGATCTCGATCCTGGGGGTGGCCATCGGCGTCGCCGCGCTCATCGTCGTGCTCGGGGTCATGAACGGCATGAGCACGGACCTGAGGGACAAGATCCTGGGGGTCAACGCCCACCTGCTGGTGGGCAGCCTGGAAGCGTCCATCGCCGACTACAAGGACCTGGCCCAGCGGGCCGCCAAGGTCGAGGGCGTCACCGGGGTCATGCCCTTCGTCTATTCCGAGGTCATGCTGTCCACCCGCCACGGGGTCAAGGGCGTGGTGCTCCGGGGCGTGGACCCCGAAGAGGCCGCGGACGTGCTGACCGTGGGCGGGAACATGCTCGAGGGCTCCTTCAAGGACCTGGTCGACGGCTACGGCCCCCCTGGCCCGCACGGTATCGTCCTGGGCTCGGAGCTGGCCTCGCGCCTGGGCGCGCGCCGGGGCAGCCTGGTGCACATGCTGACCCCCTCGGGCATGAAGACCGCCGCTGGCTTCAAGCCCTCCATCAAGACCCTGCGCGTGGTGGGCGTGTTCAAGACCGGGATGTTCGAGTACGACTCCTCCCTGGCCTACGTGTCCATCCCCGCGGCCCAGGACGTGCTGGGCTACGCGGGCGACGCCGTGAGCGGGCTTGAGCTGCGCGTGGCCGACGTGGACCGCGCCGACGAGGTGGGCGGGCGCCTGGAAAAGGTGGTGGGCGGCTACCCGCTGTACGTGCGCGACTGGAAGGAGATGAACCAGAATCTCTACGCGGCCCTGCGCCTGGAAAAGGTGGGCATCTCCGTGATGCTGGCCATGATCGTGCTGGTGGGCACCTTCTCCATCGTCACGGCCCTGGTCATGCTGGTCATGGAGAAGACCCGGGACATCGCCATCCTGATGTCCATGGGCGCCACCAGCAGGAGCATCCGCAAGATTTTCATCCTCCAGGGCATGATCGTGGGCCTGGCGGGCACGATCCTGGGCTTCGCCCTGGGCTTGGCCCTGTGCTTCCTCCTGGAGCGCTACCAGTTCGTGAAGCTGCCCAAGGGCATCTATTCCCTGGACTATCTGCCCGTGCTTCTGCAATGGCAGGACCTGGCGGCCATCGGCCTCTGCGCCCTGGCCCTGTGCTTCCTGGCGACCATCTATCCCGCGCGCCAGGCCTCCAGGCTTCTGCCCGCCGAGGCCCTGCGCTATGAGTAATTTGCCATTGTACGAATTGCAGGGTGTTGGTAAGGATTACCCCGGGCCGAGCGGCAGCATCGAGATTCTCAAGAATCTCGATCTTGTCGTGGCCGAGGGGGAGAGCGTCGCCGTGCTCGGTTCGTCGGGCGCGGGGAAATCCACCCTGTTGCATTTGCTGGGTTCGCTGGACACGGCCTCCTCGGGGAGGGTCCTGTTCCGCGGGCAGGACATGGGGGCGCTGGACGCGGAAGCCCGGGCCCGGTTGCGCAACCGGGACATCGGGTTCGTGTTCCAGTTCCATCATCTGCTGCCCGAGTTCACGACCCTGGAGAACGTGGCCATGCCCGGGTTCATCGCCGGGCAGGCCAAGGCCGAGGCCCGCGAGCGCGCGGCCGAGGCCCTGAAACTCGTGGGGCTTGAGGACCGTGACCAGCACAGGGTCACCACCCTGTCCGGCGGGGAGCGCCAGCGGGCGGCCATCGCCCGGGCCATCCTGCTGCGGCCCTCGGTGCTTCTGGCCGACGAGCCCACGGGCAATCTGGACGAACGCACGGGGGGGCGCATCGCCCGCCTGCTGTACGAACTGAACGAAGAACTGGGTATGACCCTGGTGGTCGTCACCCACAACGTGGAACTTGCAGGCGGCATGAGCCGACGCCTGGAACTGCGTTCCGGAGAGCTGTATGAGCAAAATAGCTAGGCAAGTTGGCCTTCTGACCCTGGTTCTGGCCGTCATGGCGCTCTGGTTTCCCCTTGCGGCGGCAGCGCAGCCGGATGCCGGGAAGATCAAGATCATGGTCCTGCCCTTTGAGGTCAACGCGGGGCCTGATCTGGGCTACCTGAAGGACAGCCTGCCCGAGCTTCTCGCCGACCGTCTGGAAAAGGACGGCTTCAGCGTGGTGCCCCAGGCGGACGTCAGCAAGCTCATCCGCGAGCACAACGTGGAATATCTGGACCTGGCCACGGCCAAGGACATGGCCCTTCTGGCTGACGCCAACTGGTCCGTGTACGGCAGCTTCAGCCAGGTGGGCGAGACCATCAGCCTGGACGTGCGCCTGGTGGAGGCCTTCGGGGTCAAGCCGGCCAAACCCCTGTTCGTGGTCCAGGAGGGCCTGATCAACGCAGTGCCGGCCATCGAGGACCTGGCGGATAAGATCAAGCTCGAACTCCTGCGCAAGGAGCGCATCGAGTCCGTGGACGTGGAGGGCACCAAGGTCCTGGAGAAGGACGTGGTGCTCATGCGCGTGCGCGCCAAGAAGGGCGACATCTACGACCCCAAGGCCCTGAACGACGAGATCAAGAGCATCTACGAGCTGGGCTATTTCGACGACGTGCAGGTGCGCGTGGACGACCTGCCCGAGGGCATGGGCGTGACCTTCGTGGTCAAGGAGAAGCCGCTGATCCAGGCCGTGGACGTGCTGGGCGCCGAGGAGATGGACACGGACGACGTGCTGGAGCTCATGAGCACCCGCGCCGGGTCGGTCCTGAACCCCAAGGTCCTGGCCGACGACATGGGCAAGATCAAGAGCGAATACCGCAAGGAAGGCTTCTACAACGCCACGGTCGGCTACGAGCTTGAGGAGTCCGACCAGGGCCAGGCCCGCCTGCACATCAAGATCGACGAGGGCAAGAAGCTCTACATCGAGGAAATCAGGATCGTGGGCGCCGAGCAATTGGACGAGGACGACCTCAAGGACGAGCTGGCCCTGGGCGAGCGGGGCATGTTCTCCTGGATCACGGGCACGGGCGTGCTCAAGGAGGAGTACCTGGTCCGGGACTCCGCCGCCCTGGAGGCCTACTACGGCAACCACGGGTTCATCGAGGCCCAGGTGGGCCAGCCCAAGGTGGAGTATCAGGAGGACGGCATCGTCATCACCTTCGAGATCTCCGAAGGCCGGCGCTTCAAGATCGGCAAGGTCGACTTCGAGGGCGACCTCCTGGAGACCCCGGAAAAGCTCAACGGGATCATCGCCTCCGACGACCTGCACGAGGAGGAGGACGGCTACCTGAACCGCTCCCTGCTGCGTGAGGACGCCCAGAAGCTCACGGACTACTATTCCGATTACGGATACGCCTTCGCCGAGGTGGACTTCAACATCGATTCCCACCCCGACACCCTGACCGCCGACGTGACCTTCCAGCTGCACAAGCGGCAGAAGATCTACATCCGCCGCGTGGCCATCGAGGGCAACACCCGCACCCGCGACAACGTCATCCGCCGCGAGATGCGCCTCAACGACGGCGACCTGTTCAGCGGCTCCAAGCTGGCGCGCTCCACCCAGCGCCTGAACAACCTGGGCTACTTCGAGCAGGCCGACATCCAGACCGTGCCCACGGACGACCCCGGGCTCATGGACCTCAAGGTCCGCGTCAAGGAAACCACCACGGGCGAGATCTCCCTGGGCGCGGGCTGGGCCAGCGCGAGCGGCATGTACCTGGTCACCAAGGTCGCGGAGAAGAACCTCTTCGGCAAGGGGCTCTACGCCTCCCTGGAGGGCACCTTCGGCGGCTCCTCCACCGCCTACATGGCCTCCTTCGTCAACCCGCGGTTCAACGACTCCCAGTGGCTGGTCGGCAGCGACGTGTACCTGACCAAGTACGAATGGGACGAGTACGACCGCAACAGCCTGGGCGCGCGCATCCGCACGGGCCGCAGGGTGGGCGAGTACTCCTCGTGGGGCCTGAGTTACGAACTGGAGCGCTACGAGATCCTGGAAGTGGACGAGGACGCGGCCCAGGTCATCCGCGACGTCGAGGGCACGCATATCTCCAGCGCCCTGTATTCGGACCTGGTGCGCTCCACCCTGGACCGAGTCATCAACCCCACGACGGGCACGAAGTCCTCCCTGGCTGTCACGTACTCCGGCGGACTGCTCATGGGCAGCGACGACTTCATCCGCTACGTGGCGGACCACTCCCAGTACGTGCCCCTGTGGTGGGATCACGTGTTCCATGCCCACGGCCAGCTGGGCTACGTCATGGAGCAGTTCGACGGCGACGACATTCCCGTGCACCGCAAGTTCTACCTCGGCGGGATCAACAGCGTGCGCGGCTACAAGCAGCGGCACATCTCCCCGCGCGACGACGCCACCGGCGACGTCATCGGCGGCAACAAGGAAGCCTTCATGAACCTGGAGTACATCTTCCCGCTCATGGAAGAGACCGGGATCGTGGGCCTGTTCTTCTTCGACGCCGGCGAGGTCTGGGACGAGGACGACACCATGGACTTCGACTTCAAGAAGAGCGTGGGCGCCGGCATCCGCTGGTACTCGCCTATGGGCCCCCTGCGCCTGGAATACGGCTACGCCCTGGACAGCGTGCGAGAGCAGGGCAGCAAGGGCCGGTTCGAGTTCTCCATCGGGCAGTTCTTCTAGGCCGCCCCGGAGAGAAACCGCCGCCCCGCGCGGCCTGAACAAGAAAACCAACAACCAACGAGGATGTAATGCGTAAGCTTTTGATTGCCGTTTTTGCCCTGCTGATCATGGCTCCGGCCGCCCATGCCGCGTCCGCCGGGTCCGTGGGCGTGGTCAACGTGCCCAAGGTGATCCTGGAGTGCGAGCCCGGCAAGGAGGTCCGCGCCACCCTGGAGAAGACCTTCAAGGGCACCAAGGACGAAATGGACGCCCAGAAGGCCGAGCTGGACAAGATGAGCCAGGACCTGCAGAAGCAGAGCCTGGTCCTGTCCCAGGAAGCCAAGATGGACAAGGAAGTCGAGTTCAAGCGCAAGGTCCGCGACTACCAGGACGCCATGCGCGACTTCCAGCGCAAGGCCAAGGCCGAGGAAAGCCGCTTGGCCCAGCCCGTCATCGACCTGATCCAGGACACCCTCACCGCCTACGGCAAGAAGCACGGCTTGTCCCTGATCCTGGACTCCAAGGCCGGCGTGCTCTACGCCGCCGACGCCAGCAACCTGACCAACGAGATCATCGCCGAGGTCAACAAGGCCTGGCGCGCCAGGGCCAAGAAGTAGCTCGCCGCCATGAGGATGCTGCTTTCGGAATTGGCCGGGCGGCTGGGCCTGGAGCTGCGCGGCGGGGATCGCGAGGTCTCGGGGGTCGGCACCCTGGATTCTGCAGGTCCGGATGACGTGACCTTCCTGGCCAACCCCAAGTACCTGGCGTCGCTGGCCACCACCAAGGCCGCGGCCGTGCTCTGCGCGGCCGAGCATGCGGACCGGGTCAGGGGCGCCGCCCTGGTGGGCGCGGACCCGTACCTGGACTTCGCGCGCCTGTTGCAATTCTTCTCGCCGCCCCAGGGCTGCCTGTCCGGCGTCAGCGACGGGGCCTACGTGCATCCAGAGGCCGAGGTGCACGAGAGCGCCGACGTCTACCCCTTCGCCTTCGTGGGCCGGGGGGCCTCGGTGGGCGCGCGGACCCGCGTCTTCCCCCATTGCTATGTGGGCGAGGACTGCGTTCTGGGCGAGGACTGCGTGCTCTATCCGGGCGCGCAGCTCATGGCCGGGACGCGCCTGGGCGACCGGGTCATCGTGCATCCGGGCGCGGTGCTCGGGGCCGACGGCTTCGGCTACGTGCCCACGGACGCGGGCCGCGAGAAGATCCCCCAGGTGGGGGTCGTGGTGGTGGAGGACGACTGCGAGATCGGCGCCTGCACCACCGTGGACCGGGCCATGCTGGACAAGACCGTCATCGGCCGGGGCACCAAGATCGACAACCTGGTGCAGATCGCGCACAACTGCGTGCTGGGCGAGAACTGCACCATCGTGGCCCAGGTGGGCATCGCGGGCTCCTGCAACGTGGGTAGGAACGTGGTCATGGCCGGCCAGGCCGCCGTCGCGGACCACGTGGACATCGGCGACAACGCGGTCATCGGCCCCCTGTGCGGGGTGCGTACCCATGTGGCCGAGGACAAGAAGGTTGGCGGCGTCCCGGCCATGGAGTACGGCACCTACATGCGTACCCTGTCCCTGGCCCCCAGGGTCCCGGACCTGTTCAAGCGGGTCAAGGCCCTGGAAAAGGAGCTGGCCGCCCTGAAGGCCGAGAGGGAAGGAGGAGAGTCATGAGCGAGATCGTCATGCCCGTGGACATCCGTGGCATCATGGAGCATCTGCCCCACCGCTATCCCTTCCTGATGGTGGACCGCGTGACGGAGCTGACCCCGGGCGAGCGCCTGGCGGGCTACAAGAACGTCACCGTGAACGAGCCCTTTTTCCAGGGGCATTTTCCCGGGCTGCCCGTAATGCCCGGGGTGCTCATGTGCGAGGCCCTGGCCCAGGCGGGAGGGCTCCTGGCCCTGCTCTCGGACCCCGAGCTGGCCGGAGGGCGGAGCGTTTTCCTGTTTACGGGCATCGACAAGGTGCGCTTCAGGCGGCCCGTGTCCCCCGGGGACCGGCTGGACCTGGAGGTCTACGATATTCGCCGCAAGCTGAACCTGATCAAGATGAGCGGACAGGCCACCGTGGACGGCGAGATCGCCTGTTCCGGCACCATGTCCGCCGCCATCGTCAACAAAGAGGATATGTAGATTGGCCACCCAGATTCATCCCTCTGCCGTGGTGGACCCCGGGGCGCGCATCGGCGCCAACGTCGTGGTGGGTCCCTACGCCATCATCGAGGCGGACACGGTCATCGGCGATGACTGCCGCATCGACGCCTTCGCCCAGGTCAAGCGCTACACCACCATGGGCACGGGCAACGTCATCCACTCCAACGCGCTCCTTGGCGGCGATCCGCAGGACCTGAAGTTCAAGGACGCCGACACCCGCCTCGTCATGGGCGAGGGCAACATCGTGCGCGAGTTCGTGACCATCCACCGGGGCACCCCGGGCGGTCGCGGCGAGACCGTCATCGGCTCCCACTGCATGATCATGGCCTATGCCCACGTGGCCCACGACTGCAAGCTGTTCGACCACGCCATCCTGGTCAACTGCGTGATGCTGGCCGGGCACGTGGACGTTGGCTCCCACGCCGTGGTCAGCGGCATGAGCGGCGTGCAGCAGTTCGCGCGCATCGGCGACTACGCCTTCGTGGGCGGCATGACCGGCGTGAACATGGACGTGCCCCCCTACTGTATGGCCGCCGGCATCCGCGGGGCCCTGCACGGCCTGAACCTCATCGGGCTCAGGCGCTCGGGCATGGACCGCGAGACGGTCAAGGCCTTGAAAAAGGCCTACACCACCATCTTCCGCTCCGGCATGGGCCGCCAGGAGGCCCTGGAAGAGGCCGAGGAGGTCCTGGGCGACGTGCCCGAGGTCATGAACCTCATCGCCTTCATCAAGGGCAGCGAGCGAGGCGTACTTTCGGATGTCGGCCTGAGAAACGGCCAAAAGGACATCTAGCAGGCGGTTGAAAAACGCACGATTGCTTCGTTGCTGCGAACAATCCAAACCTTCGCGTACGGGGAGTACGCGTCAGGCTTGCATTGTTCTTGCGCCTCGCACTCGCACATTTTTGAACCGCCTGCGAGGCGAATGGATGGAAAGTAGCTAGGCTTTCGCAAGTCTGGGAAACACGAGGCGGCATGAGCATCACCACCCTGGGCATCGTGGCCGGTGGGCGGCAGTTCCCCTTCCGCGTGGCGCGCGCCGCGCGCGGGGCCGGGATGCGCGTGGTGGTGGTGGGCTTTTCCGGGCACACCGACCCCGCCATGGAGGCCGAGGCCGACGCCTTCGCCATGCTCCACCTGGGCCAGGTGGGCAAGACCATCCGTTTCCTCAAGGACAACGGGGCCGAGCGCGTCGTGTTCTGCGGGGCCATCTCCAAGCCCAAGGCCATGGACCTGCGCCCGGACCTCACGGCCGCCAAGCTGCTTATGCGCCTGCCCGGCAAGGGTGACGACGCCCTGCTGCACGCCCTGGCCGACGAATTCGAGGGCCAGGGCCTGCCCGTGGGCAACCCTCTGGACCTCGTGCCCTCCCTGGCCACTCCCGAAGGGCCGCTCACGTCCAAGCCCCCGCGCGAGCGCGAGCTGGCCGACCTGCGCCTGGCCTGGCCCAAGGCCAAGGCCATCGGCGAGATGGACATCGGCCAGAGCCTGCTCATGCGCGAGGGCATCGTCCTGGCCGTGGAAGGCCCCGAGGGCACGGACGCGGCCATCAGACGGGCCGGGGAGTTGGGGGGCAAGGGAATGGTGCTCTGCAAGGTCTACAAGCCCGGCCAGGACCTGCGTCTCGACCTGCCCGCCGTCGGAGTCAACACCGTGCGCTCCATGATGGAGGCGGGCGGCGCCTGCATCGGCATCGAAGCCGGGCGCTCGGTGTTCTTCGACCAGGAGGAGGCCGTGGCCCTGGCCGAAAAGAACGGCATCCGCATCGTGGGCCTCTCCGCGTCCTATCTCGGGCTGTAGCCCGGCGTTTTCCCCCTCCCCTTCAGCATCCCTTTCCGCTTCCGCCGACCATCCGCTGGTTGTGCGACCAGCCAACCCTGGTTGGCGGATCGCCAACCGATCTATGCGCTTTTCCATATCGTCAATCTGTCGGAGTGGTGCCAACCGGGCCTTCCAGATGTGTTTTCCCCGTGGCATGAAGCTTGCTCTAGTCCTTTCGAATAAGCAGCGCTTATTGATCTTAATGCCTGTTATCGCGCTGTCGCAACACACAAGAGAGGAAGCAGATGAGCAAGTGTACAAGGCGTGAAATGCTTACCGTAATGGGTGGTATGGTGGCTGGAGGCGTTATGGCTTCGGCCATACCTTCGTTTGCGGCTCCAGAAATGCCAAAAGGGGAGTTATGGGTCGCGCATAAGCTCGACGCAGTAAAGTGCGCCCCCTATGGGCATGAGGGATACTGGAGCAACGGATACGGGTGCTGCTATGGAACTTTCTATGCCATAGTCGGTGTGATGGCCAAGGAACATGGCGCTCCGTACAACACCTTCCCGTTCCGCATGCTAGAGGTGGGCAAGAGCGGCATCTCGGGCTGGGGCACCATCTGCGGCGCGCTGCTGGGCGCGGCCTCGGCCATGGCCCTGTTCTGGGGCCGCAAGGAGCGCGACCCCATGGTGGACGAGCTGTTCCGCTGGTACGAGAAGACCGCGCTGCCCATCTACGACCCCGGCCCGGATTCCCGGGTCAAGGAGGCCATCCCCACCACGGTCAGCGAGTCCGTGCTCTGCCACGTGTCCGTATCCCGTTGGTGCCACCAGACCGGCCTGCCCGCCAAGTCCAAGATCCGTTCCGAGCGCTGTGCCCGCATCACCGCGGACGTGGCCGTCAAGGCCATCGAGATCATCAACTCCAAGATCGACGGGACCTTCGCCGGCGTCCTGGGCAAGCAGGATTCCGTCAAGCAGTGCACCGAGTGCCACGGCGACGGCAAACAATCCCCCATCCACAAGGGCAAGCAGCACTGCACGCCCTGCCACAGCGGCTCCGAGCACACGGCCGACAAGTTCCACAATCACCCGTAGGCTCCAACACCTACGGTGCCAACCTGCCGCGGGGCCGCCTTCAGCGCGGCCCCGCCTTTTTGTCTTGCGGGCCGTTCCAGGAGCATGAGATGCAAGGCGCAAGAAAAAGGCAAGACCGACGCGTATCCCGATACGCGAGGTTTTGCCTTTTTCGCAGCAACGCAGCAGATTATGCTCCTGGGACGGCCCGCTAGAAGCGCATGGCGGCGGTGGTCAGGCCGTGCATGGGCAGGATGGTCCCGTCCATGGCCTTGACGCGCTGGGCCGTGTCGTAGGCCGTGAAGGCGTCGCAGTGCACGCCCGGGCAGATGGCCGGGCCGTTGTCCGGGAAGTTCTTCTCGTTGCAGCAGAACCCCGGCACGATCACGTCGCCCGACGCCGTGGGGATGACCACGGTCTGGATGCCCGGGGTGTGGCCCGGGGTCGGCAGGCAGCGAATGCCGGGCAGGGGCTCGGCGTCGCCGTCCAGCAGTTCGAAGTCCAGGCCCTCCACGAAGTACTCGTCGTAGCGGTGGTCCAGGGGATGCGGGTTTTTCAGGAATTCCATTTCGGTCTTCTGCACGACGTGGCGCGCGTTCGGGAACAGTTTGTTGTTGCCGCAGTGGTCGTCGTGCAGGTGGGTGTTGATGATGGTGTCCACGGCTTCCGGGGCCACGCCCTCGGCCTCCAGCGCCTTGCTGAGGGTGGTCACGGGCATGCCGGTCTCGTCCGTGAAGCCAGCGGGCTCCATGACCTCGTCCTCGTCCAGGCCCGTGTCGATGAGCGCGGTGTGCCCCTCCCCGCGCACGAGAAAGGCGTAGATGGGCAGCCAGATGGGTTTTCCGTATCCTTGCTGATAGGTCATGATGCCCTGGTCCGGGTTGCGGACGCCCGTGAGCAGGGGGGTGACGGAGTATTGCATGAGAATCTCCTGGGGTTGTTGAAGGCGTTACGGGAAATCTAACCCCCGGGGCGCGCAAGTCAACCCGTCCCGGCCCCGGCGGGCCCCGGGGGCGGAGGGTGTTTGATGTTCGGGCCGAACTGTTCTATACAGGCGCGTTACGCACGGCAACGACCTCCGTCCGCGGGAGTGACCGCATGAGCAATATACTCGGCCTCAAGTTCAGCGACTACGGCCAAATCTATTATTTCGAGTCCGGCGCCTTTGTGGTGGCCAAGGGCGACCGCGTCATCGTCAAGACCGAGCAGGGCATGGGCCTGGGCACGGTGGTGACGCTGTTCGACGAGGCGCCCGAGGGCCTGGACACGAGCGACCTGAAGCCTATTTTCCGCTTGGCCTCCGAGGAGGACCTCGCCGCGGAAAAGGAGAACGTCGCCTTCGCCAGGGAAGCCTATTCCTTCTGCCGGGAATGCGTGGAGCGCCGCGCCCTGGAGATGAAGCTGGTGGACGTGGAGGTCTTCTTCGACCGGGGCAAGATGGTCTTCTATTTCACCGCGCCCGGGCGCATCGACTTCCGCGAGCTGGTCAAGGACCTGGTCAAGAACTACCGCACGCGCATCGAGCTTCGCCAGATCGGCGTGCGCCACGAGACCCAGATGCTCGGGGCCGTGGGCAACTGCGGCCAGGTGGCCTGCTGCCGCCGCTTCATGCGCAAGTTCGACCCCGTGACCATCAAGATGGCCAAGGAGCAGAACCTGTTCCTGAACCCCACCAAGATTTCCGGCATCTGCGGCCGGCTCCTGTGCTGCCTGGCCTTCGAGGAAGAGAACTACCAGACCTTCTATCGGCGCTGCCCCAAGATCGGCAAGCGCATGGACACGGACCAGGGCCTGATGAAGGTCCTGCGCGCCAATTTCTTCCGCGGCAGCGTGACCCTGTTCAGCGAGCACGGAGAGGAGCTTGAGGTGACCCTGGAGGAGTGGGAGGAGATGAACCCCCGGCGGTTCGATCCCAACGTCCCCCGGCCCGAGGCTCCGGCCCCGGCCCCGGCGCCCCCCCGGCGCGCCCCCCGGCCCAAGGCCCCCCGGCGCGAGCCCCGCGCCCAGGACGCGCCCTTGGGTCAGGATGAGCCCGCCGAGGCCCCGGCCGCGCCGCCCCGGGCCCAGGACGGCGAGCACGCCCAGGACGCCAAGTCCAAGCGCAAGCCCCGCCGCCGCAAACGCCGCCGCAAGCCCAAGGAAGCGGGCAAATCCGAATGAACGGTTCCCAAGCGGAGACAGGAGGACAGACGTTGAGCCGCTTTTTCATATCCACGCCCATATATTACGTGAACGCCAAGCCCCACCTGGGGCATGCCTATACGACCATCGTGGCCGACTGCCTGGCCCGGTTCCACCGCCTCATGGGCGACGAGACCTTCTTTCTCACGGGCACGGACGAGCACGGGGACAAGATCGTGCAGGCCGCCGAGAAGAACGGCCGCACCCCCGCCGAGTACGTGGACGAGATCAGCGGCCTGTTCAGCGGCCTGTGGCCCGAGCTGAACATCTCCAACGACGACTTCATCCGCACCACCGAACAGCGTCACAAGCGCGTGGTCCGCGAGGTGCTGCAAAAGGTCTACGACGCCGGGGACATCTACCAGAGCGAGTACGAGGGCCTGTACTGTTTCGGCTGCGAGCAGTTCCTGACGGAAAAGGACCTCGACGAGAACGGCTGCTGCCCGGACCACAAGGTCAAGCCCCAGGTCATCAAGGAGAAGAACTACTTCTTCCGCATGTCCAAGTACCAGGACTGGCTCAAGAACCACATCCTGGAGAACCCGGACTTCATCCGCCCGGAGCGCTACCGCAACGAGGTCCTGTCCATGCTGGAGATGGGGGTCCTGGACGACCTGTGCATCTCCCGGCCCAAGACCCGCCTGACCTGGGGCATCGAGCTGCCCTTCGACCCGGACTACGTGACCTACGTCTGGTTCGACGCGCTCCTGAACTACATCACGGCCCTGGAATGGCCGGACAACCAGGACAAGTTCCAGCGCTTCTGGCCCGCGGCCAACCACCTGGTGGCCAAGGATATCCTGAAGCCCCACGCCGTGTTCTGGCCCACCATGCTGAGGGCCGCCGGGTTCGAGCCCTACCAGCACTTGAACGTGCACGGTTACTGGCTGGTCAAGGAAACCAAGATGTCCAAGTCCCTGGGCAACGTGGTGGAGCCCCTGGCCATGAAGGACACCTACGGCCTGGACGCCTTTCGTTATTTCCTGCTCCGGGAGATGCGCTTCGGCCGCGACGCCTCCTTTTCCGAGGACGCCCTGGTGGGGCGGCTCAACGCCGACCTGGCCAACGACCTGGGCAACCTCTTCTCCCGGGTCCTGTCCATGACCCACAAGTATTTCGGCGGCCTGGTGCCCGACCCCGGGGCCGCGCGCCCCGACGCGGAACTGGCCGAACTGGCGGCGAACTCCTTCGAGAACTATCGCGGCCTGTTCTCCCGCCTGCGCTTCGGCGAGGGCCTGGAGGCCGTCTGGGACCTGGTGCGGGCGCTGAACAAGTACGTGGACTCCTCGGCCCCCTGGACCCTGTTCAAGGAGGGCCGCACGGACGAGCTGGCCGTGGTCATGTATTCGCTCCTGGAATACATGCGCAAGGTGGCCCTGCACGTCTGGCCGGTGATGCCCGAAACCGCCGAGACCATGCTCGGCCAGCTGGGCCAGAAGCTGGACCTGGCCTCCCTGGACCTCGTGGCCGAGGGCGGCGGATTTGGCGGGCTCGAGCCGGGCACGGCTCTGGCCCAGGCCTCCAACCTCTTCCCGCGCGTGGAGCTGAAGAAGCCCGGGCCGCAGGAGGCCCCCAAGCCCGCCCAAAAGGCCAAGAAGGCTGAAAAGAAGGCCCCGGAAGCGGCGGCGGAGCCCGGCGTGGCCGAGTTCGCGGATTTCCAGAAGCTGGACCTGCGCGTGGGCACGGTGCTGTCGGCCGATCCGCATCCCGACGCGGACCGGCTCTTCGTGGTCAAGGTGGACCTGGGCGAGGCCGAGCCGCGCCAGGTGGTGGCCGGGCTGCGCGAGCATTTCGAGGCGGATTTCCTGGTGGGGCGGCAGGTGGTCGTGGTGGCCAACCTGGCCCCGCGCAAACTCCGGGGCCTGGAATCCCGGGGCATGATCCTGGCCGTCAAGGACGACAAGGGCATGCAGCTCCTCGCCACGAGCGGCCAGGTGGCCAACGGGAGCAAGGTCTCCTAGCAGGCAAGCAGTCCCAAAACGCACGATCGCTTGCGCTGCTGCGTCGCTTCGTTGCTGCTGCTTGCGATGTGGTTCCAAGGGCAAAGGGAAAGTGACCGCTTAGGCGGGAGTGGACGACCCATGCGCATCCTGAACATCGACGGCGCGTATTTCGTGCGCGCCTTCCGGGAGTCGGGGCACGAGGTCCTGACCGTGGGCGAGGCCGCATCCTCGGACCTGCGCCTCGCCGAGGTCGCGTCCCTCAGGCGCCTGCTGGAGTTCATGGAGGGCCGGGATTTCAGGCCGGACCTGGTTGTGTGGTGCGACAGCGGCCGCCCGCCCACGGTGGTGGGCTTCGAGGCCCTGCCCGCGCCCCTGGTGGGCTTTTCCATCGACCAGTACTGCAATCCCTGGCACGTCCCGTTTTCCGCCGCCTTCGACCTGATGCTCCTGGCCCAGAAGGACTACCTGCCCCTGTTCGATCACCGCGACCTGGTGCGCGGGACCGAGTGGTTCCCCCTGTTCTGCGACGCGGTCAAGGACGCGGACCCGGGCGTGGAGCGGGACATCCCCGTGGGCTTCGTGGGCACGCTCACCGGGTCCATCAACTCGGGGCGCATGGCCTTCATGGAGCGCTTCCGCAAGCGCCAGCCCCTGATCCTGCGTCAGGGCGCGTACGCCCCGGTGTTCGGCCGCAGCCGCATGGTGGTCAACCAGAGCGCGGCCGGGGAGATCAATTTCCGCACCTTCCAGGCCGCGGCCTGCGGGGCCGCGGTGCTCACCGAGGACATCGCCAACGGCCAGAACGAGATTTTCACCCCGGGCGAGGACCTGCTGGTCTACCCGCGCGGGGACGCCGAGGCCGCGGCGGCCGTGGCCGGGGAGTGGCTGGCGCGGCCCGAGGCCCTGGCCGAGGTGGCCCGGGCCGGGCGCGACCTGGTGCTGTCCGCGCACAGCGACCGTGTGCGCGCGCGGACCATCCTGGAGCGCGCCGAGGCGCTCATCCGCCGTCGCTCGTGGATCTGGCGCAAGGACAACCAGCCCGTGGTGCGCCGCGAGCTGTCCAAGGCCTACGCCATGCTCGGCGCGGACGAGGGCCTGCCCATCCCCGGCGAGCTGCGCGCCCAGTACGTGCGTCTGGCCCAGCGCTACGCCCAGGCGGGGTAGGGGAGACGGGGCGAAACTCCGCGCGGGCCGGCCGGGAACGCCCGGGCCTTTTCGCTGGACTCCCGGCACTGGCTGAACTATAAAACCCGCAACCATTTCACCGGGAGCGCCCCCCCTCCGAACGCGACGGTTTCACCCGTCCGGGCGGCACGCCTCAAGCGCCCGGCCCCTCGGGACCGGGGCGACACGCGAAAACCTGAACACCCGATCGAGCACATGCCCAAACGTACCGACATCTCCAAGATCATGCTCATAGGCTCCGGCCCCATCGTCATCGGCCAGGCCTGCGAGTTCGACTATTCCGGCACCCAGGCCCTCAAGGCACTCAAGGAGGAGGGCTACGAGGTGATCCTGGTCAACTCCAACCCGGCCACCATCATGACCGACCCGGAGCTGGCCGACAGGACCTACATCGAGCCCATCGAGCCCGAGACCGTGTCCCGCATCATCGCCAAGGAGCGCCCCGACGCCCTGCTGCCCACCCTGGGCGGCCAGACCGGCCTGAACACGGCCCTGGCCGTGGCCGAGATGGGCACCCTGGACAAGTACGGGGTGGAGCTGTTGGGCGCCACCCGCGAGGTCATCGAAAAGGCCGAGTCCCGGGAGCTGTTCCGCGCGGCAATGGAGAACATCGGCCTCAAGGTCCCGGACAGCCGCATCTGCCGCAACCTGGACGACGTGCGCGAGGCCGCCAAGGAGATCGATTTCCCCATCATCGTGCGCCCGGCCTACACCCTGGGCGGCACGGGCGGCGGCGTGGCCTACAACCTCGAGGACCTGGAGGCCATCGCCTCCCAGGGCCTGGCCGCCAGCCGCACCTCCGAGGTCATGCTCGAGCGCTCCATCCTGGGCTGGAAGGAGTACGAGCTGGAGGTCATGCGCGACAAGAACGACAACTGCGTGATCATCTGCTCCATCGAGAACCTGGACCCCATGGGCGTGCACACGGGCGATTCCGTCACCGTGGCCCCGGCCCAGACGCTGACCGACGTCGAGTACCAGCAGATGCGCGACGCCTCCCTGGCCATCATGCGCGAGATCGGCGTGGAGACGGGCGGGTCCAACGTGCAGTTCGCCGTGAACCCGGCGGACGGCGAGCTGGTGGTCATCGAGATGAACCCCCGGGTGTCGCGGTCCTCGGCCCTGGCCTCCAAGGCCACGGGCTTCCCCATCGCCAAGATCGCGGCCAAGCTGGCCGTGGGCTACACCCTGGACGAGATTCCCAACGACATCACCCGCGAGACCATGGCCTCCTTCGAGCCGACCATCGACTACGTGGTGACCAAGATCCCGCGCCTGACCTTCGAGAAGTTCCCGGGCACCGAGGACTTCCTGACCACGGCCATGAAGAGCGTGGGCGAGGCCATGAGCATCGGCCGGACCTTCAAGGAGTCCCTGCAAAAGGGCCTCCGCAGCCTGGAGACGGGCATGCCCGGCCTGGGCAAGGAGTTCGGCAAGCCCGCCTGCTCCGAGGACGAGATCCTGCCCCTTTTGCGCCGGCCCAACTCCCAGCGCCTGTATTGGGTGCGCCAGGCCCTGCTCGCGGGCATGAGCCTGGAGGCCATCTTCGAGGCCACGACCATCGACCCCTGGTTTCTGCGCCAGATCCAGGACATCGTGGCCATGGAGGATGAGATCCGGGCCTTCTCCCTGGACCACGGCCTGGATCCCCTGGATTCCGAGTTCCGGCATCTGCTGCGCCGGGCCAAGGAGTACGGCTTCTCCGACCGCCAGCTCTCGGCCCTGTGGAAGCGCGGCGAGGACGACGTCCGCCGCCTGCGCCAGGAGGCCGGGGTGGAGCCCACCTACTACCTGGTGGACACCTGCGCCGCGGAGTTCGAGGCCTACACCCCGTATTTCTACTCCACCTACGAGACGGGCAGCGAGGTCAGCCCGGGCGAGGGCAAGAAGGTCATCATCCTGGGCGGCGGCCCCAACCGCATCGGCCAGGGCATCGAGTTCGACTACTGCTGCGTGCACGCCTCCTACGCCCTCAGGGACATGGGCGTGACCTCCATCATGGTCAACTCCAACCCCGAGACCGTGTCCACGGACTACGACACCTCGGACAAGCTGTATTTCGAGCCCCTGACCTTCGAGGACGTCCTGAACATCATCGAGTTCGAGCGCCCGGACGGCGTCATCGTGCAGTTCGGCGGGCAGACGCCCCTGAACCTGGCCGTGCCGCTTCTGAAGGCCGGGGTGCCCATCCTGGGCACCAGCCCGGACTCCATCGACCGCGCCGAGGACCGCGAGCGCTTCCAGGCCCTGCTGCGCAAGCTGGGGCTCCGGCAGCCCGCCAACGGCATCGCCATGAACGTGGACGAGGCCAAGCACGTGGCCGTGGAGATCGGCTACCCCGTGGTGGTCAGGCCCAGCTACGTGCTGGGCGGCCGGGCCATGCAGATCGTCTACGACCAGGAGGCGCTGGAGGCCTACTTCCGCGACGAGGTCAAGGTCGCGCCCGAGCACCCCATCCTCATCGACAAGTTCCTGGAGAGCGCCATCGAGGTGGACGTGGATGCCCTGTCCGACGGCAAGGACGTCTACGTGGCCGGCATCATGGAGCACATCGAAGAGGCGGGCATCCATTCCGGCGACTCGGCCTGCGTGATTCCGCCCATCACCCTGGGCAACCTCACCGTGGATGAGATCAGCCGCCAGACCGTGGCCCTGGCCCGGGAGCTGGACGTGGTCGGCCTGATGAACATCCAGTTCGCCATCAAGGACGGGGTAATCTACATTCTGGAGGTCAACCCCCGGGCCTCGCGCACCGCGCCCTTCGTGTCCAAGGCCACGGGCGTGCCCCTGCCACGGCTGGCCACCAAGGTCATGATGGGCGAGCGCTTGAAGGACCTCGATCCCTGGAGCATGCGCAAGTCCGGGCACGTGTCCGTGAAGGAGAGCGTGTTCCCCTTCAACCGCTTCCCGGGCGTGGACGTGCTGCTGGGACCCGAGATGCGCTCCACGGGCGAGGTCATGGGCATCGACTCCAATTTCGGCCTGGCGTTCCTGAAGGGCCAGTTGGCCTGCGGCCAGAAGCTGCCCACCTCGGGGCGGGTGTTCATCTCGGTGAACGACCGCGACAAGGAGGGCATCGTGGACGTGGCCCAGACCTTGAAGCAGCTGGGTTTCGAGATTCTGGCCACCAAGGGCACGGTGGACTTCCTGGAAAAGCGCGGGGTGGAGGCCGAGGTGGTCTTCAAGGTCCACGAGGGCCGGCCCCACGTGGTGGACCGCATCAAGAACGGCGAGGTGGACCTGGTCATCAACACCGCCTCGGGCGGCAAGACCAGGGGCGACTCCACGGTCATCCGCCAGAACACGCTCTTGTACAACGTGCCCTACACCACCACGGTGGCCGGGGCCCGCGCCATGGCCCACGCCCTGCGCGCGCTCAAGGAAAACGAGCCGGGGGTCAAGAGCCTCCAGGAATACTACGAGGCGGCCTGCGGCTGTCCCGCCCCCCGTGGGTAGGGCGCGCCGCGACCGGGCATCTCAGCCCGCCCCCCGGGCGGCACGGAACTGTGCATGAAACGCGAATACTGCGGACTGTTCGGCATCTACGGCAACCCTGAAGCCGCCCACATGACCTATCTGGGCCTCTACGCCCAGCAGCACCGGGGCCAGGAGAGCGCGGGCATCGTCACCTGGGACGGGGACAAGCGCTTCATCCGCGAGCAGAAGGGCATGGGCCTGGTGGCCGACGTGTTCAACGAGCGCCACCTGCAAAAGGAGCTCAAGGGCG
The DNA here is from genome assembly GCF_054819825.1 of Desulfocurvus sp. DL1XJH-121. Lineage (NCBI taxonomy): Bacteria > Pseudomonadati > Thermodesulfobacteriota > Desulfovibrionia > Desulfovibrionales > Desulfovibrionaceae > Desulfocurvus > Desulfocurvus sp. DL1XJH-121. Next base: position 86,341 of record NZ_JBTVWW010000013.1, read on the forward strand.
ATGTGGCCGTGGGCCACGTGCGCTACTCCACCACCGGGGCCTCCCTGATCCGCAATGCCCAGCCTTTCCTGGCGCGTTTCGGCGGCGTGCAGGTGGCCATCGCCCACAACGGCAACCTTTCCAACGCCAGCGTGCTGCGCCGCGAGCTGGAGGACGCCGGGACCATCTTCCAGACCACCATGGACACCGAGATCATCGTGCATCTCATAGCGCGCAGCATGTCCACGGGCATGTCCATCGAGGACGCCGTGGGCGCGGCCTGCCGCAAGGTGGAGGGCGCCTTCTCCCTGCTCATCCTGGCCGACGACAAGCTCATCGCCCTGAAGGACCCCAACGGGTTCCGGCCCCTGGCCATGGGCAGGCTCGGCGACGGCTACGTGTTCGCCAGCGAGACCTGCGCCTTCGATCTGGTGGGCGCCGTGACCCAGGACCCGGTGGAGCCGGGCACCATGGTCATCATCGACCCCGACGGGATGCGCACCGTGCGCTACGCCGAGCCGCGCCAGCGCAGCCAGTGCATCTTCGAGCTGATCTATTTCGCCCGGCCGGACTCCGACGTGTTCGGCCAGAACGTGTACCAGCGGCGCAAGGCCATGGGCGCGGCCTTGGCCCGCGAGGCGCCCGTGGACGCGGATTTCGTGATGCCCTTCCCGGACTCGGGCAACTACGCGGCAGTGGGCTACTCCCAGGAGTCGGGCCTGCCCTTCGAGCAGTGCATGATCCGCAACCACTACGTGGGCCGGACCTTCATCAAGCCCTCCCAGGGGGACCGCGACTTCTCCACGAACATGAAGCTCAACCCCGTGCGCAGCATGGTGGAGGGCAAGAGCATCGTGGTGGTGGAGGACTCCATCGTGCGCGGCACCACCATCCGCACGCGCATCAAGCGCCTGCGCGACCTGGGCGCGCGCGAGATCCACATGCGCGTGTCCTGCCCGCCCATCCGCTACGGCTGCTACTACGGCATCGACTTCCCGGACCGCCAGCAGCTCATCGCGGCCCAGGAGTCCGTGGACGACATCGCCCGGCAGATCGGCCTGGACAGCCTGCACTACCTGACCATCGAGGGCCTGTTGTCCTCGGTGCGCCACCCCGAGGATTTCTGTCTGGCCTGCTTCAACGGCAACTACCCCGTGTGCCCCTGCGAGGGCCAGGACAAGGACTGCCTGGAGACCATCCGGGGCATGAAGGCATAAGGAGCGGCATGGGACCCAAGGCGTTTGAACGGGACTGGCTGGGCCTGGCCCGGGAAACCATCGGCATCGAAGCCGAGGGCCTCGCCCGCGTGAGTTCGCGCCTGGGCGAGTCCTTTGTGGAGGCCCTGGACCTCATGGCCGGGTGCGCCGGGCGCGTGGTGGTCACGGGCCTGGGCAAGTCCGGGCTGGTGGGCCGCAAGATCGCGGCCACCCTGTCCAGCACGGGCACCCCGTCGTTTTTCCTGCATCCCGTGGAGGGCGCCCACGGCGATCTGGGCATGCTCCGGCCCGTGGACGTGGCCCTGGCCATCTCCTACAGCGGGGCCACGGATGAGCTGAACGCCATCCTGCCCGCCATGCGCGCGGCCGGGGTGCGCATCATCGCCCTCACGGGCAAGCCCCATTCCCACATGGCCAGGCTGGCCGACGTGGTCGTGGACGTGTCCGTGGAGCGCGAGGCCTGCACCCTGAACCTGGCCCCCACGGCCAGCACCACCGCCACCCTGGCCGTGGGCGACGCCCTGGCCGTGTGCCTCATCGAATGGAAGGCCTTCAAGGCCGAGGATTTCAAGCGCTGCCACCCGGGCGGAGCCCTGGGCACGCGCCTGCGCCTGTCCGTGGCCGACCTGATGCACGTGGGCGACCTGCCCGTGGCGCGGGAGGACACGCCCTGGACCGAGGCCCTGGGGATTCTGACCCGGGGGGGCCTGGGCGCCCTGGCCGTGGTCGACGGGGGCGGGAAGCTCAAGGGCATCCTCACCGACGGCGACGTGCGCCGCGTGGCCTGCTCCGGGGGGCTGGCCCCCGAAACCCCCGTCTCCTCCCAGATGACCGCCGACCCGGCCCACGTGGACGCGCAGGCCTCGGCCGCCGAGGTCCTGGACCTGATGGAGGAGAAGGCCATCACCGTCGTGCCCATCGTGGACGCCGAGGGCGGCCTGGCGGGCATGATCCACCTCCACGACCTGCTGGGCAAGGGTCTGCTCAAGTTTTCGGGCTGAGGCCCAACAACGCGGACGTGTCCATGAGCATGGCGAAGGACCCGAGGGAATACAGGTTGTGGGGATGCCGGCCGGAAGTCTGGGCCGGTGTTCTCATTTTGGGCACCACGGCGCTCAGGGTCTGGTTCGTGCTCTCCGGGCAGCTGGATCTGGTGCAGGACGAGGCCCAGTATTGGGACTGGTCGCGCACGCCGCAGCTCTCCTACTTCACCAAGGGCCCGCTCATCGCCTACATCATCGGCTTCTGGACCTGGATATTCGGGGACACGCCGCTGGGCGTGCGCTTTGGGGCCGTCCTGGGCTCGTGCCTGGCCCAGTGCATCGTGTTCCTGGGGGTGGGCGTGCTCTGGAAGCGCCCCCGGCTGGGCGTGCTCTGCCTGCTGGTGCTGAACGGCGTGCTCCTGTTCATGGCCTCGGGCGTGCTCATGACCACGGACAACCCCCTCATGGTCTGCTGGTGGGCCGCGCTGTTCCTGCTCTACGAGGCCGGGCGCAAGCCCGAGCGGCGCTGGCCCTTCGTCGGCCTGGCCGTGGCCCTGGCGCTGGGCACCTGGGCCAAGTACATGATGCTGGCCTTCGCGGGCACGGCCGTGCTCTACGGCCTGCTGCTCAGGCGGCGCATGCTGGACGGCGGCCCGTTCTGGAAGCGCCTGGGCGTCGCCCTGGGCGTGGGCTGCGTCCTGGGGCTGGCGCCCATCCTGGTCTGGAACCTGGCCAACGACTTCGCCGGGTTCCGGCACGTGGCGCATCTGGGCGGCGTGTCCGGAAAGAGCGCCCAGGGCTTCATCCGTTTCGACCGCTTCCCGGAATACCTGGGCAGCCAGGCGGGCCTGCTCCTGCCCTGGTGGTTCGCTTTCTGCGTCTACGGGGCCTGGGGCGCACTGGCCCGGACCTTCGACGGCCGGGGCCGCGCCGCGCGGATCATGGCCGCCCTGGACTACCGCCAGTACGCGCTCCTGGCCGCCGGGTTCTGGCCCGTGTGGGGCTTCTTCCTGTTCTGGGCCTTCCACACCAAGATCAATCCCAACTGGTCCGCGGTGAGCTACGCCTCGGGTTTCATCCTGGCCGCCGTGGTCTGGGACCACGCCTGGCGCGCCCTGTCCGGCCGCGACTGGCGGGTCTGGCTGTGGCCCGCGCTGGGCGCGGCGATCTTCGGCCTGTTTTTGGCGCACGACTCCCTGCCCATGCCCTGGCGCGTGGAGGGCACCATCCCCTTCACGGACCGGCATATCGAGATCGAGAACCCCGTCCTGCACCTCAAGGGCTGGAGCGATCTGGGCCGCGAGGTGGACGAACTCAGGCGCACGCGCTTCGCGGACCCGGACAAGGTCTTTTTCTTCGGCAGCAACTACGACGTCACCGCGGCCCTGTCCTATTACGTGCCCGGCCGGGCGCGGGCCTTCTGCCTGGACACCGGGCGCAGGCTGAACCAGTATGACCTCTGGCCCGGGCCCGAGGGAAAAGAGGGCTGGGACGCGATCTACGTGCGCCAGAAGTTCAAGGGCGACCCGGAATCCCAGGTCCTGCCGCTTTTTGAAAAAATCGAGCAAATGCACTATCAGTCCATCCATGGGGGCCAGCCGGCCAGGAGGTTCACCATCTACCTCTGTCGCGGCTTCAAGGGGAACTGGCCCCGCAGCGTGGGAACGGGATACTGAGACATGGGCGATCCGCATGTGTGCGCGCGTTGCGCGGAATCCGAGGGCACCTGCTGCCGGCTCGAACCCGGGCTGGAGGAGATGTGCTTTCCCCTCTCGGAGATGGAGCGGGACCGGATCCTGCGCGAGCTGGCCGGGGACGCCGGGGCCTTTGCGCGCCAGGCCAACACCCCGGGCTTCGTGCGGAACATGCATTCCCTGTTTCCCGGGGAGGAGGCGGACGTGGACGTCCTGTTTCCGGCCCGGGGATTTCACATCAGGATGGCCACGGACGAAACCGGACGCTGCCGCCTGCTCGGGCCGGAGGGCTGCGTCCTGTCCCGCGAGGCCCGTCCGTATTACTGCCGCCTGTTCCCCTTCTGGTTCCAGGGCGGCGCATTGTATGTCTTCGCCTCCGAGAGCTGCCGGGCGCAGCGGGAGGCCGGGGCCAGGAGGCGTCTCCTGTCCCTGTTCGACGTGACGGAAAAACAGCTCAAGGACCTGTACGGCAGGCTGCGCCTGGCCTGGGGCCTGTCCCCGACAGGCCGTTGAAAAACAGCGATCTGCTTCGTTGCTGCGAAAAACACAAACCTTCGCGTACGGGGAGTACGCGTCGGCCTTGTCCTTTTCTTGCGCCTCGCATCTCACTATTTTTGAACGGCCTGCGCAAAACAACTGGTTCAACAATTTGATAACGGTACCTATATGAAAAAGTTTCTCATAGCTTTGGCCGCCCTGTTCGGCGGCGGGATGATCCTGGCCGTGGCCCTGGCGGGCGGCATGTACTATTGGGCGTCCCTGGACCTGCCCGACTTCAAGCGCATCACGGACTACAATCCGCCCCTGGTGACCACGGTGCTGGCCCGCGACGGCCAGGTGCTGGGATATTTCTACAAGGAACGCCGCTTCCTGGTGACCATCGACGAGCTGCCCGCCCACGTCTCGCGCGTGTTCCTGGCGGCCGAGGACTCGGGCTTCTACGAGCATGAGGGCGTGGATCCGGTGGCCATCTTCCGGGCCACGATCAAGAACCTCCAGGCCGGGCACGTGGTCCAGGGCGCTTCCACCATCACCCAGCAGGTCATCAAGTCCCTGCTCCTGACCCCGGAGCGCAGCTACCAGCGCAAGATCAAGGAGGCCATCCTGGCCTACCGCCTGGAGAGCTTCCTGACCAAGGACGAGATCCTGACCATCTACCTGAACCAGATATTCTTCGGCGCGCGCTCCTACGGGGTGGAGGCTGCGGCCAGGACCTATTTCGGGGTCCACGCCAAGGACCTGACCCTGGCTCAGGCCGCCATACTGGCGGGCCTGCCCAAGGCCCCGAGCAAGTTCAACCCCTTCCACAACCCCGAGGGCGCCATCGGCCGGCAGCATTACGTGCTCTCGCGCATGCTGGACCTGGGCTGGATCACCAAGGACCAGTACGACCAGGCCATGGCCGAGGAACTGGTCTTCAAGAGCATGGAGGATCCGTCCTGGAAGCAGGGCGCGTACTACCTGGAGGAGGTGCGGCGCCGTCTGGTGGAGCGCTTCGGCGAGGACCAGGTCTACAACGCGGGCATGATCGTGCGCACCGGCGTGGACCTCTCCCACCAGGTGGCGGCCGAGCTGGCCGTGCGCAAGGGCCTGGAGGCCTCGGCCCTGCGCCGGGGCTGGACCGGCCCCATAGAGCACCTGGAGGACGAGGCCGAACGCGAGGCCTGGCTGGCCGAGAACCCCGTGGCCCCCGAGGCCCTGGCCGAAGGGGAGTGGGTCAAGGTCCTGGTGGCGAAGGTGGCCAGCGACGCGGCGCAGGTGCGCTTCGGCGAATTGTCCGGCGTCATCGCGGCCAAGGGCCTGTCCTGGGCCCGCACTCCGGATCCGTCCAAGGCCCCGGAGGACGTGCCCCCGGTCAACGACTGCACCCGGGTGCTCAAGGCCGGTGACGTGGTCTGGGCCGAGGTCCTGGCCGTGCCCGAGGCCGGGAAGGGCAAGCCCGCCTCCTGGCCCCTGGCCCTCAGGCGGCGGCCCGAGGTGCAGGGCGCCATGGTCTCCGTCGACCCGCGCACTGGCGAGGTCGTGGCCCTGGTGGGCGGCTATTCCTTCGAGGACAGCCAGTTCAACCGCGCCACCCAGGCCCACCGCCAGCCCGGATCGGCCTTCAAGCCCATCGTCTATTCCGCGGCCCTGGACAACGGCTTCACCCCGTCCTCGGTGCTTCTGGACGCGCCCATCGTGTACACGGACAACGAGACGGACAAGGTCTGGAAGCCCGAGAACTTCGAGGGCGTGTTCTACGGGCCCACGCTGCTGCGCACGGCCCTGGTCAAGTCCCGCAACTTGGTGACCATCCGCGTGGCCCAGCGCCTGGGCGTGAAGACCATCATCGACCGGGCCAAGGCCCTGGGCCTGGAGGCCGAGTTCCCCGAGGACCTCTCCGTGAGCCTGGGCTCCGCGCCGGTGACGCCCCTGAACCTGACCCGGGCCTACACGGCCTTCGCGCGCGGGGGCAGCTACGTGCAGCCGCGCCTGATCCTCTCGGTGAAGAGCGCCTGGGGCGAGGACCTCTACGCCTCCGAGCCCGAGGTCACCGAGGCCGTCAGCCCGCAGACCGCCTTCATCATCACCTCCCTGATGAAGGAGGTGGTGCGCGACGGCACGGGCTGGCGCGCCCGGGTGCTCAAGCGCCCCGTGGCCGGCAAGACCGGCACGTCCAACGATGAGCAGGACGCCTGGTACGTGGGCTTCTCCCCGTACCTGTTGTCCGTGGTCTGGGTGGGCTTCGACCAGGTCACGCCCATGGGCAAGTACGAGACCGGCTCGCGCGCGGCCTCGCCCCTGTGGGTGGACTACCGCATGGCCGTGGAGGCCCAGTACCCGGTGGAGGACTTCCCCCAGCCTCCGGGCGTGGTCATGGCCCGCATCGACGCGTCCAGCGGCCTGTTGGCCGGTCCGGACACGGAAAGGACCTACTTCCTGCCCTTCAAGGACGGCACCCAGCCCAAGGAGACCGCCCAGGGCTCCGCGGGCGGCCCCAGCCCGGCCACGTCCTCCAAGGGCGAGGACCTCCTGAAACAGATATACTGATCGTCCGCGTGACGATTTCCACGCCGCATCCCTTCGGGGGTGCGGCGTTTTTTTATGGATGCACGGGCGGGCGCGGCGGAAAAGCCTGAGCATCGGGCCGATTGCCAGCCCCTTGTTTTGCGCCGTGTTTTCAGGGGCTCCGGGGGGAGTGTGAGGAAAAATGCGCGGATCGCGGAAAAAAACCTAAAGTTTCCTAAACTCAAGTCGATAAGTTGTCCAAGTGGGGAGGGGCAACAGATTCGCCGCAGTGAGCGCGATCACAAGCCCCGACAAGTCGTTTTTTACGGCAGCATAGACATTCAAGGAGGAAAGGCTATGTCACTCATCATCAACAATAACCTGATGGCGGCCAACGCGTCGAGGAACCTGAGCATCTCCTACGGTGCTCTGCAGACCTCGGTGCGTCGCCTGTCGTCCGGCCTGAGAGTGGGGATCTCGGCGGACGACGCGGCGGGGCTGGCCGTGCGCGAACTCATGCGCGCGGACATCGCGTCCCTGAACCAGGGAGTGCGCAACGCCAACGACGCCATCTCGATGATCCAGACCGCGGACGGCGCGCTCCAGGTCATCGACGAAAAACTGATCCGCATGAAGGAACTGGCCGAACAGGCGGCCACGGGCACCTACAACTCCGACCAGCGCCTGATCATCGACTCCGAGTATCAGGCCATGGCCTCGGAAATCACCCGTATCGCCAACGCCACGGACTTCAACGGCATCTACCTGCTGAACGGCAACCTCTCGAGCACCACCCACACGGGGTCGACCCTGCAGTCCTCGGGCAAGCTCAAGGTGCACTTCGGCGCCGGCAACGATTCGAGCGAAGACTACTACTACGTGACCATCGACAACTCCACCGCGTCGGCGCTGGGCGTCGGCAACCAGGCGGCGTCCACGTCCGCCGGGTACAGCATCTCCACCCAGTCCGCGGCCCAGGCCGCCCTGGACGGCATCAAGGACGCCATCGTGTCCAAGGACAAGATCCGCGCCCAGTTGGGAGCCATGCAGAACCGCCTGGAGAACACCATCACCAACCTGCAGATCCAGTCTGAAAACCTGCAGGCCGCGGAGTCGCGCGTCTCCGACGTGGACGTGTCCACGGAGATGACCAACTTCGTGCGCAACCAGATCATGTCGCAGACCGCCGTGGCCATGCTGGCCCAGGCGAACTCCCTGCCCAGGCTGGCCATGAACCTCCTGGGGGGGTAGACGGCGGGCCCATGAGCGGCTGAGAGGCCCGCTCCGACAACCACAACTGCGGTTTTCAGGCTTGCGACACCTCACACTGCATCTCTCCACCCACAAAGCGGGGCCCCAGGGCCCCGCCTTTGTTTTGGCGGCGGCCTTTTCAAGGACGCGGGTTTGCGGCATAGATCAATCATGAAAACAGCCTACGGGGACATCACCCCCTACGTGACCAAGGACGGTTCCCTGATCCGGGAACTCATGCATCCGTCCGCGCACCCGGTGCGCAATCTTTCCCTGGCCGAGGCCGTGGTCCGGCCCGGGGCGGCCACCCTGGCCCACGCGCACCGCCGGGCCGAGGAGCTCTATCACGTCACGGCGGGCAGCGGGCGCATGTTCCTGGGCGGGGAGGCCTTCGACGTGGGGCCCGGGGACACCGTGCGCATCGGCCCGGGGGTGCGGCACCACGTGGAGAACACCGGCAGCGGGGAGCTGCGCATCCTGTGCTGCTGCTCCCCGCCTTACGGACACGAAGATACGGAGCTCAAGGATCCCTGAGCAGGAGGAGAATCATGCCGTTCATCAAGGTCAAAACCAACGTGGCCCTGGACGAGGGGCGCAGGAATGGTATCCTGGAGGGGCTCACGGCCCTGGCCTCGGAGCTGACGGGCAAGCCCGCCCAGTGGGTCATGGCCTGCGTGGAGGACGGGGCGGCGCTGGCCTTCGCCGGTACTCGGGAGCCCGCGGCCTACGTGGAGTTCAAGAGCATCGGCCTGGCCGAGAACGTCTGCGCGGACCAGTCCGCCGGGATCTGCGAGTTCGTGGAGCGGGAGCTGGGGGTGCCCCAGGCCAGGGTGTACATTGAGTTCAAGAACCTGGAGCGTTGCCTGTTCGGCTGGAACGGGGCCACGTTCTGAGCCCTGGGGCGCGGGCGGTTTCGTCCGGCGCTCCATCCCGTGGAGAGCGCTTAAAACGGCGCTGGGCATGGCTTTCGCGTCTGGCAAAGCTCTTCGATTGATGATAAACCCTGGTTTCCTTGAGAGGCCCCTTGGGGGTGTCCCGCCCGTGGGCGGGGCGCATGGCGGGCGGCCGGCAATTTCGTTCTGCGACGGACGTGTGATGAATCGATTCCTGGAATGGCTCGGGCGCTGGACCCTGGATGCGGTCTCGGAAATGGGCCGCATGATGCTGCTCATGGCCGAGGCCTGCGCCTGGCTCGCGCGGCCCCCGTGGCGGGTGCGTCTGTTCTTCAAGCAGATGGAGTTCGTGGGCGTCCGCTCCCTGTTCGTGGTCTGCCTGACCTCCCTGTTCACGGGCATGGTCCTGGCCCTGCAGACCTACTACGCCTTCCGCATGTTTTCCGCCGAGAGCCTGGTGGGGGCCACGGTCGCCCTGTCCATGACCCGCGAGCTGGGGCCGGTGATCACCGCGCTGATGGTCACGGGCCGGGCCGGATCGGCCATCGCCGCGGAGATCGGCACCATGCGCGTCACCGAGCAGGTGGACGCCCTCACGGTCATGGCCGTGAGCCCGGTGCAATACCTGGTGACCCCGCGCGTGCTGGCCGGGGTGTTCATGCTGCCCCTGCTCACCGTGGTCGCGGATTTCATCGGCGTGGTGGGCGGCTATTTGGTGGGCGTGAAGACCCTGGGCATCAACTCCGGGCTGTTCATGAACAAGATTTACGAGCTGGTGAAGACCGACGACATCCTTGAGGGCATGTACAAGGCCGCCGTCTTCGGGGGCATCCTGGCGCTGGTGGGCTGCTACAAGGGCTTCTACACCAGCGGCGGGGCCGAGGGCGTGGGCCGGGCCACCACCGAAAGCGTGGTCCTGTCCTCGGTGCTGATTCTGGCCAGCGACTACGTGCTCACCGCTCTGATGATGTAGGCTGGGAACCATGGAACCGATCATCGAACTCAAGGACGTGCGCAAGGCCTTCGGGGCCCATGAGGTGCTCAGGGGCGTGGATCTGGCCGTCAGGCCGGGCACGGTGAGCGTGATCATCGGGCGCAGCGGCGGGGGCAAGTCCGTGCTGCTCAAGCACATCATCGGGCTGCTCAAGCCCGACTCCGGGGACGTGCGCGTCCAGGGCGTGAGCACCGTGGGCCTGTCCGAGCGCGAGATGACCGAGGTGCGCAAGGGCTTCGGCCTGCTGTTCCAGGAGGCCGCGCTGTTCGACTCCATGACCGTGGCCGAGAACGTGGCCTTTCCCCTGGAGGAGCATGCGCGCATGCCCGCCGGGGAGGTGGCCGGGGTGGTGGACGCCAAGCTGGCCGCCGTGGGCCTCTCGGGCCAGGGCTACAAGATGCCCTCGGAGCTGTCCGGCGGCATGCGCAAGCGCGTGGGCCTGGCCCGCGCCATCGCCCTGGACCCGGCCATCGTGCTCTTCGACGAGCCCACCAGCGGGCTGGACCCGGTGATGGCCGCCAACATCAACGATCTCATCCTGCGCACCCGCGACGAGTTCGGGGCCACCTGCGTGGTCATCAGCCACGACATCCAGGCCACCTTCGCCATCGCGGACGAAATTTTCATGCTCTACGAGGGGCGGATCATCGCCAGCGGGCCTCCCGAGGCCCTCCGCGAGTCCGACGACCCCGTGGTGCGGCAATTCATAGAGGGCAGGGCCGAAGGGCCGATCCAAATCACCTGAGCGGCGAAACGCCGCCTGGGCGCGCCCGCCCCACGGGGCGGACAAGCAAAGAGAGACTGTCATGGCCTTCAAGACTGGGACGGAAATCAAGGTCGGTTTGTTCGTGCTCATCGCCATCCTGGCCCTGGGCTACATGTCGCTGCAGGTGGGCTCCGGCTCCATGTTCGGCGACGACGCCTACGAGCTGGTGGTGACCTTCGACAACGTCACGGGCCTCAAGGTGGGCGCACCCGTGGAGGTGGCGGGCATCGAGGTCGGCAAGGTCAGCGGCATCGGCCTTGAGAACGGCCGGGCTCGCCTGGTGCTGGCCGTGAACCGGGGGGTGCGCGTGCGCGCCGACGTCACGGCCATGATCAAGTCTCGGGGCGTTCTGGGCGACAAGTTCGTGGAGCTGGCCGGGGGCTCGGACAGCTATCCGCAGCTGGAGGCCGGGCAGAGCATCCAGCGCTCGGACCGCAGCGCGGACCTGGAGCTGTTGTTCCAGAAGGTGGGCCAGATCGCCGACGACATCGGCGCGGTGGCCAAGAGCGTGGCCTCGGTCATGGGCGGCCCCCAGGGCGAGCGCGACCTGCGCCTGACGTTCGAGAGCCTGCGCGACCTCAGCGTGGGCCTGAACCAGATGGTGCAGTCCAACATGGAGAGCGTGAACATGCTGGTGGAGAACCTGCGCGAGTTCTCCACGGACCTGCGCGACGTCTCCGGCCGGAACAAGCAGGGCATCAACACCATCATCGAGAATTTCGAGGTTGCCTCGGGCCAGCTGCGCACCACCCTGGACAGGATGGGCTCGGTGCTGGAAAAGATCGACAGCGGCCAGGGCGCGATGGGCGCCATGATCAACGACGAGCAGATGGGCAAGGACCTCAAGCAGACCATGGCCTCCCTGCAGAGCGTGGCCAGCAAGATCGACGAGGGCCGGGGCACGCTCGGCAAGCTCATCAACGACGAGGAGACCGCCGACAACGTGGACAAGGCCCTGGAGGGCATCAACCGCTACCTGGAGAAGCAGGACACCTTCAAGACCGTCCTGGACTACCACGGCGAGGTCCAGTCCGAGACAGGGGACATCAAGTCCTACCTGAACCTGGAGCTGCACCCGGGCAAGAGCCACTACTATCTCCTGGGCTTGGTCTCGGACCCCAAGGGCCGCACCGAGGACACCGACACCACCTACAAGACCTGGTCCGGCGGCTCCTATTCCGAGCGCCGGGTGGTGGAGGAGGAGACCAAGCGCGACGGCCTGAAGTTCAACGCCCAGATCGCCAAACGCTGGGACGACCTGGTGCTGCGCGGCGGCATTTTCGAGTCCACGGGCGGCGTGGGCGCGGACTACTATTTCTGGGACGACAGGCTGCAGGCCTACTTCGAGGCCTTCGACTTCGACCAGGACGACCCCGCGCACCTCAAGGCGGGCATCAAGTTCCACTTCCTGAAGAACTTCTACGTGGCCGCCGGGTGGGACGACTTCGCCAGCACCTCTGGGGACAGCACCTTCTTCGCGGGCGCGGGCCTGCGCTTCACCGACGAGGACTTGAAATACATCATGTCCAGCGCGCCCGTGCCGGGGATGGATTGATGTTCATTGCCTGTGTCTCCGACACCCACGCCGGCGAGGCCACGCCTTGGATGCGCGCGGTGTACGACCGCTACCTCGCGCCCGCCGACCTGCTGCTGCACACTGGCGACATGACCGGCCCGGGCCTGTGGTCCTTTTTCATGCAGCATCCGGGGTTCAACGCCGTGGCCGGGAACATGGACGAGTGGTCCCTGGCCTCGGAGCTCACCCCCCGCCTGTCCCTGACCGCCGGGGACCTGACCATCGGCATGGCCCACGGCAACGGGCTGGGCGGGCGGCCCCTGTGGCGGGCCGTGGCCGAGTCCTTCGGCCCGGGGTACGGGCTGGTCTGCTTCGGCCACACCCACGAGCCCGCCTGGGAGCAGGTGGGCGGCACCCGCGTTGTGAACCCCGGCAGCCTGCGCGAATCGGGTGCCCGGCCCACCCTGGCGTATGTGCGGGTGGGGGATGAAGGGGAGTTGGAGCGGGAGCTGGTCGAAGTGCCGAGGAATTTGGGCTGAAACCGTTCCTGACCTCGGACTCTTTGATTTAAGAGTCGTAATGCGGAAGCAATGAGTTCCTCCCGTTTGGCAGGTTGGCTGGGCGGGAGGTTTTTTTGTCGTGGTGCAGAACCAAAAGTGCCCTCCCCCCCCCTCCCACCGCGCTCCCTCGCGGGTAGGGCGTTGGTTTGTCGGGAATGATGGGAGAGGTAACGCGGCCGCGCCCCATGCGGGCACGGGGGGCTTCGCTTCGGGGGGCTCCACCCTGGTCGCTGCGCCCCCCGTACCCGCATGGGGCGCTGGGAAGTCGCGGTGGTGCGGTCCCTTAATGATTCTTCCCCTCGTGTCGCGGCACAGGTGATGCCGCCCCGTCGCACGAGCCCGGCTCCGCTTCGCTGATTACCATCGCAGCCGCTGCGCCGGGCAGCGCGCCGGGGCTTGGGGAGCAGGTGGGGCAGCATCGTAAATAGTACGGCACCATGGGGCCAAGTATGTTTCTGCCCAGCGCCCCCATCCTCCTTGTCAGGTAGGATACTTTCCCTTTTCTCTGTCGCGTTCTCGGACCGGGGGAGAATCTTCGCTGACGCCCAGCGCGTAACGCGGGAGGGCACGTCTGGTTTTGCGCTAAAACAAATCGGCGTCCGGCCAATCAGACCGTCCGTGCGACGCAGAGGCGTATCGCGTAGCCCCGCCAAAGCCCCTGCCCCGCCGACACGCGCGGCTTTCATGGGAGGACACGCCTTGGCGTTACCCATACCTATGAGGGTGCGGTAACGCCTTTGCCCCACAAGGGGAGCAGGGGAGTCCAGGGGGGCTTGCCCGGCCCCTTTGGTAGCTGCTTCAAATGCGCAAGCGTTTGAACCAGCTGTCCCCCGGCCGCCCCCATCATCACAAAAGAGCGCCCCCCTTCTGCGCAGAAAGGGGGGCGCTGTGTTTGTTGTGTGCGTTGCCAGGTGCCCGAGACGCCCGAAAGCGGCTCTCATGCGGCGATCAGGCGGCCAGGACGGCCTGCCCGATTAACCGCCCAAGAGCTGCATGGCCAGCCTGGGCAGCGAGTTGGCCTGGGCGAGCATGGCCACTGCGGCCTGCGACTTGATCTGCTGACGCACGAAGTTGGTCATTTCCGTGGCCACGTCCACATCGGAGATGCGGGACTCGGCGGCCTGCAGGTTCTCGGACTGGATCTGCAGGTTGGAGATGGTGTTCTCCAGGCGGTTCTGCAGAGCGCCGAGGTTGGCGCGGATGTTGTCCTTGGACACGATGGCTTCCTTGATCCCGTCCAGGGCGGCCTGGGCCGCGGACTGGGTGGAGATGGAGTAGCCGGCCGAGTCCGTGGCCGCGGAGTTGCCGACACCCAGGGCCGAGGCCGTGGAGTTGTCGATCTTGATGTAGTAGTAGTCCTCGCTCGAATCGTTGGCCGTGCCGAAGTGGACCTTCAGCTTGCCGGTGGAAACCAGGCCGGATCCCGAGTGGGTGTCGCCGGAGAGGTTCCCGTTCAGGAGATAGATGCCGTTGAAGTCCGTGGCGTTGGCGATACGGGTGATTTCCGAGGCCATGGCCTGATACTCGGAGTCGATGATCAGGCGCTGGTCGGAGTTGTAGGTGCCCGTGGCCGCCTGCTCGGCCAGTTCCTTCATGCGGATCAGCTTCTCGTCGATGACCTGCAGTGCGCCGTCCGCGGTCTGGATCATCGAGATGGCGTCGTTGGCGTTGCGCGCGCCCTGGTTCAGGGCGGCGATGTCCGAACGCATCAACTCGCGGATGGCCAGTCCGGCCGCGTCGTCGGCCGCCGTGCCGACACGCAGGCCCGAGGACAGGCGACGGACGGAGACGCTGAGTTCGCCGTACGAGGACCCCAGGTTCCGGGCGGCGTTGGCCGCCATCAAGTTGTTGTTGATGACCAGAGACATGTTGTTGTTCCCTCCTTGAGAGTGTGTACAGCTTCCCTGCTGCGGTTGAGGATTGCGCCGTGTGCATCTCTCTTCGGCCTCTAGGGGAAGGAACTTTAGGGGGCTTGTGGCAAAAGCCTGGGGCGCGCCGGTTTACGCGGCGCGGCGCGAAGAGGCCCCGGCGAAGAAATTTTCGCCGGGGCCTAAAGCATCCATGGGATTTTTGGGGTCGTCGGCCCCGAAAAAGGGGGGTCAGGCCGAGGGGGGCTCGTCGCTGAACAGGTTGGCCAGGATGGTGTCGGAAACCAGCATCCCGGTCCTGGACAGGCGCAGGTACCCGCCGGAGATGCGGATCAGCTCGTTCTGCCGCAGCGCCCGCACCAGGGGGCCGAATTCCTCGATGAAGTTGCGGCCCGCGAGCTTCTTGTATTCGGCCAGGCGCAGGCCGCGCGAGGTGCGCAGGGAGAGCATGACCAGCTCGCGCAGGCGGGTGCGCTCGTCCAGGGACTCGAAATCCGCGCCCAGCTCGCCCTGGGCCACGGCCCGGGCGTATTCCCCGAGGTCCTCGGGGTTCTTCCAGCGCCGGCCCGTCAGGGTGGACACCGCCGCCGGCCCCAGGCCCAGGTAGTTCTTCCCGTCCCAGTAACCCTGGTTGTGGCGGCTGGTGAAGCCCATGCGCGCGAAGTTGGATATCTCGTACTGCAGGTAGCCTTCGCTTTCCAGATACTCGGCCCCGTGTATGTACATCTTGGCCAGGTCGTCCTCCGGGGCGATCTCCAGGTCCACCTTGCGGGCCAGGCGTTCCAGGGGGGTGCCGGGCTCCAGGGTCAGGCCGTAGCAGGACAGGTGCTCCGGGCGCATGCGCACGGCCTCGCGCAGGTCGGCCATCCAGGTGTACAGGCGCTGCTTGGGCAGGCCCCAGATGAGGTCCAGGGAGATGTTGGCGAAGCCCACGTCCCGGGCCAGGCGCACGGCGGCCCGGGCCTGGTCCGCCGTGTGGCGGCGGCCCATGGTGCCCAGGTAGTCGTCCCGCAGGCTCTGCACGCCGATGGACAAGCGGTTCACGCCCATGGTCAGCAGGCCGTGCAGGTGGTTCATGTCCAGCATGGAGTCCGGGTTGGCCTCCAGGGTGCATTCCAGGTCCGGGGACAGGGCGAAGTTGCGTTTGAGCGCCGCGAACACCGTGGCCAGCAGGGGCTGCTGCACCAGGCTCGGGGTGCCGCCCCCGAAATACACGCTGGTGACCTTGGGGCGCTTGAGCTTGCGGCCCCAGTATTCGGCCTCCTTGCGCACGGCCTCGGCCCAGCGCGCGGGGTCGCCCGCGCCGGGCACCACGGAGTGGAAGGCGCAGTAGGCGCATTTGCTGCGGCAAAAGGGGACGTGGACGTAGATCAGCATGGCGTGCGGGCCTGGCGATGTTTTGCTAACCGGTTGAACATTTTTTATATTTGCTCTATGGTGGTGGAAATAATTAGGAAAAGGTCGAGGCGTCCAACGGAGGAATCCACCGGGGGCGGCAATGAAGACGTATCAGGAACTCCTGGGCGAGGCCCGTCGCGGCGGGCGTGTGGCCTTCGGCGAACTGGCCGCCCGGTTCCGTTCCATGGCCCTGTCCGTGGCCAGGCGCCACCTGAGTGACGAAAGCCTGGTGGAAGACGCCGTGCAGGAGGCCTTTCTCACGGCCTTTCTCAAGCTCGACCAGCTGCGGAATCCCACCGCTTTCCCTTCCTGGCTCAAGGCCATAGTCTATTCCGCCTGCCGGAAACTCCGCAAGGAGAATGTGCCCACCGTGCCCCTGGACGGCGGCGCGGAGCTGGACGCGGCTTCCTGGATCGAGGGGCCCGAGGAACTGTGCGTGCGCTGGCAGACCCGCGAGATGGTGGCCCGCACCCTGGAGTCCCTGCCCGGCGCGGCGCGCGAGGCCTGCTGGATGCGCTATGTGCAGGGTCTCAGCTACCGCGAGATCGCCGATTCCCTGGGCCTGCCCATGGGCACGGTCAAGCGGCGGCTGCACGAGGCGCGGCAGCGGATCATCCGGTCCTCGCTGTGCGGGGAGCGGGCGACCCTGCGCGTGGGGTTCATGCCCATCACGGACCACCTTCTGGCCATGGTTTCCCATCAGCGGCGCGACAGCGCGGCATGCGACATCCAGCTGCGCAAGTTCCTGTCCTGGGACAGCCTGGCCCGCGCCCTGGGAAACGGGCACCTGGACGCGGCCTTCGTGATGCTGCCCCTGGCCCTGCATCTCAGGGGCCGGGGCGTGCCCCTGCGGTACGTGCTCAACGCCCACCTGGGCGGCAGCTCCATGACCGTGCGCAAGACCATTCCGGGCGAGGCCTGCGCCGGGATCGCGCGCATGGGCCTCCCGCACAGCGTGTCCACGCACGAGATCCTGTTCCGCAACCTGCTGGCCGAGGGGCGGCTGGAGGACGGGGCCCGCTGGCAGGGGTTCCTGGCCAGCTACGCCAGCCCGCCCTACGCCGACCGGCTGCTGCGCGAGCGCGCCCTGGACGCCTTTTTCTGCTCCGAGCCCTGGGGCGCCAAGGCCGTGGCCGAGGGCTGGGGGCGGCAGCTCTTCAGGTCCAGCTCGTCCTGCCCCGACCACGTCTGCTGCGGCCTGGCCGTGCGCGAGGACCTGGCCTCGCGGCATCCGGGCCTCCTGGAGTGCTACACGGCCCTGCTGCGGGACGCCGGGCGCCACGTGGAGCGCGACCCCCGGGCCGGGGCGCGCATCCAGTCCCTGTACACGGGCGTGGACGCGTCCCTGGCCGAGCACGTGTTGCTGGAGGACGGCATCCGGTTCGGGGACCTCAAGCCCGACAGGGAGACGGTGGCTCGGGTCATGGACCAGGGCCTCCGCCTGTCGTGCCTGAGCGTGGCCTGCGATCTGGACGCCTTTCTCCATCCATCCTTCCACTAGTTTTTCGCGGCTCTTCGCCGTCGTCAGCGAACCTTTTTCCTGTTTCGGCCCTCTTTGATTGGAGAGCGTCGGGCCGGATTCCGCGCGCGCGGTTCCGGCGGGGAGGGATGATGGTCAAGATTCGCCTGGTGCCGCTGTGCTCCGAGGAATTCCGCAAGGAGTTCTACAGGCCCGGGGTTATTTCCCTGACCCGGCTGGTCTGGGGCTCCCTGGGCGGCGGATTGTCCCTGGCCGTTGTGGCCGTGCTTTCCGGGTGGAGCGGGGTGGGGGTCCTGTATCCGCCCCTGGCGGCCACGTGCTTCATCGGCGCGGCCTGCGTGCATCTGCGCGTGGCCAGGCCCAAGAGCGTCATCGTGGGGCATTTCGTCTCCACCGTGGGCGGGTTGCTGGGGGTCTGGCTGGGCGAGGCGGTTTTCGGGGGCACGGGCCTGGTCGTGGCGGCCAAGCTCGGCCTGGCCGTGCTCCTGGCCTCGGCCTTCATGCAGGTCCTGGACGCCGACCATCCCCCGGCCGCGGCCACGGCCGCCATTCCGGCCATTTTGCCCCTTCCCGCCGGGGCGTTGGTCCTGCCCCTGCACATGGCCTGGGGCGGCGTGGCCGCCGTGCTCGTCGGCATGGCCTGGAACGGGGTCTGGTTCCGGTCCCCGTCCCGCGACGAGGAGGACGGGACGTGCGGGGCGCTGAACATGGGGCGCTCCGAGTTCGCGGGGCTGGCCGTGTGCGTGGCGGGTTTCGCGCTGATGTGTCTGCGGCCCCTGTCCGGCGCGGCCTACGGCCTGGGATTGGCGGTCATGGGGGGGGGAGTGTTGCTTTTGTCCCTGTATCATTTTGCCGCGGCGCGCGTCGTCCGCAAGGGATGACCCGCCGGCGGGCAGCAGGAGGTGGACTATGATGAAAAACGGCTGGGTTCCTACGGTATGCTACCAATGCAAGGCTGAATGCGCCATTTTGGCGAAAATCGAGAACGGCAAGGTCACCGAGGTCCGGGGGAATCCGGACAAGTTCGGCAAGGCCTGCGTCAAGGGCATGGCCGGCGTCACGCTGCAGTACGCCGAGGACCGCCTGACCCATCCGCTGAAGCGCGTGGGCGAGCGCGGGGAGGGCAAGTTCGAGCGCATCTCCTGGGACGAGGCCCTGGACCTCATGGAGGAGAAGCTGCGCGGCCTCTACGACCGAGGCGAGGCCCACAAGCTGACCTACAGCTTCTTCCCCCATTCCCTCACGGACCCCAAGTGGCATTTCCTCAACGCCTTCGGCGGGTACATCAACACGGGCCTGCCGCACTGCGACTCGGCCAAGATCGTGTCCCAGATCAAGTGCTGGGGCGGCATCCCCAACCACCACATCCCCCCGGCGTGGCACACCATGCCCAGGGGCGGCATCATGCTCCTGGCCGGGCGGCACGCCTTCGGCTGCTTGGACGACGCCGTGGTGCCCAAGCACATCCTGGACGCCAAGGAGCGCGGGGCCAAGCTCATCGTGGTAGACCCCATCTTCAGCCCCGACGCGGCCAAGGCCGACTGGTGGATTCCCATCCGCCCGTCGGGCGACACGGCCCTGTTCATGGGCATGATCAACGTGATCATCGAGGAGGGGCTCTGGGACAAGAAGTTCGTGGACGAGTGGGTGCGCGAGGGCGATTTCGACAAGGTCCGCCAGTGGGCCAAGACCAAGACCCCCGAGGCCATGAGCCCCATCTGCGACATCCCGGCGGACGACATCCGCAAGCTGGCGCGCCTGTGCGCCGAGGCCCCGGCCGTGGGCGTGGACGGGTTCAAGTCCATCATGCTCGGCCAGGCCCTGGACTTCGGCCACGCCTGGGCCATCTTCCTGGCCATCACCGGCAACCTGGACAACCCCGGCGGCCAGCCCATCCCCGAACTGACGCCCCTGTCTCCGGTGCTGCCCGCGCCTCCCGGCCCCGCGCCGCTCGGCGAGAAGGGCTTCCACCGCACGGGCGCCAGCGCGGACGCCTTCAAGAACTACCAGTTCATCCTGGAGCCCACCTGGTTCGAGGCCCAGGCCATCAAGGAGGACTCCCTCAAGATCCTCATGGTCACCGAGGCCAACCCGGCCCTTACGGAGATGGGCAACAAGGTCTGGCAGGACGCCGTGTGCATGAAGGACGAGAACGGCGAGTACAAACTGGAGTTCCTGGTGAGCACGGACATCATGCTCTCGGACACCGGGCGCTTCGCGGACCTGGTGCTCCCGGACCAGACCCACTTCGAGCGCTGGGAAATCCTGTACATGCCCTGGTGGTACAACTTCGGCCACGGCGTGTGCCTGCGCCAGCCCGTGGTGGAGCCCGTGGGCGAGGCCCGGCATTCCAACCGCGTGTTCATCGAGCTGGGCAAACGCATGTTCCCGGAATACTTCCAGTTCAAGGACGACCTCGAATACTACGACATCCAGCTCAAGGGGCTCGGCCTGTCGGTGAAGAAGCTCCAGGACATGGGCTGCGTGTGGTCGCCCGGCGCCATGGGCTTTTACAAGTACCGCGACGGCGGCTTCGGCACGCCCACGGGCAAGGTGCACCTGTTCTGGGACGACCTGGAGGAGGCCGAGGGCCGGGGGCTGCCCAGGGACATCCTGGCCCCGGAATACGAGGCGGACGTCCAGGACTATCCCTTCATCATGATCAGCTACCGCCGCATCCACATCAACGGCACGGGGCCCTGGTCCGTGAACAACGCCCAGCTGCGAGACCCCATGTCCGGGCTGGGGGAGAATCCGGTGGTCATGAACACCGCGGCCGGGGAGAGGCTGGGCCTCAAGGACGGCGATATGGTCACGGTCGCCTCCCGCACGGGCACGCTGCGCATGCCCGTGAAGCTCTCGGAGCACATCCGGCCCGACTGCGTCGGCATCATGCACGGCTTCGGGGCCACGGTGGGCCGCGTGGGCGCGGGAGCGGGGTACTGCGACAACGAGCTGATCCCGGACGCGGGCTCGCACCTGGATTGGCAGGACCTGGTGGGCGGCGAGGCGCATGTCTCCACCCGCGTGCGCGTAACCAAGTAGGAGGGAGCGGCCATGAAACAGCTTGGATTGATGATCGACATGGACAGGTGCATCGGCTGCAAGACCTGCGTGGTCGCGTGCCGAAACGCCCACAAGATAGTGGACCACGAGAAGTGCCTCCCCGGGCAGATTCCCTATTACATCCGCGTGGAGACCGAGTGTACGGGCGTCTACCCCAACCCGAAGCAGGACTTCTGGGTGGTGCCCTGCCAGCATTGCAAGAACGCCGCGTGCGTCAAGGCCTGCGAGGCCGGGGCCATCACCAAGGACCCGTCCAACGGCATCGTGCTCATCGACGCGGAGAAGTGCGTGGGCAAGGGCAGTTGCGTCCCGGCCTGCCCCTACGGGGTCATCCAGTTCGACGCGGTGCTGGGCAAGGCCCACAAGTGCGACCTCTGCCATGACCGCGTGGTGGCGGGCAAGCAGCCCGTGTGCGTGGAGGTCTGCATGACCGACGCCCTGGTCTTCGGGGAGAAGGAGATGTTGCGCATGCTGGCCGAGTCCAAGGGCAAGATCGTGCAGAAGAAGCTCTCGGCCATGTCCATGACCTACGTGTACACTCCGGCCTAGACGGGACGCCAGACGGGCCGGACGCCGCGCGGGGGGTGCGGCGCGTCGGCCGACGCAGGGCCGGGGGCGCGAGCCTCCGGCCTTTTGCGCGTCCGGGCCTTAGCGCCCCCTGCGCGCCGAGCGCGCCACGGCCAGGGCCGCCGCGCCGACGAGGGGCGCGCCCAGGCCGTGGATCAGGCCCGGGATCAGGTAGAGCATGACGCTGTCGAAGAACGTGGGGGAGGCCATGGCCGTGAGTCCGGCGTCGTGGAGCGGGCGGCACAGGGAGTAGAGCCAGTAGTTGTAGCCCCCGTCCGTGAACCAGCCCGCGCCGCAAAAGACCATGGCGTTGAGGCTTACGAAGCCGACGGTGGCCAGGAACTTGTTGTTGCCCTTGATGGCGGCCCAGCCGATGAACACCGCCGGGACCAGGGCGGCCACGAGGTGCATGACCAGGGGCGTGTTGTCCGCGCCCAGGGCCAGCCCGGCCAGGTACATGGTCTGGTCAAGCATCCGGTTCCCCGGCGGGGTGGTCCGCGTCCTGCCCGGCCAGGGGCGGCTTCCTGAGATCCCCGGCGTAGCGCTCGTTCTCGCTGTACAGGCAGCCGCAGTATTGCTGGCGATAGATGCCCCAGCCCTTGGAGGTCTCGATGCCCTCCTTCCAGCCCTCGCGGAAGTCCTGGTAGTGGAAGGCGCATTTGCCGCCCCCGGCCAGGTCGCGGCCCAGGCCCGCGATCATCTCGTGCTTCTGGAACTTGGAGTAGAGCAGGGTGGTGGAAAAGCAGTCGAACCCGCCGCGCTTGGCGATGGAGGCCGTGCGCTCCAGGCGCATGGCGTAGCAGTGGAAGCAGCGGTTGTCCTCGCGATGGGCCACGGCCCGGAACCAGTCGCGCGGGTGGTAGTCCTCGTCCTTGTAGAGCACGTTGAAGCCTAGGCGCGCGGCCACCTGCGCCAGCCCGTCGCGGCGGCGCAGATATTCTTGCAGCGGGTGGATGTTGGGGTTCAGGTACAGGCCCGTGATCTCGAACCCCTGGTCCATGAGGCTGCGGACCGGCGTGATGGCGCACGGTCCGCAGCAGATATGCAGAAGGATTCTGGGCATGGCGTCGGCCCCCGGCCCCCCGGTTCCCTACTCGGGGGCCAGGACGATCTTGGCGTTGAAGTCTTCCTCCATGAGGGAGAGTTGCTCACGCTTGTGATTGGCCATGTAGGCCAGAAGCTCCGGGCCGCAGGCGTAGCGCACGGGGTCGCCGTTCTGCCTGCGCCTGAGCAGACGATCGATGGATTTCAGCGCCTGCAGGGCCTGCCACTCCATGTTGCGGCGCATGCCCGTGCCCCCGCAGCAGGGACAGGGCTCCGTGGACACGGCCAGGGCCGAGGAGCCCAGGCGCTGGCGCACCATCTCCAACAGGCCGAAGCGCGACATGCGCCCCACGTCCGTGCGTGCGCGGTCGTTCTTCACGGCGGTGCGCAGGGTCTTTTCCACATCGCGCACGTGGTTCTTGTCCTTCATCTCGATGAAGTCGATGACCACCTGCCCGCCGATGTCGCGCAGGATGAGCTGGCGCGCGATCTCCTCGGCGGCCTCCATGTTGGTCTTCAGCGCCATGTCGCGGAAGTTCTTCTTGCCCGCGATGCGGCCGGAGTTGATGTCCACGGCGGTGAGCGCCTCGGTGGCGTCGAACACCAGCCGCCCGCCGCTGGGCAGCTCCACCTCGCGGCCGTAGATGGACTCGATCTGCTTGTCCAGGCCGAAGCGCTCCCAGAGGTTCTTGTCCGGGTCGGCGTGCAGCTTCACCAAGCTGGGCCGCCTCGGGAAGACCAGGGAGACCATTTCCTTGAGGATTTCCGAGGTGTCCTTGTGGTCCACCCAGATCTCGGCGGTGTCGCTGTTCATGTAGTCGCGGATGGCGCGCGAGGCCAGGTCCATCTCCTGGTAGGCCATCATGGGCGCCTTCTTGGACACGGCCTTCTTGCGCACGTCCGCCCAGAGGCGCTTCAAAAATTTCAGGTCCTTGGAGAGCATGGTCTTGGATACGCCCAAGGCCGCCGTGCGCACGATGACGCCGATGCCCTGGCCCAGGTTCGGGTCCTCGACAACGCTTTTGAGCTTCTCGCGCTCCTTGTCGTCCTCGATCTTGCGCGAGATGCCCACCTGCTCGCGGCCGATGGTGAGCACGAAATAGCGCCCCGGCAGGGACAGGAAGGTGGTCACGAAGGCGCCCTTCTTGCCCGTGGGCTCCTTGACCACCTGCACCAGCACCTCCTGGCCGGTCTTCAAGACCTTCTGGATTGGCGGGTACTTGAAGCCCTTCTTGGGGGCGTTGGAGTCGAGATAGTATTCCGGGTGCACCTCGTCGATCTGCAGGAACCCGTTGCGCTCGGCCCCGTAGTTCACGAAGGCGGCCTGCAGGTTGGGATCGATGTTGTTGATGGTGCCCTTGTAGATGTTGCCTTTGGTCTTCGCCTGGTGGAGCATCTCCACGTAGTATTCCTGGATCTTGCCATCCATGGTGATGGCCGTCTCCACCTGTTCGCCGGGCAGGATGCTGATAAACATCTTCTGCCGGTTCTTCTTGCTCGGCATGCATGTACCTCTGTTGTCAAAAAGTTAGGAACCGGCCGCAAGGCGGGCCGGGGGCCGGGGCTGCCTTCCCGGGGATGTGGTCCCCTGGGGCGTCAGCTCCTGTCCTCGCGCAGCGCGAAGAAGGTCTCTCCGTCGCTGGTGAACGAGGTCAGGCCTCCCTGCGCGTCCAGCCCGTCCAGGGTCCGGCGCACGGTCTCCTCGCGGAGGCCCAGGGCGTCGGCCAGCTGGGATACGGTCTGGGGCCTGCGCGTGATGGAGGCGGCCACCTGTTGTCTTGCGGCGTCCACCGCTTCCCGCCCGGCGGCGGCCTTGTCGGCCCCGGGGTCGGAAGCGGCGTCCCTTGGAATATGCCTTGTCCCGCCCGTGCGGGACACGCTCTTGTCTTTCTGCGGCTTCTCGGCCGCGCCCAGGGCCTCGCGCCAGCGGGCCAGGGTCTCTGGGGGCACCGGGGCCGCCGTGGCCAGGGTGCCCGGGCGGGTCATGGTCACGACGTCCACGCGCGCGGGCCCGATTTCGCGGACGAAGTCCGTGATCTGGGCCAGGTTTTCGGCGCTGTCGTTGATGCCCGCCACCAGCAGCACTTCCAGGAAGATGCTGCCGTTAAATTCTTTCGCGAACGCCAGGAGCCCCCGGCGCACGCCGCCCACGTCCACCCCCCGGCAGGGCCGGTTCAGGCGGCGCATTTCGTCCTCGACCAGCGTGTCCACCGAGGGCAGGACCGCGTCGGCCAGGGCCAGTTCGCGCCGCACCTCGGGGTCCGTGAGCAGGGTGGAGTTGGTCAGGACCGCCACGGGCGTGCCCGGCAGGATGCGCCGGGCCCCGGCGATGACCTCGCCCATTTCGCTGTTCAGGCAGGGCTCGCCCAGCCCGCCCAGGGTCACGTAGTCCGGCAGGCGCGCGGCCTGCCTCTTCCAGTGTTCCAGCTCTTCGAGGATCGCCCGCGCGGGCACGTATGCGGCGCGCTCGGCGGTCAGGCGGGTGGTGCGCCCCACCTCGCAGTACACGCAGTCCAGGGAGCACACCGCGTCGCCCAGAAGGTCCAGCCCCAGGGACAGGCCGAGCCTGCCCGAGCGTACGGGGCCGAAGACGTATTTGTACTCCACTGTTGCCTGTTCCTTGTAAACCATTTACCTCCCCGGGGACAGGGGCTTGACGCCGCGTGCGCAAAGACCTACCCACGCCCCCGGAGGACGTATGCCGAAACAAGGACAATTGGTAATGCTCATCAGCCCGAAGGGCAAGCGCTACGTTCGGGTTTTCGATCCCGAGGACGAGTTGCACTGCAACGAGGGCGTGCTCAAGATGACCGATGTGGCCGAGGCGGGCTACGGGGGACTGGCCGTTACGCACCTGGGCCAAAGCTTCCGCGTGGTGCGGCCCACCACCTGCGATCTCATCAAATACGGCATCAAGCGCCAGACGCAGATCCTGTATCCCAAGGAGATCGGCTACATCCTGGTCAAGCTGGGCATCGGCTCGGGCTCGCGCATCATCGAGGCGGGCGGCGGCTCGGGCGGGCTCACCGTGGCCCTGTCCCACGCCGTGGGCGAGACCGGGCGGGTCTACACCTACGAGCGCAGGCCCGAGTTCATGAAGCTGGCGCGCCAGAATTTGAACCGCTGCGGCCTGGGGGCCAACGTGGAGCAGTTCGAGGGCGACGTGGCCGACGGCTTCAAGCAGGACGACGTGGACGCGCTGTTCCTGGACGTGCGCGACCCTTGGAACCACGTGCACACCGTGGCCAAGGCCGTGCGCCCGGGCGCGCCGGTCTGCTTCCTGGCACCGGTGGTCAACCAGGTCAGCCAGCTCCTGGAGGCCCTGGAGACCGCTCCGTTCGACGACATCGAGGTCTTGGAAATCCTCATCCGCCGCTGGAAGCCCGTACCCGACCGCCTGCGCCCGGCCGACCGCATGGTGGCCCACACGGGTTTTCTGATCTTCGCCCGCCAGCAGGAACCGCTTGATCCGGCGAGCAAGAACCTCGGCACCCGCGAACGCAAACAGGAAGCCGCCCGCCAGGAACGCGAAGCCGCGCGCAGGGCCGAGGAAATGTGGGAAGAGTAATGTTTTGATCTGTCCTCGTTTGGGAAAACTAAGGCTGGTTGTCGAGTTTGACGGCCAGCTTTTTTGTTTCGTGGAGTAATCTGGACAAGTTGTGGATGATTGGGTAAGATTTTATTAATGAATATATTGGAGGAGATATGAAAAATAAATTCCTTAGGCTGACAGAGTCCCTGCGGCAATATCGACGGGCAGAGCTAAAAGATTTTGATCAAGAGATTGGGAGCAGATCCATTGACGCATTATATGTGGATCCTTTGCCAGACAATGCTATTTTAAATACAGTTTTATCTTCCAATACGACTATTTTGATGGGCAGGAAAGGTACAGGTAAAAGCACAATATTTGCAAAAGCTCAGTCCGCGATAAGAAAAAATAATGATATTATATCTATATATATAGATGTAAAAGCGTTACATGGTCTTGTTTCTGCTGAAGATGTCCCGGCGAAAAGCATAGAGGGTGTCGAAATTGATGGCGCTATACTGCAATCTCATTTACTTAAAAAATCATTTCTAAATGCTATATTGGCTGAGATAATTAAGGAGTTGGGTGGCATTGTCGGAAAGCCAAGATTTTATGAAAGGTGGATGGGGAAAAATAAACAAATTGACGAAGCTAAAGATTCACTTTTGAAGATTGTTGCCAAAGTGAATGATGGATATTTAACAAAGACAATAATACCAATATTACAATCAATAGATGAAAAGTCGTTGTCAAGAAGATCAGAAAAAGATTCAGGAGGTGGAGCTATTGGCTGCGGGACTACTTTATCACCTGTAAGTCCATCTGTTAGTTTGAGTGTGAGTGTTGAGCATTTTGAGGAAATGATCAATGATGATGCTTTTTATGAAAAATATTCAAGTGCAATAATACAGTCTTTTCCGTATTCAGAGCTGATTGACCAGGTGAAACAAATTCTTGGTGAGCTTAGTATGAGCAGGGTCGTTATATTCTTTGATGATTTCTCTGAGATTCCATGGGCGAGTCAGAAGCTTTTTGTTGATACTATATTGTCTCCATTGAATAATTCAAGTGATGAAACAATCAAGTTAAAAATAGCAGCATATCCCGGGATGGTGTATTATGGGTCGATAGATCCTGGAAAAATTGAAACAGTTAAATTGGATTTTTATGATTTGTATAAAGCTCACACTGTTCAAGAAATGGAGAAGCGGTCAGTTGATTATACGAACAGGCTTATCTTGCACCGATTTAAGTCTTTTGGTATAGAATTTAATGACGTGTTTGACGAAAAAACATCAATCGACGAATATATGAGGTCGATTTTTGAGGCGTCGTTTAATGTTCCTAGGATAATTGGTTATATATTGAGCTATTGTTATAAGGATAAGGTCTCTTATGGTGAGAAAATAACTGTTGCATCGATTCGACTTGCTGCTCAAAAATATTATGAAGACGTGTTGAGGCCTTATTTTGACATTAAAAATAGATTTGTTCTTGAACCGTTTGCGGCAAAGATCGATAGACATAATCAGCTGGTGCTGTTTAGTCAGCTCGTAAATGAGGCAAAAAATGTGAGGAGAAAAATTTCAATAGGTGAAATTGGAGGATCATATTTTGAGGGAATATCGAATGCTCCTGCAAGCCATTTTTCAGTATATAAAAGTTTGGAATATATGCTGGCCCCCCTTGAGCTGAACTTCCTGTTAACAAAATATCACGAAATGCGAGATAAGTCTGGTAACGATGTATCTGTGTTTGCTTTATATTATGGATTGACGGAATCTGAACGTATTCCTTGGGGATACCCAAAGGGGCGTCGTGACGATAGGAGTTATTTTGTTCAAAGGTGTTTTGCTTATAACAGTGTGATTCATCAGTTTTTAGCGTCAACGCAGACAATTAGGTGCTCCGCATGCCATCAATCGTTTTCCATGGACAAAAAAGATGCTTTTGATATGTTTGGGTGGATTTGTCCGGAATGTAAGTCTGGCCATTGCAATATTGTCAACTTGGCAGACGAGTACATTGAAGATCTTATGGCTGTAGATAATGCATCGATGCTTGAAGCTGTTGAACTGGATATATTGGATGTCCTTAATTCTGAGAATAAAAGCATGAAAGCCAGTGAAATATCACAGTTAATTGATACAACATATCAAATGGTCGGAAAGCGAACTGCAAAATTGCAGGAAAATGACTTGGTTGAGAAGGGGCAAGCGGATGGTGTCATGAAAAGTAAGATAACGAAACGAGCAAAAAGTATTTATTTTGGTTCAAATTAATATTTTTTGAACAGATATGATTAATTGATGTTGTGCGCTTTAACTGGTTGTGTAACAAGCTATTAGAATGAAGCCACATCTTGTACAGAGATAGTATGTACAGAGTGTACAGAGATAGTATTCACCTGACACTGCCGCCCCTGGCGGGGTGATTTCTAGGCGGCCGCCTCGGCCGCCTTTTC
>NZ_JBTVWW010000133.1:0-259 GCF_054819825.1 Desulfocurvus sp. DL1XJH-121
GGCGCACAGGCTGCCCAGCAGCAGCACCCGGTAGCGGCCCAGCGAGTTCACCACCCGATCGCCATTGAGGCGGCCGAGCGTCATGGTGATGGAAAACAGCGCATAACCCAGCCCGGCCTGGCTGTGTTCGACGCCACGCAGCGTGGTGAGGAACAGCGCGCTCCAGTCGAGCATCGAGCCTTCCGCCAGGAACATGATAAAGCACAGAATGCCGATAAACATCACCCAACCGCGCGGCAAGACGAACATCGGTCCGCCG
>NZ_JBTVWW010000134.1:0-259 GCF_054819825.1 Desulfocurvus sp. DL1XJH-121
GCTCACAGTTTGCCGCGAGCGGCCACAAAAAAACCCGCCGCAGCGGGTTTTTTCAGGCAAAAGCGGGATTATGCGTAAACCGGCAGGCGGGCGCAGATATCCAGCACTTTCTTCTTGGTGCGTTCGATGGTGGCTTCATCGTTGATGTTGTCCAGCACATCACAGATCCAACCGGCCAGTTCGCGCACGTCGGCTTCTTTGAAGCCGCGACGGGTCACGGCCGGGGTGCCGATACGCACGCCGGAGGTGACGAACGGGC
>NZ_JBTVWW010000135.1:0-259 GCF_054819825.1 Desulfocurvus sp. DL1XJH-121
GATCAGGACGGCACGGTTAAAGTGCCGATAAAAGGCAATATCACCTATTTTGGCAATATTGATCTCAGCAATGGCAAGCCGGTCAACGCCAGCAATACCATTTATCTTATCCGCACTCGCGCCGGCGGCGATCCGATCACTCCTTACGGCGGCTATAATATTTTTAATTCTAGCGCAACCCGAATCAGCGGGAATAACATCACCTGGGATCTTGACTGGCTGAAATTCAACCGCGTCGATTTTGAATCCGGCGAGATGG
>NZ_JBTVWW010000136.1:0-258 GCF_054819825.1 Desulfocurvus sp. DL1XJH-121
GCTGGGCAACGTGAGCCGGGCCTGCCAGGTGATGGGCTATTCGCGGCAGCAGTTCTACGAGATCAGGCGCAACTTCCAGACGCATGGGTCGCAAGGGCTGCTGGACAGGCGGCCTAGCCCTCGGGGGCCGCACCCCAACCGGGTGGGCGAAGAGGTGGAAGCGGCGATCATGGCCTACAGTCTGGAGTTTCCCACGCACGGGGCCTTGCGGGTTGCGCAGCAGCTCGTGCTTCGCGGGGTGCAGGTCAGTTCGGGCGG
>NZ_JBTVWW010000137.1:0-258 GCF_054819825.1 Desulfocurvus sp. DL1XJH-121
CGCGAAGCCCACAATACCCAACACGGTCGCATAAACCAGGGTGACACTCGGCGCGATCAGGCCTTTTACCAGCACCCGATTCTTCGTTCTCTCCATTTTCTTGTCGATGTCGCGGTCGATGTAGTTGTTAAACACACAGCCCGACGCGACCACCAACGAGACACCCACCAGGGTGGCGAGAAACAGTGGATAGTCGATGCTCCCTTTGGAAGCGAGCAGGAATCCCCCAACGACAGAAATTAAATTGCCGAAAATAAT
>NZ_JBTVWW010000138.1:0-257 GCF_054819825.1 Desulfocurvus sp. DL1XJH-121
GCGTCTCACACTGCTTTTTCGCCATTATTTTTCTTTTTGAATCCACTGATCCAATTTTGCCATCATCTCCCGCATCGCCTGCTGGTTCGCAAAAGAAGGAAGATTCGCCAAAAGCGCTTGTTTCGGCGGCTTTGCGTCTTCGCCTTTTTTCTGCAGGATTAAAATGCTCTTTGCCTGCGCTTCATCTTTAAACATAGTAGCCGGCAGCTGAAGCAGGGCGTTGATATATACTTTTTCCGCAAAAAACCGCTTCAGTT
>NZ_JBTVWW010000139.1:0-257 GCF_054819825.1 Desulfocurvus sp. DL1XJH-121
GTCTTTCATCGACTCTTTATGGCCGATCTGGCTGCCGCTTGGGCCGAGATAGGTCACCTGCGCGCCCTGATCGAATGCGGCAACTTCGAAAGAGCATCGCGTGCGGGTTGAGTCTTTTTCGAAGATGAGCGCAATGTTTTTGCCCTGCAGCCGGCGCTGTTCCCGCCCCTGCTTCTTGGCCTGTTTCAGATCGGCCGCCAGCTTCAGCAGCGCCTGCAGTTCGGCGGGGGTGAAATCCATTAACCTCAGAAAGTGAC
>NZ_JBTVWW010000140.1:0-256 GCF_054819825.1 Desulfocurvus sp. DL1XJH-121
CTGCACGTCTGCCTCGTCCGGCCAGGCGCCGATGCCGGCCTGCGCCAGTTGCCGCCAGGGGAACAGCGGGCCGGGATCCTGTTTGCGCTGCGGTGCGATGTCGCTGTGCCCCACCACGT
Source organism: Desulfocurvus sp. DL1XJH-121 (assembly GCF_054819825.1). Classification (NCBI taxonomy): domain Bacteria; kingdom Pseudomonadati; phylum Thermodesulfobacteriota; class Desulfovibrionia; order Desulfovibrionales; family Desulfovibrionaceae; genus Desulfocurvus; species Desulfocurvus sp. DL1XJH-121. The sequence continues at coordinate 120 of NZ_JBTVWW010000140.1, forward strand.
CCTGCGGCTGGATGCCATAGCGTTGGATGATATCGCGGCTCAGCGGGATCAGCACGGCGATCTGCTCCGCCGTATAAGGCTGCCAATGGGTGAACAGCATGCTGCGGGTGAACCCCTTGTTGACGATTTCAATGCCG
>NZ_JBTVWW010000141.1:0-255 GCF_054819825.1 Desulfocurvus sp. DL1XJH-121
GAGAATTATCAATCGGAGCTCGCAAGCGTTTCTTGGAATAGGTCGTGCTTTCCTCGACGAATCCAGCTTATAAATCGATGATACTGTTCCATGTGAGTGTTTGATCACATCCACTCTACTTGTGACAGATCGTAGGCGCTTCCAGCTTTGCTATCGGCTGCCGAGACGTTCACTGATGGCTTCTGCTTTACTTTGGGATCCATAGAGTATCCGTTGCGCATCTGGAGAAATGGAGATAGACTCAGGGCATTTGAG
>NZ_JBTVWW010000014.1:0-96453 GCF_054819825.1 Desulfocurvus sp. DL1XJH-121
TCGGTGAAGTTTCGCAACTCCAGCCGTACCCCAACCAAGGGCGGCATGACCACGCTCATTTCATGGCCTACTGTCAGATGATAACCATCTCAGCACACTAAGCAGCCACCCCACCCCGCGCAACTGGGCCCGCCGTCCTGCACCAGCCGATTCCGCCCGCGTTGCTTGGCCTCGTACAGGGCCGTGTCCGCGCGTTCGATGAGCTGGGCGGGGGTGGCCAGGCCGCCAGGGTGGGTGGCGCAGCCGATGCTCACGGTGCAGGCGATGCGGGCCTCGCCCGTGTCGAGGATGTCCGTCTCCACGCGGCGGCGGATGCGTTCGGCGATGTCCCGGGCTGCCTCGGCCTGCGTGCCGGGCAACAGCACGGCGAACTCGTCGCCCCCGAACCGGGCAAGGCTGTCGCCCCGGCGCAGGCAGACCCGGCTGACCCCGGTGACGCGGCCCAGCGCGGCCAGCAGGTCGTGGACCCCGTCGGGCCAGCCCTTGCCCGAGGCCAGTTCCTCGGCGCTCTGGGCGATGGCCGCAAGCAGAGCGGCGTTGGTGCCGGTCTCGTAGTCCCGGCCCAATTCGTGAAACTTCCCGGTACGAATATTCATACGCCTATCGTGTCCTGAAGAAGGAACGGAAAGTCAAGGAACGAAAAATCACCCGGCCGATCAGCGTTTGCTCACCAGGGTTTCCACGCGGATGCCGTATTTGTCGATGCGCGCCAGGAGCGTGGGCCGCGACACGCCGAGCAGCCGCGCCGCGTGGGTGCGGTTGCCGCCCGTGAGCTGCAGGGCCTCCTCGATGGCCCGGGCCGCGAAGTGGTCCACGATGTCGTCCAGGGCCCCCTCCCCGCCCTCGCCCAGGCGGCGGCGGATGAAGCGGCCCACCTGGTCCTCGAAGCCGCCGCCCTCGGCCTCGTCCTCCATGCGCTCGCCGTGGATGGCGGCCAGGGCCTCGTCCGGGCCGATGGACGCCCCGCGCGAAAAGATCAACGCCTTGTGCATGGTGTTGGCCAGCTCGCGCACGTTGCCCGGCCAGGCGTGCCCGGCCAGCACGTCCCGCGCCCCGTCCGTAAGCGCGGGCGGCTCCAGGCCCATGTTCCGGGCGTGGCGGGCCAGGAAATGCTCGGCCAGGAGCACGGCGTCGCCCTCGCGCTCGCACAGCGGAGGCAGCCACACCGAGACCACGTCCAGGCGGTAGTAGAGGTCCCGCCGGAAGCGGCCCTCGGCCACGGCGGCCTCCAGGTCGCGGTTGGTGGCCGCCAGGATGCGCACGTCCACGGGGTTGGGCCGCCCGCCGCCCAGGCGCTCCACGCTCTTCTCCTCCAGCAGGCGCAAAAGTTTGGCCTGGATGGAGAGCGGCATGTCCCCGATCTCGTCCAGGAACACGGTGCCGCCGTCGGCCTGCTCGATCTTGCCCATACGGCTGGCCGCCGCGCCCGTGAAGGCCCCCTTCTCGTAGCCGAACAGCTCGCTCTCCAGGAGCGTCTCCGGGATGGCCACGCAGTTGATGACCACGAAGGGGCCGCCCGCGCGCGCGCTGTACTGGTAGATGGAGCGGGCCACCAGCTCCTTGCCCGTGCCCGAGTCCCCGCGCACCAACACCGTGGCCTCGGTGGCGGCCACGCGGCCGATGGCCTTGTACACGTCCTGCATGGCCGGGCTGCGCCCCACCAGGGCGTCCTCGCTGCCCGTCTCGGGCTCGGCGTCCACGTCCACCCGGCTGCGCATGGCCCGGCCCGCGTCCAGGGCCTGGTTGATGAGCGCCAGCACGTCGGGGATGTCGAAGGGCTTGAGCACGTAGTCGAAGGCCCCCAGGCGCGTGGCCTCGATGGCCGTCTCCGTGGTGCCGAAGGCCGTCATGATGATCACGGGCAGGCGCGGCTCGATGCCGTGCATGATCTTGAAGCCCTCCAGGCCGTCCATGCCCGGCAGGCGCACGTCCATGATCACCAGGTCCGGCAGGGCCTCGCGCACCGCGTCCACCCCGTCCTCGGCGGAGCTGGCCGTGTGCACCTCGTGGCCCTCCTGGGCCAGAAGCTTGCGGAAGCTGCGCCGAAGCTGCGCGTCGTCGTCCACGATCAGGATCTGCGCCACTCGCCGTCCTCCTTGCCCGGAAGGGTGATGACGAAGGTCGCGCCCTCGCCCTCCTGGGACTTCACGGTGATCCAGCCGCCGTGCTCCTCAACGATGCGCCAGGCGATGGACAGGCCCAGGCCCGTGCCCTCCTCCTTGGAGCTGAAGAAGGGCTGGAAGACCTCGTCCTTCATGGAGCGGGGGATGCCCGGGCCGTTGTCGGCCACGCGGATCACCGCCACCACCCCGGGGGGATTGATGAACCCGCCCTCCAGGGAGATGGTGATGCGCCCGCCCCCGGGCATGGCCTCGCAGGCGTTGACCAACAGGTTCACCAGAACCTCCTTCAACTGCTCGGGATCGGCGAGCACCCGGGGGAGCTGCGGGCCGCGCACCACCCGCGCCTCGACCCCGTAGGAATCCAGGCGGTGGCGCACCAGGGTCAGGGCGTTGTCCACCACGTCCCCGGGGTCCGTGTCCTGCATCTTGAGCTTGGGCGGCCGCGAAAATTCCAGGAAGTTGCGCGAGATGGCGTCGATGTGCGTGATCTCCTCGGTGATGACCTCGAAGTCCTCGCGCTGCTCGTCGTTCAGGCGCAGGCTGCGCCCCAGGGAAAAGAGCCGGATCTTCACCGAGGTCAGCGGGTTGCGGATGCTGTGGGCCACGCCCGCCGCCAGCTTGCCCGTGAGCGCCCATTTCTCGGACTGCTCCAGGTGTTCGCGGCTCTTCTGCAATTTGCTCTGGGCGAAGTCCACGTCCTCCAGCAGCGAATTCACGCGGCGGCCCAGGTTGCGCATCTCGTCGGCCAGCCAAAGCTCGCCGCCGTCCCCGAAATCGCCCTCCTCGGTCATGCGCCGGATGGGCGTGAGCACGTGGCGCACGAAGACCCAGGCCAACAGCCCGGAGAAGCCCAACACCAGGGGAACCAGCAGCACCGCCGCCGCGCCCACCATCTGCAGCCAGCGGTGGGCCTCGTCGCGGGACTCCTGGATGCGGGCCTCGTGCAGGGTCTTGTATTGGCGGCAGAGGTCGTAGAGCCGGGTGAAGGCCTCGCGCACCCGGCGGTGCAGCTCCAAGCCCTGCTCACGGTCCCCGCGCCGGTAGCGGTCGATGACCAGGGCGCGGTCGTGCACGTAGCCCCGGTACGCGCCCTCGATCCGGCCCAGGATTTCCCTGGACGCGGCCCCGTCCGCCGAGCCCCGGGCCCGCACCAGCCAGAGGCTGAACTCGGCCTCGCGCTCGGCCAGCTGCGCCAGCCACCCCGGGTCGCCGTCCTCCATGAAATAGGTGGTCAGGCCCTTCTGCTCCATGAGGGCGGAAGAGAGGTTCTCCGCGGCCTCGTAGGCCTTGAAATCGCCGTCCACCACCGTGGTCAGCAGATCGCCCACCCGGTACGAATACCACAGCACCACCGCGCCGCCCAAAAGGATGGTCAGGGTGGTGGCCGCCAGCAGCGTGAACACGTAGCCCTTGAGGGAAAGCCGTTTGAACATCGAGGTCCGATTCCCTTGGTTTCCGGTTGGTTGCGCGAGCCTGTACAGCAAACCCTCTGGCGGGAAATTTGGCAAGTGGAATTTTTCGTGAGTGGTCGCGGGGGACTGGCGAAAGTTGTCAAGCAAGGTTGCCGCATTCCCGGGGCCGCGCTATGCCCCGCGATGGAGGACCGACCCATGCATCAGATTCACCGCGAGGACCGCGCCCCCCTGGGGCGGCCCGCGCCCTTCGCGGCGCGCACCAGGCTCGCCGCGCCCCTGTACCTGGCGGCCGTGGCCGCTGGCTTTCCCTCGCCCGCCGACGACTACGTGGACAGGCCCCTGGACCTCAACGAGCACCTGGTGGCCCATCCGGCGGCCACCTTCTTCGTACGCGCCTGCGGGGATTCCATGCTCGGCGCGGGCATCCACCACGGCGACGAGCTGGTGGTGGACCGGGCGCTCACGGCGCGCGACGGCGACGTGGTCATCGCGGCCCTGAACGGCGAACTCACGGTGAAGCGCATCCGCCGCCGGGACGGGGCCGTGTGGCTCTTGCCCGAAAACCCGGCCTACCGCCCCCTGCGCGTGGACGAGGGCGCGGACTTCGAACTCTGGGGCGTGGTCACCTACGTGCTGCACAAGGTGCGGCCGTGAGCGGCGCCCCGGCCACAGCCCCAGGCGTAGCCCCGGGCATAGCCCTGGTGGACTGCAACAACTTCTACGCGTCCTGCGAGGGGGTCTTCGACCCATCGGTGCGCGGCAAGCCCGTGGTGGTGCTGTCCAACAACGACGGCTGCGTCATCGCGCGCTCGCCCGAGGCCAAGGCCCTGGGCATCGCCATGTGCGAGCCCGCGCACCTGCGCGAGGGCTTTTACGCCCGCCACGGGGTGCGGGTCTTCTCGTCCAACTACGCCCTGTACGGCGACATGTCGCGGCGGGTCATGGAGGTGCTCGCGCGCTTCTCGCCGAGCATGGAGGTCTATTCCATCGACGAGGCCTTCCTGCACCTGCCGCCCCGGCCGGGCCGCCCGCCCGAGGCCCAGGCCCGGGAGCTGCGGGCCATGGTGCGCCGCTGGACGGGCATCACCGTGTCCGTGGGCCTGGCCGCCACCAAGACCCTGGCCAAGATCGCCAACCACGAGGCCAAGAAAAGCCCCGCCCACGGCGGGGTCTATGCGCTGGACACGGCGGACGCCGACGCCCTGCTGGCGTCGCTGCCCCCGGGCGAGGTCTGGGGCGTGGGGCACAGGAGCGCACGCAAGCTCGCGGCCCACGGCGTGCGCACGGCCAAGGCCCTGCGCGACATGCCCGACGAATGGGTGCGGCGGCGCATGACCGTCACCGGGCTGATGACCGTGTGGGAGCTTCGCGGACGGCCCTGCATCGCCCTGGACCAGGGCCCGGCCCCGCGCAAGTCCATCGTCACCTCGCGCTGCTTCGGCCGCGCCGTGCGCACTTACGAACACATGGCCGAGGCCGTGGCCGCCTACACGGCCCGCGCCGCCGAGAAGCTGCGCGCCGAGGGCGGGGCCGCCTCGCAGGTCACGGTCTACCTCTTGACCAACCCCCACCACGGGGACCAGCCGCAGTATTCCAACTCCCGCGTGGTGGCGCTGCCCGCGCCCACATCCCAGACCCCGGCGCTCCTGGCCGCCGCGCGCCAGGCGCTTACGGCCATCTACAAGCCGGGGTTCGCCTACAAGAAGACGGGCATCATCCTCGCGGGCATCGAGAACGGCCCGGTGCGGTCCCTGTCCCTGCTGGACGCGCCCGGCCAGGACCCGCGCGGCGAGGCCCTGATGCAGGCCGTGGACGCGGCCAACCGCCGCTTCGGCCGCGACGCCGTGGCCTTCGCGGGCGCGGGCCTGGGCCGCCCCTGGCGGATGCGCCAGTCCCGCGCCTCCCCCCGCTACACCACCTGCTGGGACGAACTCGTCAGCATCGGGTGAAATCGGGGGCTCCCCTCAACCCGGCATCCGTTCACAGGCCAGATCCGGGCAGGGCACATATCCCGAGAGACATACCAGACGGTGAAATTTTCGAATTAAATATTAGAACAATCCGTTCTTATTGTGTTTTACTAATATATCTTGATTGGGATAATCTACGGAGCTATCCTCCCACCGCGCACATTTCATACGCGAAGGAGGAGACATGCTGCGTAATTATGTGGTCGCCTGCCTGCTGGCCATGGGAATGCTGGCCTCAGGCTGTGCAACGATGTCCAAGCCCAAGGTGGAAAAGATCCCCGCGACGGCGCCGGTGGTGAGCAAGACCATCAAGGCGGAACAGTCCCAGAAATATACGGGGCTGAAGCGGAAAGTGGCCATCGCCCGTTTCACCAACGAAACCAAGTACGGGCAGAGCTTCTTCCTGGACAAGGACAACAACCCCGTCGGCAAACAGGCGGTGGACATCCTGTCCCACGCGCTGTTGGCCTCGGAAAAATTCATCCTCTTGGAACGGGCCGACCTGGGCAAGATCGCGGACGAGCTCAAGATGGGGGACGCCTCGCCTCTGAAAAACATGGCCGACTACCTCATCGTGGGTTCAGTGACGGAGTTCGGCAGAAAGGAACAGGGCAAGGTTGGCATCTTCAGCCGTACCAAGGAACAGGTGGCCTTCGCCAAGGTGCACATCCGGCTCATTGATGTAGCCTCTGGCGCCATCCTCTACGCCGAGGAGGGCGAAGGGCTATCCTCATCCGAAGCGGGTAGCGTGTTCGGCGTGGGCGCACGGGCCGGGTACGACTCCACCCTGAACGACAAGGCCCTGGAAGCGGCCATCGTCAACCTGTCCTCCAACATCATCGAAAACCTCATGGACAAGCCTTGGCGGAGCTACATCATCGCCAAGGAGGAAGGAAACTTCATCATCGGGGGCGGTTCATCCCAGGGCATCAAGCCGGGCGACACGTTCGACGTCGTCCGCAAGGGCAAGACCATCGTCAATCCCCAGACCAACATGCCCGTGACCCTGCCGGGCAAGAAGATCGCCTCCCTGCGGGTGCTGGCCTCCGCCGGAGACACACCCCAGAACGAAGTTTCGTTCTGCGAGCTGGACAGCGGCTCCCTAGACGGCGTGACCGACTTCTCCCTGCTGTACATCCAGGAACCCAAATAAGGTGAATGAGTTATGAAAAAACTGGCACTGTTCATCCTGCTGGTCTTGAGTGCGGCCATGCTCAGCCTGGGCGGCTGCGGATACAAGGAAGCGACGCTCAATCCGGACCAGAAAGCCTATCTGTGGTTCTCGGGCAAGACCGAGGGGGTTTCGGCGTTCGTTGACGACCAAGGCCCCATCGACCTCGGTCCCCGGTACTACACAGATTCCATGGGCAACAAACAGGCGAAGACGTCCGAGATTCACTACGAAATCGAGCCCGGCAAGCACAGGGTGAAACTCGTGCGGGACGGGCAGACCATCCTGGATAGGATCTTCCTCATCGGCAACCACATGACCAGGGAGATAGAAGTCCCATGAAAAGCGCACAACAAATGATCTGCCTGGGAGCCGTCCTGTGTCTGCTTTTGCTCTGCGGCTGCCAGAAACAGGGGCTGTACTACTGGGGTGATTATTCCGAGACGTACTACGCCTACGCGCAATCCCCGGGAGAGGAAACCCTGGCGGCGCACTTGGCAAGCCTGGACAAGATCATTGAAATGTCGGGGAAGAAGAACAGGGCAGTTCCTCCCGGGGTATACGGGGAATATGGATATTACATGTTGAAGGCCGGAAAAACCGAACTGGCCGTGAGTATGTTCCGGAAGGAGGAGGCCTTGTATCCCGAATCCCACGTGTTCATGGACAGGCTCATCGCCTCGGCCGAAAGCGACGAGAACACGCCGGACAATCCAGAAAATGCGGCCGAGGTCGCACAAGACGGCACCCGGGCACACGACGAACCCAACACCCCGGCGGCCAACTAGGCTCCCAGGAGAAGCATCATGAAGATGAAGCCTTTCGCCATATTCATGCTGGTCGCGATCCTGTCCTGCGGGCTCGCCGGCTGCGCCAAGCAGGTGACAAAGTTGGAAGAGTTTCCTGGAATGTATGAGGAAGACCCGACTTCGATCCTGATCCTGCCGCCAATGAACGAAAGCACGGCCGCAGACGCCAAGCAATACTATTCCACCACCATCCAGGAACCGCTGGCCCAGAATGGATATTATACATTCCCCATGCCAGTGACAGACGAAATCCTGAGGCGGGAAGGCGTGTATGACACAGAGCTTCTGTACAACATGCCAGTGACAAAGTTCAAAGAATACTTCGGCGCCGACGCCGTACTCTTCACGACAATCAGAAAATGGGATTTGATGTACGCTGTTATCGCAGGAAACTTGACTGTTTCCTTTGACAGCGAAATACGTTCCACAACCAGCGACAGGGTCCTCTGGAAATACAACGGCACGGTGGTCGTGGATTTATCGGGTGGCAGTGGAGGCGGCGGGCTTTTTGGGTTGGTTGTAAAGGCCGTGGTCACGGCGGTGAACTGCGCGGCAGCAGACTACGTGCCCTATGCCAGGATGGCCAACTACCAGTCCTTTGCGGCCATGCCCGCTGGCAAGTACCACACCCGCCACATGCAGGACCAGAACGACAAGATCATCGACCAGACGACAAACACCAACGCGGCTGCGGGCAAGGACCAAGCTGCTGAGCCAAAAACCGCGGTCAACTGACCCGGCACCTCGAACACATGGACAACCAGGCCCGCCCCAGTGGGCGGCTGGTTGTCCATGTGTTCGGCCCCCTGAAACTATACGGCCACACGAGGTCAAAGCTCCCCCGACAGAGAGGCAGAAGGGATTATCCCCTTTGCCCGCCGGAGGCCATCTCCCCGCGCTCCGCGCCCAAGTGCGCCGTCCCGTCCCGGGCGATGCCGAAGCAATTGTCCGCGTCCCCGGCGGCGACCTCCACCACGGCCGCGTCCAGGTCGCTGTCCGCGGCCATCTCGCGCAGGATCCCGAAGACCTCGTCCCGGCCCATGCCCTTGCGGTAGGGGCGGTCCTGCACCAGGGCCTGCAGCACGTCGCACACGGCGATGATCCGGGCGGGCAGGGGCAGGTCGGACAACGCGGGGTGGAACGGATAGCCCGTGCCCGAGCAATTCTCGTGATGATAGGCCGCCCACAGGGCGATCTCGTCCAGGCCGCCGATGCGCCTGAGGATTTCGTATGTCTCGTAGCTGTGCTGGTTGATGACGGAGCGCTCCACCGCCGTCAGGGGCCCCGGCTTGTCCAGTATCCTGTCCGGGATGTGCAGCTTGCCCACGTCGTGCAGGTAGGCGGCCACCTCCACCTTGTCCACCTCCGGCGGGGACAACCCCATGCGCCCGGCCAGATACCGGGCCAGGGCGGCCACGGACCCGGAATGCCGGGCCGTGAAGGGGCTTTTCTGGTCCACGATGAAGGAAAATATCTCGGCCAGGCGCTTGAGGTCGTCCATGCTCAGCTTTTCCTGGTTTCCCGCGGCCATGTCCCAAACGAAATGGGCGATGTGGCGGCCTTCCAAGGCCAGCCAGAAGGCCTCGGGCTCCGAAACCGCCCGAAAGGCGTCGACGACGGCCGGATCGAAACAGTCGTCGCGCCCCTGGAGCACGAGCCTGCGGATGTCGCCCACGTGCAGCAGAATGTCGGGGCCGTAGTAGCGCGCCGCCGTGATGTCCACGCGGTCCACCAGATAGATGATGTTGGCCAGCCGCTTGTCGAGGAACGGAATGTCCAGTTCCTTGAGCTCTGACCAGTGGATGTGGTGGTACAGGATGGGCAGGGCGAGGTTCGCCAGGGGCCGGAAGTCCTTGAGCAGGTCGTGGCCTATGCGGCAATGCGCCTCGGCCCCCTCCCAGTCGAACTGGTTGACGAGATGGGTGTGCACGGAATCCGACGAGACCCCGCAGTCGTGCAGCAGCCCGAGGTCGAAGATGGTCTGCTGCTCCTCCTCGCTGAAACCCAGCTCGTGGGCCACCTGCATGGCCATGAAGCCCACGCGCTTGCCGTGGTTGGTGTCGTTCATGCCCACCAGGCTGACGGCCGTCTCGATGGCCACCACCATCTGCCTGAGGTCGACCAGCATTTCCGCCATGGCACCCCTCCTTCCGAAACTCCACTCCCGGAGCATCCGGCATGGTATCACGGATGCCGTCTCGAGAAAAGGTTGCCTCCTTTTTTACGCCCCCCTAGCCTGCCCGCCGAGGCCTCCCCCCGTGGACAGGCGGGCCACGACAGGGCATGGTGCCCCCCATGGCCGCGAACATCGAGATCAAGGCCCGGGTGCCGCACCTGGGCGAAGTGCGCAGGCTGGCCCAGGCCGTGGCGGGCGCGCCCCCCGAGACCTTGATCCAGCGCGACACCTTCTACCGCTGCCCGCGCGGACGTCTGAAGCTGCGGGAGTTCGGCGGCGGCGCGCGCGCCGAGCTCATCTGGTACGACCGCCCGGACACGGCCGGACCGCGCGCCTCGCGCTGGCTGCGCCTGCCCATGCCCCTGCCGCGCGCGGCGGATTTCCTGCTGGGACTGCTGCTGGGCCGCCGGGGCGTGGTGGCCAAGACCCGCCTCCTGTTCCTGGCCGGGCGCACGCGCATCCACCTGGACGAGGTCCTGGACCTGGGCAGCTTCGTGGAGCTGGAGGTTGTGCTGGCCCCGGGCGAGGACCCGGCAGCGGGCCGGGCCGAGGCCCGGGAGCTCATGCGGCGGCTGGGGTTGGAAGAAAGGGATCTGGTGGACTGCGCCTACGCGGATTTGCTGTTTGCGGAAGATGCGGGGCTCCGCCCCGCGCCCCGCTCAGGGGGATAATCCCCCTGAGAACCCCTCGAGTTGGAGACCCGGATTTGCCCATCCCCGTGGCCCTGACCCGCCAGCCGGATTACGAGCCCGCAGCGCTGCTTGAGGCCGTGGACCGGGCATTTTCCGCCATCGGCTTCGCGCCCTCACGCGGGGAGCGGGTGCTGGTCAAGCCCAACCTGGTGGCCGCGCGCGGGCCGGCCCTGGCCTGCACGGAGCCGGCCATGGCCCGGGCCGCGTGCTCCTGGCTCCTGGACCACGGCTGCGAGGTCGCGGCCGGGGATTCCCCGGCCTTCGGCTCGGCCCGGGGCGTGGCCGCCAAGGTCGGCCTGCTGGACGTGCTGGACGAACTGGGCGTGCCCCTGATGACCCTGGACACGCCCCAGGCCCTGCCCCTGACCCAGGGCGGCGGCGTGGGCCTGTCCTCGTTGGCCCTGGCCTGCGACCGCATCCTGAACCTGCCACGCCTGAAGGCCCACGGCCAGATGCGCGTGAGCGCGGGCGTGAAGAACCTCTTCGGCTGCGTCACGGGCATGCGCAAGGCCCTGGCCCATTCCCGGTTCGGGGACCAGGGCACGCGCTTCGAATCCCTGATCCTGGACGTGGCCATGGCCCTGCCCCCGGTGACCACGCTGCTGGACGCGGTGCGCTGCATGCACCGCGACGGGCCCATAGGGGGCGCGCCCCTGGACCTGGGATTCCTGGCCGCCTCTCCCGACCCCGTGGCCCTGGACACGGCCGTGTACGGGCTGCTCTCCCTGGCCCCCGGCGACGTGGCCCTGTGGCGCGAGGCCCGGGACCGGGACCTCCCCGGGGCCTTTGCCGAAAACCTGGCCTTCCCCCTGGACGCCCCGGACGGCCTGGATGCTTCGGCCTTCCAGGTGCCGCAGGCCCTCAGGCCCGTGACCTTCCACCCCCTGCGCCTGGCCCGGGGGGCCGTGCTGCGCCTGTTCAGCCGCTGACCACGGCGCAAGGGACGACGAACCCGCCCCGGGCATTGATTTTTTCCTCATACCGGGCCACCATCGGCCCTTGCCGCAAAACAGCCGCCCAGGCGCGGCTCCACTTGAGGACGATACGTGACCCGCAAGCGTTTCACCATCACCGGCGCGGTGCAGGGCGTGGGCTTTCGGCCCTTCGTCTACCGCCTGGCCCTGGAGGCCGGGCTCACGGGCAGCGTGCGCAACACGCCCGAGGGCGTGATCATCGAGGTCCAGGGCGGCGAGGGCACGGTGCGCGGCTTCGGCCACGACCTGCACGCCAAGCTGCCGCCCCTGGCGCGCATCGTGACCTGCGAGGAGCGCGGCCTGGACGCGGCCCCGGGCGAGGAGGCCTTCGAAATCGTCGCCAGCACGGGCGGCGAGGGCCACAGCGTGCTCATCAGCCCGGACACGGCCACCTGCGCCGACTGCCTGGCGGACATCATGGACCCGGCCAACCCGCGCCACCTCTACCCCTTCACCAACTGCACCAACTGCGGGCCGCGCTACACCATCACCCGCTCCATCCCCTACGACCGGGACAAGACCTCCATGGCCTGCTTCCCCATGTGCGAGTCCTGCGCCCGGGAGTACGCGGACCCGCTGGACCGCCGCTTCCACGCCCAGCCCAACGCCTGCCCGGACTGCGGGCCCGAGGTCCGGCTCACGGACCCGGCGGGGGCGGAGCTGGCGCGCGGGCCCGAGGCCCTCGTGGCCCTGGCCCGGGAGCTGGCCTCGGGCAAGGTGGCGGCGGTCAAGGGCCTGGGCGGGTTCCACCTGGCCTGCGACGCCACAAACCCCGAGGCCGTGCGCACCCTGCGCCAACGCAAGAACCGCTACGGCAAGCCCCTGGCCGTGATGGTCCCGGACCTGGACGCGGCCCGGGCCCTGGCCGAGATTCCCCCGGAGGAGGAGGCCTGGCTCACGGGATTGCAGAGGCCCATCGTGCTCTGCCCGTCCCTGGCGGGCTCGCCCCTGGCCCCGGAGGTCATGCCGGACACGCCCTTCATCGGGCTCATGCTGCCCTACACTCCCCTGCACCACGTGCTGTTCCTGCACTACGCCGAGGCCCTTGCCGGCTTCCGGGTCCCGGCCCTGGTCATGACCTCGGGCAACCTCTCCAGCGAGCCCATCAGCCTGGGCAACCGCGAGGCCCTGGCGCGGCTCTCCGGCATCGCCGACGTCTTCCTGCTGCACAACCGCGACATCCTCATCCGCTGCGACGACTCGGTGCTGCGCGTGGTGCGCGACGGCGGGGAGCCGAAGCCGCAATTCCTGCGCCGGGCGCGCGGGTTCACGCCCTCGCCCGTGTTCCTCTCCCAAGGCGGCCCCACGGTGCTGGGCACCGGGCCGGAACTGAAGACCACCCTCTGCCTGACCAAGAACGACCAGGCCTTCGTCAGCCAGCACATCGGGACCATGGAGAATCTGGAGACCTTCGGGTTCTACAAGGAGATCGCCGCGCACCTGGCGGACATCCTCCAGGTTGCGCCCAAGGCCGTGGTCTCTGACCTGCACCCGGACTACATGACCACGGAATTCGCCCGGGAGTACGCCCGGGACGCGGGGCTGCCCGTGTTCCAGGTGCAGCACCACGCGGCCCACGCCCACGCGGTCATGGCCGAGAACCGTTTCGAGGGCCGGGCCCTGTGCCTGTCACTGGACGGCACGGGCTACGGCGAGGACGGGACCCTCTGGGGCGGCGAGGCCCTGGTGGTGGACAACCGGGCCCTGACCCACGAGCGCGTGGCGCATTTCTCCCCCGTGGCCCTGCCCGGGGGCGAGGCCGCCATCCGCGAGCCCTGGCGCATCGCCCAGGCCTTTCTGCACAACCTGGGCATCCGCGAGCCCGGGGCGCGGCCCTGGCCCTGGCTGGCGGACCACGCCCGGGCCTCGGCCGTGGTGGCCCAGATGCTGGACAAGGGCGTGAACTGCCCCCTGTCCACCAGCTGCGGCCGGCTGTTCGACGCGGTCAGCGCCATGCTCGGCCTGAAGGTCACGGCGGCCTACGAGGCCGAGGCGGCCATCGCCCTTGAAACTGCCCAGTATGTCGCAGCCCAGTACGGCCTGGACCATGATGAATTCTACGCCCTGGAGATGGTTCCCCAGGCCCACGGCCCCGCGCTCCTGGACACCCGGGGGCTCTTCGAGCTGGCCTACCGGGACTGGGAGGCGGGCCAGGACCCCGCCGTCATCAGCCGCCGCTTCCACTGCGGGCTCGTCCACGGGCTGGCCGAGGCCTGCGCGGCCCTCTGCGCCGGGGAGGGGCTGACGCATGTGGGCCTGTCCGGCGGGGTGATGCTCAACCTGACCCTGGCCCAGTCCCTGCCCCGGGCCCTGCGCGCACACGGGCTCGCGCCCCTCACGCACACCGAGCTGCCCCCGGGGGACGGCTGCATTTCCCTGGGCCAGGCGGCCTACGGCCAGCGGCTCCTGGCACGCAATTGCCCCACAAATGCCCACGAACTGTTGCACTGACCGTCCGCACCCTGCTACCATCGGGTATGCCTAAAAGACTCCTGCTCCTCTTCTGCGCGCTGCTTCTGGCCCTCGCGCCCCTCGGAACCCCGCCCCGAGCCGAGACCCTGCGTCTGGCGACCCTGGAATGGCCGCCCTACATCGGGCACGACCTGCCCGAAGAGGGCTATGTCGCGGAACTGGTGCGCAAGACCTTCGCCCGCTCGGGGCTGGCCGTGGAATTCGTCTACCTGCCCTGGACGCGCGCCGTATCCGAGACCAGGGCCGGACGCTTCCACGGCTATCTGCCCGAATACTACTCGCCCGAACTGCACGAGGACTTCGTCCTGTCCCGGCCCTTCCCTGGCGGCCCCCTGCACCTGTTCACGCCCAAGGGCAGAATGGTGGCCTTCGGCTCCCTGAAGGACCTGGTCCCGTACCGCATCGGGGTGGTCAGAGGCTACGCGAACACCCCCGAGTTCGACGCCGCCGACTTCCTGAACAAATACCAGGCGGCCAACGACGTAACCAACCTGCGCATGCTGGCCCGGGGCCGCATCGACCTCATGGTGCTGGACCTGAACGTGGCGCGGTTCCTGGCGGCCCGGGAGCTGGGCTCGCCCGACGCCGTCCGCCCCCTGCTCCCGGCCCTGGGGGACAAGGCCCTGTACGTCTGCTTTCCCAAGTCCCGATCCGACCACGAGCGCCTGCGCGAGGCCCTGGACAAGGGCCTGCGCATCCTGGAGCAGAGCGGCGCGGCCGGCCGCATGGCGCTGCCCCGGGGCATGGTCCTGAGCCCGGTCCCGGAGACGCCCTGACCGTCCGCCGGAGGGCGAAATACGCGCCTTGCCATCCGTGCGACTCATACTTATAGTGATCGGTCCGTCAACCCTCCCCGAACAGAGGTCGGTAAATTCACCATGCCCTACAAAGGCCCCCATATTTCCATCCCCCCGGATCCGCTCGTGGAGCGCGTCCTCGGGGTCGCGGATAAAGAGTTCAAGCAATGGCCCGAGCATGTGCGCGAAGCCGCCCTGGACCTCACCGCCGAATTGTTCCTGATCCGATACAACCCGTTCATCGATCCCGAGCTGGTCTGGAAGAGCGTGCAGTCCTCCTTCGCCCAGACCAAGCTGGCCATGTCCGAGGAGTACTCCTCGGCCATCGCCACGGGCATGTTCCGCTTCTGGAACCGCTTCACCGACGACATGAAGTTCCGGGACGAGCTCATCAAGCGCCTGCAGCAGGTCCTGCCCCCCGACTGCATCGACCTGCGCCCCAACTCCCGCGTGGAATGCGCCACCGACGCCACGGACCTGCGCATGGAGCTGCCCATGCTGGTGCTGCATCCGGCCACCACGGAGCACATCCGCGACATCGTGCGCCTGGCCGGGGAGATGCATTTCGCCCTGGTGCCCCGGGGCGGCGGCTCCGGCCTCACGGGCGGCGCCATCCCGGCGGACAAGCGCAGCGTGATCCTGTCCCTGGCCAAGCTCGACGCCATCCTGGACATCGACACGGAAAACCGCGTGCTCTGCGTGCAGAGCGGCGTCATCACCCTGGACGCCATCAACGCCTCGGCCAAACAGGGCCAACTCTTCACCGTGGACCCGGCGTCCAAGACCGCGTCCAGCATCGGCGGCAACATCTCCGAGAACTCCGGCGGCCCCTTCGCCTTCGAATACGGCACCACCATAGACAACATCCTGTCCTACAAGATGGTCATGCCCGACGCCTCGCTCATCGAGGTGGTGCGCGTGGACCATCCCCGGCACAAGGTCCTGCCCGACGAGACCGCCGTGTTCGAGGTCCGGGGCGAGGACGGCGCGGTGCGCGAGACCATCGCCCTCAAGGGCACGGACCTGCGCGCCAAGGGCCTGGGCAAGGACGTCACGGACAAGTACCTGGGCGGCCTGCCCGGCGTGCAGAAGGAGGGCGTGGACGGCATCATCACCGAGGGCTGTTTCACCCTGCATCCCCTGCAGCCCCTGTCCAAGGTGCTCTGCCTGGAATTCTTCGGCCGCACCATGCGCCCGGCCATGCAGGTCATCAAGGACATCATCGCCCTGCGCAACACCATCCGCGAACAGGGCGACCTGGTGAAGATCTCGGCCCTGGAGGAATTCGGGGTCAAGTACGTCCAGGCCATCGAATACAAGAAGAAATCCGCCCAGTACGAGGGCGAGCCCATCAGCGTGCTCATCGTGCAGCTGGATTCCGGGGACGACGAGGCCCTGGATTCGGCCGTGCAGTCCGTGGTGGACATCGTCCAGCCCTACGAAAACGTGGACGTGTTCGTGGCCCGCGACCCGCACGAGGCCGAGGTCTTCTGGGAGGACCGCCACAAGCTCTCGGCCATCTCCAAGCGCACCTCGGGCTTCAAGATCAACGAGGACGTGGTCATCCCCACGGACGTGATCCCCGAGTTCTCGGACTTCATCGAGGAGCTCAACGTCCACTACAGCGCCCGGGCCTACCGCTCGGCCCTGCAGGACGTGGGCAGGCTCCCGGACTTCGGCGTCCAGGACAAGTTCATCAACATGGAGTTCACCTTCGCCTCCAAGATCATCAACGGCGAGGTGCCCGCGGGCGAGATCAGCGACCAGGAGCTGGAGGTCCAGTCCTACTACTTCTTCAGGGACCTGAAGCACCGCTATCCCGAGCTCGCGGAGCAGTTGGACGCCGTGTACGAGAACATGCGCGCCACGCGCGTGGTCATCGCCTGCCACATGCACGCGGGCGACGGCAACTGCCACGTGAACCTGCCCGTGAACTCCAACGACCCCAAGATGATGCGCCTGACCGAAGAGGCCGTGCACAAGGTCTCGGCCAAGGTGGGCGAGCTGGGCGGCGTGGTCTCGGGCGAGCACGGCATCGGCATCACCAAGATCGGCTTCGTGCCCCAGGAGCGCATCGACGCCCTGGCCGCGTACAAGCGCCGCGTGGACCCCGGGGACATCCTCAACCCCGGCAAGCTGGTGCGCCGCGAGCTGCCCGTGAAGCCCTACACCTTCTCCTTCAACAAGCTCATCGGCGACCTGGCCAGGACGGGCCTGCCCGACCGCCAGCGGCTCATGAGCCTGCTGACCAACGTGCAGACCTGCACCCGCTGCGGCAAGTGCAAGTCCGTGTGCCCCATGTACGAGCCCTCGCGCTCGCTCATCCACCACCCGCGCAACAAGAACATCAGCCTGGGCGCCATGGTGGAGGCCATCTACTACAGCCTGGTCACCAGCGGCGAACCCGACCAGAAGGTCCTCAGGCAGGTCCGCGACCTGGTGGACCACTGCACGGCCTGCGGCAAGTGCATGAGCGTCTGCCCGGTGAAGATCAACACCCCGGAAGTGACCCTGCACATGCGCACCTTCCTGGAGGACAAGGGCTCGGGCGGGCATCCCATCAAGAGCCGCGTCCTGGGATACCTGGCCAAGGACCCGGCGAAGCGCGTGCCCAAGGCGGCCAAGGCCGCGGCCCTGGGCCAGGCCATGAGCAACCGCACCGTGGGCCTGATCCCGGCCGCCTGGCGCAGGAAGGCCCAGAACCCCATGTTCCAGGGCAAGGGGCCGCTCCTGGGCCTCAAGCATCTCTCGGAGACCCTGCACCTGGACCGGGGCTCGTTCTTCGCGCCCGAGGCCGGGGCCGAGCACACGGTGCTCTACTTCCCGGGCTGCGGCGCGGGGCTGTTCACGCGCTCCATCGGCATGGCGTCCCTGTACCTGCTGCTCAAGACCGGCACCAGCGTGATCCTGCCGCCCGAGCACCTCTGCTGCGGCTATCCCCTGGTGGTCAGCGGCTGCGAGGAGGCCTTCAACACCAACCGCTCGCGCAACATGGAGGCCATGGCCGACCTGGTGCGCGCGGCGGCCGCCGCCGGGCTCACCCCCAGCCACGTGCTCACGGCCTGCGGCACCTGCCGCGAGGCCCTCAAGGAATACCACCTGGACACGTTCTCCTCGCCCATGGAGCACATGGACGTGACCCAGTTCATCCTCAAGAAGGCCGGAGGCATCAACGCCGAGGCCGAGGGGCCGCTCTTGTACCACGCGGCCTGCCACGCGGAATGGACCGGCGTGCCCGCCTCCAAGTCCAGCGCGGCCTACGCCACGGCCCTGTCCCAGCTCACGGGCCACAAGGTCGCGGTCAGCCCCGGCTGCTGCGGCGAGTCCGGCATGGGCGCCATCACCACCCCGGGCCTGTACAACAAGCTGCGGGCCCAGAAGCAGATGGTGCTCGGCAGGGAGCTTGCGGACTATCCCGAGGACAGGCCCATCGTGGTGGGCTGCCCCTCCTGCCGCATCGGCATCGAGCGCAGCCTGATGGGCATGCACGAGAACCGCAAGGTCCTGCACAGCGTGGAATACCTGGCGGGCCTCGTGGGCGGCAGGAAGTGGAAGAAGGAACTGGCCTCGGCCCTGCGCGGCGCCGCGGACCAAAACGGGGTGCGCACGGTCGCCCTGGCCCCGATGTAGGCGGCCGCCGGGCATGCGCATCCTGGGCATCGACTTCGGACTCAAGCGGGTGGGCCTGGCCCTGACCGATGGTCTTGGGACCATGGCCTTTCCCCACGCCACGCTCACCCGCACCACCCGGGACGCCCTGTTCGAGGAAATCCTGCGCGTCATCGAAGCCGAGGGCGTGGAGGAGATCGTGGTCGGGCTGCCGCTGCTCCTTGACGGCGGCGACTCCCTGACCACGCGCCAGGCGCGCAACTTCGCCGCCAGCCTGGCCCGGCGCACGGACAGGCCCGTGGTCCTGGTGGACGAACGCCTGTCCTCCGAAGCTGCGGAGCAGGACCTGCTGCAGGCTGGCATGGGCAGGCGCGCCAAGCGCAAGGAGGTCCTGGACCAGCAGGCCGCCGTGCGCATCCTGGAGACCCGCCTGCAGCAGACGAGGGAAGCCCGGTGAAGGACCCCCTGCTCAAGGACGGCCTGCTGCGGGCCCTGGCCGCCACGGCCACGCGCCGCCGCCTGCTCTACGCCCTGGCCGGGGCCCTCGTCCTGTGCCTGGCCGTGTCGGGCTGGGTGGTGCACCGGGCCCACGATTTCCTGACCACGCCCCCGGAGGTCCCGGGCCGCGAGGTGGTCCTGGACATCGCCCCGGGCAGCAGCTTCGACCAGGTGGCCGCCACCCTCCGGGCCAAGAACCTGATCACCGACACGGACAAGTTCCGCATGCTCGGCCGCTGGGAGGACAAGATCGCCTCCATCAAGGCCGGGGAGTTCCTGCTGAACACCAACTGGAGGCCCCTGCAGATTCTGGACGTGATCACCTCGGGCCGGGCCGTGCTGCACAGGCTGTTCGTGCCCGAGGGCCTGACCTGGTGGCAGATCGGGCGGCTGGTGGAAAAGGAGGGCCTCGCGGACTTCGAGAGCTTCGAGCGCGCGGTGCACGACCGCGAGCTGCTGGACCGCTTCCAGATTCCCTTTGCCGACGCCGAGGGCTTCCTGTTCCCCAACACCTACCTCCTGCCCCGGCCGCGCGGGGGCGACGCCGCCCCGGTGGTGCGCACCATGCTCTCGGCCTTTTTCGAGCACGCCGCCGAACGCCTCTGGCCCGACGGCCCGCCCGAGCCCGCGGAGATGCGGCGCATCGTGACCCTGGCCTCCATGGTGGAAAAGGAGGTCGGCGTGGACGCCGAACGCGAGCGCATCGCCGGAGTCTACGCCAACCGCCTGAAAAAGCGCATGCTCCTGCAATGCGATCCCACGGTGATCTACGGCCTGGGCACGGCGTTTGACGGCAATCTGACCCGCGCGCACCTGCGCGACAAGGCCAACCCCTACAACACCTACCGCCACAGGGGCCTGCCCCCGGGCCCCATCTGCTCGCCGGGATTCAGATCCCTTGAGGCCGCCATGGCCCCGGAAAAGAACAGCTTCCTGTATTTCGTGGCCAAGGGCGACGGCACCCACCACTTCAGCCGCTCCCTGGCCGAGCACAACCGGGCGGTGCGCATCTACCAGTTGCGCCGCTAGCTCCTCCCCCGCTCCCGCTTCTCACGCCTCCTTATCCACATTCGCACGCGCCCGCGTGCGAAAATGCTTGCCGCTTTTGCCGGCAACGCATATACAATAAAAGAATAGCAATATCCCAACATCTTCCGGGAGCGTGTACGAATTTGCCGCGCATTGTCCGGCATCTGATATCTCAGATGCACACACAAATCGGCGCGGCGACAGTCGGCAAGGAGGCCGTGATGCAAAAATCAATTGTCGTCAGAATGATAGCTGCCGCAGCCGTCGCCCTTGTTCTTGAAGCCCTGTTCTTCTACGCCTACCTCTCCTACGACTTCAAAAGCTTCTCCGCCAAGCAGGCCGAGGAGACGAAGCAGTTCATATACCAGACCGAGCAATTCAGCCTCAAGGACATCGTCCAGATGGCCTACACGACCATCGAGATGTTCCACGAACAGGCCACGAACATCGACGAGCTCAAGATCCAGAAGGCCGACCGCCTGAAGCAGGTGGTGGACACGGCCTACAGCCTGATCATGCGCCATTACAGCCACCTCAAGGGTGAAATCTCCAGGGAGAAGCTCATCGAGGACCTCAAGGACCTCGCCGCGCATATCCGCTACGAGGGGGACAACTACGTCTGGATCAACGACCTGACCCCGCGCATGGTCATCCACCCCACGAACCCCGGCCTCAACGGCAAGGACCTTTCGGACTACAAGGACCCCAACGGCAAGCGCCTGTTCGTGGAAATGGCCAAAATAGCCAAGGAAAAGGGCGAGGGCATGGTGGACTACCTCTGGGCCAAGCCCGGGGAGACAACGCCCAAGCCCAAGGTCTCCTACGTCAAGCTGATCCCCGAGCTGAACTGGGTCGTGGGCACGGGGGCCTGGATCGAGGACATCACCGCCGCCCTCCAGCGCCAGGCCCTGGACCAGATATCCAAGATGCGCCTGGGCGACGGCAACTACCTCTGGGTGCAGGACACGGACACGCGCATGGTCATGCATCCCATGAACCCGGGCCTGGACGGCAAGGACGTGTCCCAGTCCACCGACGCCAAGGGCAACCGCTTCTTCGCGGAAATGACCAAGAAGGCCACCCAGGACGGAGAGGGCTACGTCACGTACTGGTGGACCAAGCCCGGCCAGAGCGGGGACTTCCCCAAGCTGTCCTACATCAAGCTGTTCAAGGCCTGGAATTGGATTCTGGGCATGGGCGTGTACATGGACGACGTGGACGCCACGGTGAACAAGAACCGCGAGGAGTTCGACAGCGCCATGCGCACCCTGCTCAACAACGCCATGCTGTTCGGCGGGATGTTCATGATCCTCTGCGTCGCGGCCATCACCCTGCTCATGCGCCGGGGCCTGAAGCGGCCCATGGACACGGTGGTGGGCTACGCGGACAGCGTGGCCTCCGGCGATCTGGACGCGTCCATGAGCGGCACCTTCAAGGGCGAGATCCTGAAGCTCAAGCTGTCCATCGAGACCATGGTTGAGAGCCTCAAGCAGAAGATGAAGGAGGCTCAGCAGAAGAGCGAGGAGGCCGCCGAGGAGGCGGACCGCGCGCGCGTGGCCCAGGCCGAGGCCGAGGAGGCCCGGCTGCGGGCGGAAAGCGCCAAGCGCGAGGGTATGCTCCAGGCCGCCGGAACCCTGGAGGGCATCGTCACCAGGGTCTCCACGGCCTCGGACGAGATGTCCTCCCAGGCCGAGGAGATCAACCAGAGCACGGGCATGCAGAAGCAGCGCATCGGCGAAACCGCCACGGCCATGGAGGAGATGAACGCCACGGTCCTGGAGGTGGCGCGCAACGCCTCCAGCGCGGCGGAGAACGCCGAATCCGCCAAGCAGAAGGCCCTGGAGGGGCGCGAGGTGGTGGCCAAGTCCATCGAGGCCATCTCCTCCATCCACGAAATGGCCATGGTCCTCAAGGCGGACATGGACGTGCTCGGCGGCCAGGCCGAGGCCATCGGCCAGATCATGACCGTGATCACGGACATCGCCGACCAGACCAACCTGCTGGCGCTCAACGCCGCCATCGAGGCCGCGCGCGCGGGCGACGCCGGGCGCGGCTTCGCCGTGGTGGCCGACGAGGTGCGCAAGCTGGCCGAGAAGACCATGAGCGCCACCAAGGAGGTGGGCGACTCCATCGCCGCCATCCAGGGCTCCACGGAAAAGAACACCCAGAACGTGGACCGCGCGGTGCAGGCCGTGGAGCAGGCCAACGAGCTGGCCGACATCTCCGGCAAGTCCCTGCAGGAAATCGTGTCCCTCTCCGAAAGCACGGCCGATCAGGTGCGCAACATCGCCACGGCCTCTGAGGAGCAGTCCGCGGCCAGCGAGGAGATCAACAGGGTCGTGGAGGAGGTCAACGAGCTGTCCACCTCCATCGCCGAGGCCATGGACCAGTCCTACCAGGCGCTCAACGAGCTGGCCGCCCAGGCCAGCGAGCTCTCGGGGCTGATCCAGAACATGAAGGACGACAACACCTAGCCCACCTACCTTGGGGGGGAGGACAGGCGCGGGGCGGAGAGGGGTGCAGCCCTTTCCGCCCCGTGTCACGTCCGGCGGCGGGCAAGCGGCCGGGCGGCCCTATGCGGCGGGGATGTAGTCGCGCCCCAGCACGAAGCCCCGGGACTCCAGGAAGACGCGGATGTCGTTGCGCGCGCCCACGCTGGCCACAAAGGGCAGGGCGAAACAGTCCCCGGGGCCGGGCATGTCCTCGCGGGCGATGACGGGCAGCCCCCGGATGGGTCGGCCGATCTTGTTCTGGTCCACGTCCACGTAGGCCGTGATGCGCACCCCGAAATCCTCCAAGAGGTCCGCCCGCTTGCGGGTGGTGCGGCCCGAGCCCATGACCACCACCTCGGGATGGCGGGGGTTGGCGCGCTCCAGCCAGCGGGCCAGCCAGCGGGCCTTGACCCGGTAGAAGGCCTCGGGGCTGTAGCGGGGGTCCGTTCTCGTGGCGCGGTCCGGCGGGTCGTTCCAGACCAGCAGGGCCTCGGGCACCTTCTCCATGACCACGCCCTCGTCCAGCCAGCGCAGCCACATCTCGTAGTCCTCGGGAAAATCGCCGGACAGCGCCCCGCCGTGGCGGGCCACGAGTTCGCGCCGGAACATGACCGAGGGATTGGGAACCGGAGAGTCCACGAACCGGGCCAGGGAGATGTCCTCGGCGCAGACCAGGGAGTTGGCCCAGTCCACGTGGCGGGCGTATCCGGCCTGGGCCGAACGGTCCCCGCCGAAGGCCACCAGGCAGCTCACCAGCCCGGTGCCCGGGTGCGCGTCGAGGTGCGCGGCCTGCAGCTCAAGCCTGCGCGGCAGGCTCACGTCGTCGGAGTCCATGCGGGCCACGAACTCGCCCCGCGACACGGCCAGCCCGGCGTTGAAGGCCTCGGCCACGCCCCTGTGGGCCATGAACAGGGGCCGCACCCGGGCGTCGCGCGCGGCGTAGGCCGCGAGGATGTCCGCCGTGGCGTCGTCCGAGCCGTCGTCCACGGCCACTATCTCGAAATCGGGATGCGTCTGGGCCAGCAGGCTGTCCAGGGCGGCGGCCAGGCCGGAGGCGGCGTTGTACGCGGGCAGGACGACGGAAATCCGAACGGGATTGGTGAGCATCGAAATATCCCCTCGCCTCCCCCCGGCAAGACAAAGGCCCCCTCGCCGCATGGCGTGGGGGCCCGTTTTGATCGACGGCGCCTTCTAGATGAAGGACATGTTCTTGCGGATCTCCTCCAGGAGGCCCGACAGCTTGTACTTGTCGATGCGGTCCTCGGAGAAGAACCGGATCTCGGACACGTCCACGGTGCGGAAGCTGATGGTGATGCGCACGCTCTCGCCCTCGGACGTGAAGGTCTGGAGCACGGCCACAAGGTTGTCCTTCTTGTCGTAGGACACGGGCAGCTCAAGGCTTTCGAGGGCCTTGAGGGTGGCATCGTGAATCTCGGTGATGGTGCCGGATTCCTCCGAAACCAGGGAACCGGTGAAGAAGGAATAGTCGGCCCCCTCGGGCACCACGTCCCCGGCGCACGCGGCGAGCATGAATGCCATGGACACGGCCGCCAACAGATAAGCGATTGCCTTGCGCATCGTTCCCCCCCTTGGGACACTACTCATGTTCTAGCGGAAACCAGAAATTTCCCTTTGGATATTCTAACGCAGTACATGAAAAACCAAAGCCAAGCAAGATGCGGCGGGCAAAAAGGAGCGGCCGCCCCGCTCAGCCCTCCCCGGAGTCCCCGAGCATCTCGCGGACCCTGCACAGGCCGCATATTTCCGCGGACGTGGGGTAGCCGCACCGTTCGCAGGGGGCGAGTTCCGGGCCCTGCTCCTTTTCCGCCGCCTCGAACACGGGCCTGCCCTGCTTGAGGAAGGCCTCGTAAAAGGACAGCTTGGAGCCCGGGCTCTCGCGCTCCAGGCGGTTCATGAGTTGTTTGCGCACCGTGAAGCTCGCGCCCTTGGAATAGGGGCATTCGGCCTTGTGGTGGTCGATGCCCGCGAAAAAGCAGTACGCGGCGGTCTCGAATTCCGTGAGCCGATACAGGGGGCGGCAGCGGGCCGCGAACCCGTCGCGGGCGGCCAGCACGGGCCCCTGGTCCGAGAGGTAACCCACGTCCCAGCGCAGGGTGTTGGCCAGCAGCCGCCCCACCTCGTCGTCCAGGTTGTGGCCGGTGCACAGGGCCGCGTAGCCCCCGTCCAGGGCCGCCTTGTTGAAGAAATAGCGCTTGATCTTGCCGCACATGGAACAGATGGGGCGGCGCACCCTTTCCTTCACCAGGGGAATGGGCAATCCCTCGCTGGCCAGATCCAGGACCTCCAGCCTGCCGCCCGCCTCGCGGCAGAAGGCCTCCACCTTGGCCCGCGCCGCCGGGGACGACTGCGGGATGCCCAGGTCGATGTGCAGGCCCGTGACGTCGTAGCCCTGGACCACCAGCTCCCGGAACAGGGCCAGGGAGTCCTTGCCCCCGGACAGGGCCACCAGCACCTTGTCCCGCTTGGTGAACATCTTGTGTTTGCTGACGGCCCGCTCCACCTGGCGCGAGAAAAAGAGCATGAAGCAGTCCGGGCAGAACCCGCTGTGGTGCCCGGGCAGGGCCACCTGGGCCACGTCCTTGCAGCGCGAACATTTCATGGCCTAGCCCCTGGAGACCACGGTGCGCACCGTGATCTCGTCCCCGGGGGCCAGCTTGCGGTCCGGGGTCAGAAGTTCATCGCCCCGGATGACCAGGGCGTCGTTGTCCGCCAGATCCAGCTTGTTCAGCAGCTGGCGGGCCGTGTTCAGGCGGGGAAAGACCAGGGTCTCGCCCTCCCGTTCCAGAATCACCGTCACCGGCAAGAATGCGCTCATCCAGGGCCTCCGCCCGTATCCCCCGGCATGCGAACCCGTTTTCCGGCGGGGGAAAACGCCTTGGGGGTTGCCATTTCTGTTTATACGTACCAATATATGATTGTTGGGTACATCCCGTGCCGGGCCGGCGCCCGGGCCACGGATGCTAAACGTTTCCCTCCCGGGCCGCAACGCTTTCCGGGCGGGGACGGACAGACGGGGACGGCATATGCAGCAGCACAAGATCCTAGTCGTGGACGACGAGAAGCATATCCGCATGCTCTATCAGGAAGAGCTGCAGGCCGACGGCTACGCGGTGGGCACCTCCGACGGCACCGAGGACATCCTCGAGGCCCTGGACCGCGAGAAGCCCGACGTGGTGATCCTGGACATCAAGCTCGGCCCCAACATCTCGGGCCTGGACCTGCTGCAAAAGATACGCAGCCGGGAGCAGGACCTGCCCGTGATCCTCTGCACGGCCTACGACAGCTTCCAGCACGACCTGAAGTCCATCGCCGCGGACTACTACGTGGTCAAGACCGTGGACCTCACGGAGCTCAAGTCCAAGGTGGCCGCGGCTCTGCTGCCGTCCTGAGCGCGACCCGCCCCGGACGCTCCCTTGCCCGGCCCCTGGGCTTGTGGTAATCCGCAAGGCCCATGCACGACATATCCACAAGCGTCATCCGCATCACCATCATGGCCGTGCCCTTCCTCCTGGCGGTCACCTGCCACGAGGTCGCCCACGGCCTGACCTCATACTGGTTCGGCGACCCCACGGCCAAGATGTCCGGGCGGCTGACCCTGAATCCCATCAAGCACCTGGACCCCATGGGCACCCTGGTCTTTTTGATCACCGCCTTCACCGGGGGCTTCATCATCGGCTGGGCCAAGCCCGTGCCCATCGACCCGCGCTACTACAAGAACACGCGCCTGGGCGTCATCGTGGTCTCGGCTGCCGGGGCGGCGGTGAACTTCCTCCTGGCGGCCCTGTTCTGGCTGGGCTACCAGTACATCGTGGTGCAGCCCGTGGCCCCGGGGGGCATGGAGGCCTATTTCCTGGAACCCGCGTACCTCATCTGCCGTTTCGGCGTGGTCATCAACGTGGTGCTCGGCGTGTTCAACCTGCTGCCCGTCCCGCCCCTTGACGGGAGCAGGATTCTGGCGGAACTTCTTCCCCCGAACATGGCCCGCGCCTACATGAGCGTCGAGCGCTACGGCTTCATCATCCTCATCGTGCTGATCATGACCGGAGCCCTCAGGTTCGTGTTCGCCCCCGTGTGGCAGATCCTGGCCGCCATCCTTTAACATCCTTCGGACCTTGAACATGAATACTAAGAAAAGAATCGTCTCCGGCATGCGCCCCACCGGCCCCCTGCACCTGGGCCACTACTTCGGCGTGCTCGTGAACTGGGTCGAACTCCAGGACCAATACGACTGCTTCTATTTCGTGGCCGACTGGCACGCCATGACCAGCGAATACGCCGACCCCAGGCGCATCAAGCAGTTCGTGCCCGAACTGGCCAAGGACTGGCTGGCCGCGGGGCTGGATCCCGAGAAGTGCACCATCTACCAGCAGTCGCACGTCAAGGAGATCGCCGAGCTGCACCTGATCCTGTCCATGGTCACGCCGCTGGGCTGGCTGGAGCGCTGCCCCACCTTTAAGGACCAGAAGGAGCAGCTGGCCGCCAAGGACCTGAACACCTACGGGTTCCTGGGCTATCCCGTGCTCATGACCACGGACATCATCATGTTCAAGCCCCACGCCGTGCCCGTGGGCGAGGACCAGCTGCCCCACCTGGAGCTGAACCGCGAGATCGCGCGGCGCTTCAACTTCCTGAACTGTCCCGAGGACAAGCCCTTCTTCCCCGAGGCCCAGGCCCTCTTGACCAAGGAGTCCAAGCTCCCGGGCCTGGACGGGCGCAAGATGTCCAAGAGCTACGGCAACGCCATCGGCCTGGGCGAGGACATGGACTCGGTGAAGACGAAGGTCATGAGCATGCTCACGGACACCAACCGCATGCGCAAGTCCGACCCCGGCGATCCCAAGATCTGCAACCTCTTCCCCTACCACAAGATCATGACCGACGCCGGCCGCCTGCCCGAGATCGAGGAAGGCTGCCGCAACGCCTCCTGGGGCTGCGTGGACTGCAAGCGCCTGCTCCTTCAGTCCATGGAGCGCTTCCTCACGCCCATGCAGGAGCGCCGCAGCGTGTACGACAAGGACCCGGACCTGGTCATGGACGTGCTCAGGCAGGGCACGGACAAGGCCCGCGAAAAGGCCCAGGCCACCATGGAAGAGGTGCGCGCCCTCATCGGCTTCTAGGCGCAGGCCGCCTGGAGCACGCCGTCTGCGGCGTTGCTGCGAAAAAAAGACAAGTTGGAAGGACGGAAAGAAACGCCGTCTGCGGCGTTGCCGCGATACAACCGAAACGCCCCCGCGACGCATGTGTCGCGGAGGCGTTTTTCGCGCCCGGGGACCGCGTCCTCAGGCCAGTCGGACCGAAAGCTTGTGCAGCCGCCACCAGTACACGGCCCAGCAGGCCACCAGGACCACGCAACCGATGGTCTTGATGCTCGGGATCTGGGCGATGAGCATGGCCGCGGCGTAGGCCAGGCCCAGCTCCTTGGTGGACTTGAACAGGTCGAGGATCTGCCGCGTGGAATACTCCGCGCGCAGGGAGGCGTCGACCTTCAGGGCCAGATAGAAATTCCAGAACCAGTTGAAGTACGGGATGAGCACGAGCCAGGCTTCCCAGGGCCTGAGTTTCCTGCTGACCGGGGAGCAACGCGATATGGCCTTGTACAGGGTGTAGGCGTAGAGGACGGAGAGGACGAAAAAGGCCATCACGATGGTGACGATGGTCGACGTGGCTTCCGGCGTGGCGTCCATGGGGCTTCCTTGCTGGCTGGCTTACGTAGTGCGTTGTTTTGCAAACATTTTCCGGGCTAGGGATTGCACAGGCCCGCAGGCAAGTCAACAGGCCCAGCCACGGTTTCCGCATCCGGCCCCGTTTCCGTGCGCATCCGCCCGGGGGCCCATTTTCGTGCACAGAAACGGCCGCTCGTGCTATGCTGGGGAAAAAGAGGGGACTCCATGCATAGAATCCTTGTATTCGCGGCCGTTCTGGCTGCGCTCGCGCTGCTCGCCCCTTGGGCCCGGGCCCAGGACGCGGCGCCCGAACCGATCCTGGCGGGCAAGGTCACCCGCCTGCAGGGCCAGGCCTTCGCCCTGCGCGGGCGGGACCGCCTGCCCCTGTTCGAGGACGACTCGGTGTTCGTGGGCGACGCCCTCTCCACCGGGATCGAGACCCGGCTGGAACTGGAGCTCAAGGACGGCACCATGCTGACCCTGTCCGACGACACCGGATTCCGCATCGACGCCCTGGAGCACACGCCGGGGGCCTTCGGGGGCCGCGCCCTGCTCGACCTGGCCAAGGGCGCGTTCCGCGCCGTGACCGGACGCATCACCCAGACGGAGAATCCGGACTTCACGGTCCGGACCCCGCTGGCCGAAATCGGCATCCGGGGCACGGATTTCTGGGGCGGCTTTCTCGCGCCGGACGCCCTGGACGTGTTTCTGCTCTCGGGCGGCGACGTGGCCGTACGCAACGCCAGGGGCGTCACGGTACTGGCCGAACCCGGCCAGGGAACCACCGTGTCCTCCGCGGACGAGGCGCCGGGCCAGGTCAAGGTCTGGCCCCAGGACAAGGTGGACCGCGCCATGGCCACCGTGGCCTTCAACGACTAGCCCGCGCGCCGCCCCGGCCTCAATCGTCCGGCCCGAGCACGGTCTCGATGCGCGGGGAACTGTCCGGCGCGGTCCAGGCCAGGCCGATCTGCCCGCACGCGGGAGTGTCCAGCACCGGGACGCCCCGCCCGGCCAACGCGGCCAGGACCTCGGGGGCGGGGCAGCCCAGATGGTTCATGAACCCCGCCGAGGCCAGGGCCAGGCGCGGGGCGCAGGCCCGGTACAGGGCGGGGCTCAGGGCGTCGCGCGAACCGTGGTGGGGCAGCACCAGGACCTGGGCGTCGAGCGCCGGAGCGCGGGCCAGCAGGGCCTCGATACCCCGGGCCTCCACGTCCCCGCAGATGAGCGCCAAGCCCCTGCCCCGCCAGGTCAGGTGCAGCACCAGGGACGCGTCGTTGTCCGCGAGGCCCCTCCCTCCCGGGTCGGGATGCAGGACCTCCAACACGATTCCCGGGGCCAGTTCATGGCGCTGGCCCGCGCTCCAGACCTCCACGGCCGCCCCGCTTTCCTCCACGGCGGCGCGCAGGGCCCGCCCGCCCGGCCCGTCGGGCCAGCGCCCGTTGTGCGCGAACAGGCCCACGCGGCCATGGGACAAGGGCTGGATCAGCCCCAGGTAATGGTCCCCGTCCGGGTGGCTCAGGACCACGCGGTCCAGGCTCGGCCACCTGCCCCGGGCCAGGGCCGGGAGCACCACGGCCCGGCCCACGTCGAAGGTCGGCGACCAGGGCCCCCCGCCGTCCACCAGGGTGCGCCCGCCTCCCGGGACCTCGATGAGCACGGCCTGGCCCTGGCCCACGTCCAAGAGGGTCAGGCGCAGGGCGTCCCCGTCCAGGATGCGGGCGGCCAGGGGCCAGACCAGCAGCCCCAGGGCCAGCCCCCCGGCGATCAGGGCCGCGCGGCAGCGCGCACGCAGGAACACCGCCGCCGCGGCGGCCAGGGCGTAGAGTCCCAGGATCTGCGGCCCCAGGGGGCGCGGCAGCGTGAACACGGGCAGCAGCCCGGCCCGGTGCAGGGCCAGGACGCCGTCCGCGCCCAGGGAAAGGGCGGCCGCGTCCGCCGAAAGCAGGGCCTGCCCCGGTCCGCCCAGCCCCGGAACGACCGACAGCAACGCCCCCACCAGCCCCACGGGCACGGCGAACAGGCCCAAAAGCGGCAGCCAGAGCACGTTGAGCCAGAGACTCGCGGCCGACTGGCCGAAATACCACGCGGTCAACGGCCACAGGGCCAGCACCGCGCACAGGCTCACGCCCAGGGTGCCCAGCACGGCGGCGCAAAGGCGCGCGGCAAGGCGCATGACCGGCCCCTGCCCGCGCCGGGGCCATGGCAGGAAGGGCCAGAACACCGGCCCGAGCACGGCGATGCCCGCCACGGCCAGCACCGAAAACTGCAAACGCATGTCGTACAGGGACAGGGGCGACGCGGCCAGGATCAGGAGCACGGCCAGGAACAGCCCGTCCAGGAGCGGCCGCTCCCGGTCCAGCCAGAGGAACAGGCCCCAGGAGGCCAGCATGACCCCGGCGCGCACCAGGCTGGGCCCGGCCCCGCCCAGCCAGAGGTACAGCCCGGCGCAGGGCGCGGCCAGCAGCACCCCCAGCTTCAGGCGCGGCAGGCGCAGGTACAGGGACGGCCGCGCGCGCCCGGCCAGCCAGGCCAGGCCGAAGCCCAGGGCCGCCGCGAACCCCAGATGCAGCCCGGACAGGGCCAGGCTGTGCCCCAGGGAGGCGGCGCGCAGGGCCTCGCACAACTCCGGGGCCAGGTGCAGGCGGTCCCCCAGGACCAGGGCCGCGAGCAACGCCCGGCCCTGATCGTGCGGGTCGTCTCCGGCCACGGCCACGCGCACGGCCTCGCGCAGGCGGACCGGGCCGGGGGCGGAGCGGGAAAGAAGCTCCGGGCTCCCCCGCCCGCCCCGGGACCAGCCGCGCAGGAACACGCCCTGCCGCCGCCAGTGGAAGGCCGTGTCCCAGCCGCCCTGGTTGGCGAACCCGCGCACCGGGCGCAGGCGCAGGCGCACGCGCACCCGGTCCCCGGGCAAAGGCCGCGACGCGGGGCGGCTCCAGTTCCAGAGCACCAGCCCGGGCAGCGCGCCCCGCTCCCCGTTCTCCAACTCGTAGGACGCGTCCTCCAGGAACACGCGCAGCACCCGGTCCGGCCGGGCCTCGGTGCGCGCCACCAGCCCCCGGACCTCGGCCCCGGCGCGGGCACGCGTCCAGGGCGGCAGGTCCGGCGTCCCGGGCAGGACGCGCACCGCAAGGGCCCAGCCCGCCAGGAAGCACAGGGCCACGCCCAGGCGGCCGCGCACGCCCAGCCCGGCGCAACGGGAAAACAGGAAGACGAGGATCAGGCAGATGCAGGCGGGAATCGGGAAGCGCAGGGCCAGGATGCCGGCAGCCAGGCCCAGCACCCCGAACTGCCAGGGCAGGAGCCCGGGCGGGCCCGAACGCCGGTCCGACGGGCGTGATGCGCGCATGGCTCCCCCCCACAGAAATTCCGCCCCTGCCAACGCAAGGCCGGTCCTGCGCATGTCGCACCCGCTCCAGGCTGTTCAGAAATGTGCGAGTGCAAGGCGCAAGGGAAATGCAAGACCGACGCGTATCCCTATACGCGAGGGTTTGCATTTTCCGCAGCAACGCAGCAATCGTGCGTTTATGGACAGCCTGCTAGGCCCCCTCAAGGTCACTCAGGATGATGTCGGCGGCGCGGCCCGGAGCCCCGGGCTCGCCCACCATGCGCGCCAGGCGTTCCAGGCGCGCGCGCACG
The DNA here is from genome assembly GCF_054819825.1 of Desulfocurvus sp. DL1XJH-121. NCBI lineage: Bacteria > Pseudomonadati > Thermodesulfobacteriota > Desulfovibrionia > Desulfovibrionales > Desulfovibrionaceae > Desulfocurvus > Desulfocurvus sp. DL1XJH-121. The sequence goes on from NZ_JBTVWW010000014.1 coordinate 31,548, forward strand.
GCGGCCATGGCCCCGGCGTCGGTGAGCCAGGTCAGGGCCGCGGCCGCGATGTCCGCGCCCCGGGCCCGGTCCTGGATCAACTCGGGGAAGACCTCCTCCCCCAGGATCAGGTTGGGCAGGCTGATGAAGCGCGCCTTCACCACGAGCCTGCCCACGGCATAAGACAGGGGCGAGACCTTGTAGGCCACCACCGTGGGCGCGCCCAAGAGCGCCGTCTCCAGGGTCACGGTGCCCGAGGCGGCCAGCAGCGCGCCGCAGGAGCGCATGGCCTGGTAGCGTTCCTCGGGCGGCACCACGGTCACGGGCACGTCGTCCGGCAGGTACGGGGCCAGGCGCTCGTCCGTGACCCCGGGGGCGCGCACCAGGGTGAATTCCGTGTTCGGCAGGCGGATGCGGATGCGCCGCGCCGCGTCCATGAACTCGGGCAGCAGGGACTCGATCTCCCGGCGGCGCGAGCCGGGCAGGATGCCCACGCGGTTGGGCTCGGGGGCCAGGGCCCGCAGCTCGTCCAGGGGCACCTGGTCCAGGAGCGGATGGCCCACGTAGTCCGCGTCCAGCCCGCGCTCGGCCAGGAACGGTTTCTCGAAGGGCAGGATGCAGAGCACGCGGCGCACGTATTTCTTGAGGAATTCCACGCGCCCGGTGCGCCAGGCCCAGACCTGGGGGCAGATGTAGTAGTAGACCGGGATGCCAAGGGAGCGCGCCATGCGGGCCACGAAGAAATTGAAATCCGGCGAGTCGATGAGCACCACGGCGTCGGGCCGGACCTCGGCCAGCCGCCGCTTGATGCGGCGCATGAGCCCCAGCACGCGCGGCAGGTGGACCAGCACCTCGGTGATCCCCACCAGGGACAGCTCGGAAATGTCGAATTCCCCGGCGAAGCCCGCCTCGGCCATGGCCGGGCCGCCCATGCCCAGGCACTGAAGGCCCGGCACGCGCCCGATGAGCGCCCGCACCAGGAGGGCCCCGTGCATGTCACCCGAGGCCTCGCCCGCGTTGATCCAAATGCGCTTGGTGTCCATCAGACCGCTGTTCGTTGGGGTGACGCCCCGCCCTAGGGCCGCAGGGCCATATTTGCTCTTTGGCAGGCGGGCCGAAATGTGCTAATCCGCCTCGCAACGTAAGCCAAACACCGGCCGGAGGCAACGGACCTTTGTCCCCGGCCGCCCCTCATGAGGACTCCAGCATGCAAACGGACAAGAACCTGAACGTCGGCGTCATCGGCCTGGGAGCCATGGGCCGCCTGCATCTGCGCGTGTATTCCGAACTCGCCGGGACCACGGTCACGGGCATCATGGACACGGACGCCGCCCGCCTCGCCGAAACGGGCGCTCAGTACGGCGCGCCCACCTTCGACAGCCTGGACGCCTTCCTGGACCAGCCCCTGGACGCGGTGAGCGTGTGCGTGCCCACTGTGCTGCACGAGGACGTGGGCCTGGCCGTGATGGAACGCGGCATCGCCCTGCTCATCGAGAAGCCCCTGGCCGCCTCGGCCGCCGAGGGCCGCGCCCTGCTGGAGAAATCCCGGGAAAAGGGCCTGCCCCTGATGGTGGGTCATATCGAGCGCTACAACCCGGCCGTGCGCCGCGTGAAGGAGCTGGTGGCGGACTCCGAGGTCCTGTCCATCCAGATCGAGCGCGTGGGCCCGTATCCGCCGCGCATCCAGGACGTGGGCGTGCTGCGCGACCTGGGCTCCCACGACATCGACCTCATCCGCCACATCACCGGTTCGGAGTTCAAGAAGGCCTACTGCGTGACCTCCACCAGCATCGGCAAGCACGAGGACACGGCGCTGATTACCGCCGAGATGGAGAACGGGGTCCTGGCCCACATCAACACCAACTGGGTCACGCCCTACAAGTCCCGCTTCATCCACGTGGCGGCCAAGGACAAGTACATCGAGGCCAACCTCATCACCCAGCAGGTCCGGGCCTACAGCAAGTTCGAGGGCTACGACGCCAACTATTCCATCAAGGAATGGCCCGTGGTCTACAAGGAGCCCGTGGTGGAGGAGCTCAAGGCCTTCATCGCGGCCGTGCGCCAGGGAACCCCGGTGCCCACCAGCTGCGAGGACGGCCTGAAGGTCCTGGAGACCATCGAGCGCCTGGAAAGCTGCGCCTGCTGACGGATCGTCCAGAGCGACACAAATCAAGCCGCCCTTCCCCCTCGGGAAGGGCGGCTTTTTCGCGCCCGGCTAGTCCTCGAAAGCCGCGGGCTCCAGGGGCAGGAGCATGTTGAAGGCCGCGCCCTGGCCCGGGGCCGAGTCCACGGTGAAGGAGCCCCCGTGCTTGGAGGTCACGATGAAGAAGGACACGGACAGGCCCAGCCCCGTACCCATGCCCGCCTCCTTGGTGGTGAAGAAGGGCTCGAAGACCCGCTTGCGCGTGCCCTCGTCCATGCCCGGGCCGTTGTCCGCCACCCGGATGCGCAGCCAGTCCCCCTCGCGCCTGGTGGACAGGGTGATGGTGGGCACGCCGTTCCCAGACTCGGCCCCGAACATGGCGTGGGCCGCGTTCTTGAGCAGGTTCAGGACCACCTGCTCGATCTCCGTGCGCGCGCAGATCAGCGGAGGCAGGCCCTGCTCGTAGTCGCGCTCGATGCGGATATTCCGGAAATCGTACTTCTTCTTGAGGTCGTAGTCGCTGGAGGCCAGTTCCACGGCGTTGTCCAGCACCTCGTTGATGTCCACGCTGCTGCGTCCGGCCTCGTTGCGGCGGCTGAAGTCCAGCATGTTGGCCACGATCTCGGCCGCGCGCAGGCCCGAGGCGCGGATGCCGTCCACCATGTCCAGGATCCTGCGCCGCCCCAGGTAGCCGCGCACCTGGGCCAGGGTGCAGCCCTCGGCCTCGGCGGCCTGTTCGTTGGCGGGCAGGCCGTCGGCCAGGCGGCGGCCGATGTTCTGCACGGACTGCAGGATGCCGCCCAGGGGATTGTTGATCTCGTGGGCCATGCCTGCGGCCAGCCCGCCCACGGACATCATCTTCTCGGTCTGGATCATCATCTCTTCCATCAGCACCCGCTCGGTGACGTCGTCGATGCGCACCACCACCTCCCGTGTCCCGCCCGAGGTCAGGGGAAAGACCATCACGTCGCGGTAGCGGGTCTCGCCCCCGCCGACGACGGCCAGCTTGCCGAGCCGCTGGGGCTCGCCCGTGTCCAGGGCCTCTTCGAGGATCCTGGCCACGGGCGCCAGGTCCGGATGCGCCTCGGCCAGGGGCCTGCCCTTGGCGTCGTCGGCCAGTCCCAGGACCTCGGCGGCCGCGCGGTTCCAGTTGGTCACGGCCCCGGCCCCGTCCACGCCCACCATCACCGAGGGCATGGAATCGATGATGTCCTGCACGTAGCGGTTGGCCTTGCGCAACTGGTCCTCGGCGCGCTTGCGGTCCTCTATGTCCTCCAGGATGCCCTCCAGGAGGATGATCCGCCCGTCCTCGCCGCGCACCACATGGGCGTGCAGCCCGCCCCAGCGGGGCGTGCCGTCGCGGCGGCGGAAATTGATCTCGTACCCGGACACGCCGCCGTATTTCTCCAGTTCGCGCAGCAGCACCTCGCGCTGCGACGGGTCCATGTACAGCTGTTCGGAGACGTTGAGCACCTCGCCCAGGAGCTGTTCCGGGCTGTCGAAGCCCAGGAAGCGGGCCATGGCCGGGTTGGCGCTGATGAGCCTGCCTTCCATGGTGCTCTGGAACAGGCCCTCCAGGGCGTTCTCGAAGATGCTGCGGTACCTGCTCTCGGCCTTGTAGGCCTCCACCTCGGCCCGGCGGCGCTCGGCCACCTCCTGGCGCAGCCTGCTGTTGGCCGAGAGCAGCTCCTCGGCGTGGCGGGTGAGCATGGCCTCGCGTTCCTGGTAGTAGTCCACGCGCTGGGCCAGATCGTCGGGGGACAGCTTGAGCTCGGCCAGGAGCCCCGCATAGACCTCGGAGAGCTCCATGGTTTCGCGGGCGGTGTAGAGGTCCGCAGTGCGCAGGGCCCTGTACGCGGCGGCCGTGCCCACCATGCCGGCCAGCAGGCGCTCGGCCTCGGCGTAGAGGTCCATGAGCTGGCGGATGTTGATGCGCTCCGCACCCTCGATCCCGGCCGTGGACACGCAGCGGTCCGCCAGTTCCTGGGCCCTGGGGCGGGGGTGGTAGCTCGCGAACAATTCCGTGAGCCTGCCCCGCTTGTTGACCAGATGGATATGCGACTCCCACTCGCCGGCCTTTCCGGGGCCGCGCCGCTCGGTGGGCATGTCGCCGAAGCCCATGGGCCGCTGTTCGCCAGCCAGGCCGGTGGTGCACAGGGAGACCACGGCGTAGGCCCCCGCGTTGCAGAGCAGGGACCAGAACACGGAATGCGTCAGGGGATCCATGGCGTCCAGCCCCAAGAGGGCCTCGGGCCGCAGGAAGCCCAGGCCCCACGGCCCCTCGGACTGGAGCGAGGACGGCAAGAGCCCGCTGTTCACGAAGGCGGGCAGGAGCAGGGTGTAGCCCCAGACCACGAACCCCGTGCCCAACCCGGCCAAGGCCCCCTGGGGCGTGGCGTCGCGCCAGAGCATCCCCCCCACCACGGCCGGGGCGAACTGCAGCACGGCCGAAAACGAGATGATGCCGATGTTCACCAGCAGGTAGCTCTCGCCGAGCAGCAGGTGGAACACGTAGCCCAGGCAGAGGTACGCCGCCACCACGCCCCAGCGGCACTGCAGGATGAACAGACGCAGGCCCCGCAGCCCGGGCGCGGCCTCGGCCAGGGGCAGGACGATGTGGTTGGTGATCATGGTGGCCATGGTCATGGCGCTGACCATGATCATGCTCATGCCCGCGGAAAAGCCGCCGATGAATGCCAGCCCGCCCAGCCAGTGCGCCCCGTGCATCATGGGCAGGCGCAGCACGAAGGTGTCGGCCTGGGACCGGGGCAGCCCCAGGGCCAGGCCGCCCATGGCTATGGGCGTGACCACCACCTGCAGGAGCACGGCGAAGAGCGGGAACAGCCACATGGCCGTGAGGATGTGGCGCTCGTCGGAGTTCTCCACCACGGCCACGTGGAACTGGCGCGGCAGGAACAGCACCGCCCACACGGCCAGCAGCATCATGGTGGTCCAGCGCATGTAGGCCACGTTGCCGCCGTCGCCCACGCCCCGGTTCACGTGCCAGGGCAGGGCCAGGTTCTTGGCGTGGATGTCGTTGGGCCCGTCGTAGATCACCCAGATCACGTACACGCCCACGGCCAAGAGGGCCACGAGCTTGACCACGGACTCCACGGCCACGGCCGCCACCATGCCCTGGTGGCGCTCCGTGGGGTCCAGGCGGCGCACGCCCACCAGAATGGTGAACACCGTGGTGAAAATGACCAGGAACGGGCCGCTGACTTCCAGCAGCATCGCGGCCAGGGGGGCGGGGTCGCCCTGCAGGGGCACGACCACGACGCGCAGGGACGAGAGGATGGCCCGCATCTGCAGGGCCACGTAGGGCAGGGAGCCCACCAGGGCCATGACCGTGACCAGCACGGCCACGGACTGGGAGTTGGCGTAGCGCGCGGAGATGAAATCCGCGATGCTGGTCACGCGGCGCTCGGCCTTGACCCGCACCATGCGCCTGAGCACCACCCACCACAGGGTGGCGGAAAGCACCACGCCGAGGGTGATGGGCATGTACATGAATCCCGACTGCGCGGCCAGGCCCACGCTGCCGTAGAAGGACCAGGTGGAGTTGTACACGGCCAGGGACAGGGCGTAGACCACGGCGCTGTTCTCCACCGCCTTGCGCAGCGAGGCCGTGCGCTCGACGAGCAGCGCCACGCCCAGCACGAAGGCCGCGTACAGGGCGACGATGCACAGGAACAGGACCGGCTGATCCATGCGCGCCCCCTACCCGTCCTTGCGGCCGGAAGCGCCGCGCGACAGGGCCGTGACCAGCAGCGCCAGGATCACGGCCACGGCGCTCAAAAACAGTTGCAGGAACAGGCCGCGGCCCTCGGACAGCGTGATCAGGGGCCAGTTGAAGAGCAGGCAGGCCCAGATGAACAGCACGCAGAAAAATCCGCCCTGCCCCGTGATGCCCCTGAACGGTCCCCGTGAGTCGTTGCCCATCCGCGTTCCCTCCCCGGAGCCCCCCGCCCGCGCGCCGGGCCCGTTCCGAGACCTGAAGTTTCCAGTTCACCGCACTGTAAGTATAACCACTTTTGGCCGTCCCGCGTCAACGTCCGGGATGAAAACCAAAACGCCCCGGCCTCCTCAACGGAGGCCGGGGCGCTCGGGAATCGGCTTGGGCCGGGCTATTCGCTTTCGCGCCTGATGTCCGCGCCAACGGCCTGGAGTTTCTCCTCGATGCGCTCGTAGCCGCGATCCAGGTGGTAGATGCGCTGGACGTGGGTCTCGCCGACCGCCGCCAGCCCGGCCAGCACCAGGGAGGCCGAGGCCCGCAGGTCCGAGGCCATGACCGGCGCGCCCGTCAGGGACTTCACTCCGCGCACCAGAGCCGTGCGCCCGTCCAGGGTGATGTGCGCGCCCATGCGCGCCAGCTCCTGCACGTGCATGAAGCGGTTTTCGAAGATGGTCTCCTTGATCATGCCCGCGCCGCCGGCCACGCACATCAGGGCCATGACCTGGGCCTGCATGTCCGTGGGGAACCCGGGGTACGGCAGGGTGGTGACGTTGACGCCCGTGAGCGCCGTGCCCCGGCGGCAAAGGACGCCGTCGTCGCGCTCCTCGATCCAGACGCCCATCTCCCGGAGCTTGTGGGCCACGGCCTCCAGCTCGAACAGCGGGCAGTCCTCCAGGATCAGCTCGCCGTCGGTGATGGCCGCGGCGCAGAGGAAGGTCCCGGCCTCGATGCGGTCGGGCATGATGCGGTATTCGCAGCCCGTGAGGCGCTCCACGCCCTCCACGGTGATGACGCTGGTGCCGTGGCCGCTGATCTTCGCGCCGCAGGCGTTGAGGAACTCGGCCAGGTCCTGGACCTCGGGCTCGCGCGCGGCGTTGACCAGCACGGTCTGCCCCTCGGCCAGGGCGGCGGCCATGAGCAGATTCTCGGTGCCGCCCACGGTGGGAAAGTCGAACTGGATGTGCGCGCCCTTCAATCCGTCGCAGGTGCCGTGGATGTAGCCCGCGTCCAGGTCGAAGGCCGCGCCCATGGCCTCCAGGGCCTTCAGGTGCAGGTCCACGGGCCGCGCGCCGATGGCGCAGCCACCGGGCAGGGCCACCTTGGCCTCGCCCAGGCGCGCCAGGAGCGGCCCCAGGCAGAGCACCGAGGCGCGCATGGTCTTGACCAGGTCGTAGGGGGCCTCGGGTCGCAGGTCGCACATCTCCACCCGGGCGGTGTGGCCCTCGAAGGAGGTCTCGCAGCCCAGGATGCCCAAGAGTTTCAAGGTGGTGCGAATGTCGCGCAGCACCGGGACGTTGGTGTAGGTGATGGGCCCCTGAACGGCCAGGGCCGCCAGCAGGATGGGCAGGGCCGCGTTCTTGGAGCCGCCCACGCGGATGCGCCCAGACAGGGGCGCGCCGCCCTTGATAACGAGTTTGTCCATTCACTCCGCCTTGCTAGGTTTCTCAGTCTGAAAAAGGCTTGACCGGGGAACGCTCCTCGGTTAAACCAACCTTCCTTTCACGGTGGGTGTAGCTCAGTTGGTAGAGCACTTGGTTGTGGCCCAAGTGGCCGTGGGTTCAAGTCCCATCACTCACCCCATTGCAAGGCAAGCCCCGCCCATGGCGGGGCTTTTTTCGTGCTTCGGGGCGGGCGCGCCGGACGCCCGGGGCCACGGTCCCCAGTGTACCCCGAGGCGGGCCAAAACAAAAGCTTCGGATTTGTCGCCGAACCGCTCCATAAACGTCTCTTGCCCCCGCTCTGGGCATCGAGTATCCTTTCTCCATCGATATATCACTATTCCGGGATTCGACAGGCGGGCCGGTTTTGCCCGCCATACGATATGAAAACGTTTTTCTACTGTCTGGCCGGCGGCCTCATCGCAGCCTCCCTGGCCATCGCCGGTTTCCGGCTGTCCTCCAATATTTCCGTGGGTACCCTCCGCAAGGCGCCCCGCGCCTCGGTGACATACCTCACCTCCAACGAACCCTCGGGCGCCGTGCGCCTGGGCCAGTCCGACCACGACAAGCTGGCCGGGTGCCTGAGCCGGTACGACGGGCTCATCAAGAACGCGGAAGTCATGTTGGACGGCCGTGCTCCGGCCCTGGCCGGGCCCGAGGAGGGGCAATCCGTGGCCTACTGCCTGCGCCTGACCCTGGACAACGGCGTCATGCTCACGTCCAGGAAGGGCAGGGCCGGACGCGGCATCCTGGGGGAACGGCTCACGGAATGCGTGCGCCGCTGCATGCGGCGCTACGAGGAACTCACGGCCGCGGGCCACGAGTTCCAGCGCTGCGACAACATCTGATCAGCACTCTTCCTCCTCGCGGCAGCAGAGGTTCTTGCCCCTGTGCTTGGCCCGGTACAGGGCCTGGTCCGCGCGGGCCGTGAGGGAGGCGAACTCCTCGCCCATGCGCAGGGTGGCCACGCCCAGGGACAGGGTCCGGCCCACGCCCTCCTCCCCGCCCGGGGGCTGGAAGCGCTCGACGGCGAAGGCCGTGCGGATGCGCTCGGCGATGCCCAGGGCCGTGGCCCCGTCCGAGCCGGGCAAGAGCAGGGAGAATTCCTCGCCCCCGTAGCGGAAGGCCTGGTCGTCCTCGCGCAGCTCCGAGCCCACCACGCGGCCCAGGCGGCGCAGCACCTCGTCCCCGGCGGGATGGCCGTAGGTGTCGTTGAAGTCCTTGAAGTCGTCCACGTCCATCATGACCATGGAGAGGTCCTTGCCCGTGACCTCGGCGGCCCGGACCTCCTCCACCCCGCGCAGGGCCAGAAACCGCGAGTTGAACAGGCCCGTCAATTCGTCGCGGTAGGACAGGTCGCGGAAGCGGCGCTCGCTCCTGCGCAGGGCGTCCTCCTCGCGCTTGCGGGCGGTGACGTCGCGGAACAGCACCAGGTCCGCGGGCTCGCCCTCGTAGGTGATGACCCCCGCGTTCATCTCCACGGGCACCTTGCCCCCCGTGCCCGTGAGCAGCCCGGTCTCCAGCCTGCTCAGGGACTCGTCGCCCTCCATGCGCCGGGAATGGAACAGGCGCACCCGCTCGCGTTCGCTCTCCGGGAACAGCACGGCCATGCTGTTGCCCACCAGGTCCTGGACAGTGGTGTGCAGCAGCCGCGCCAGCACGGGGTTGGCGTAGCGCACCATGTCCCGCTGGAAGATGGCGATGCCGTCGTTGGCCATCTCCACCAGGTGGCGGTACTTGCGCTCGGAGTCGGCCAGGCCCTGCTCCGCGTCGGCGCGCACGCGCATCTCCGAGGCCAGACGCGAGTTGACCATGGCCAGCTCGCGGTTGCGCTGCAGGATGATCCCCGCGCCCACGCCGATGACCGAAAGCAGAAAGGCCATGATGATGCCCAGGAAGCGGCTCATGGCCACGCTGGCCTGGAGGTTCCTGGCGCGGATGTCCATGCCCACCACGCCGAGGATGGCCCCGTACTCGTCGCGCACCGGGGCGAACCCGGATATCCAGGAGCCCCAGCGGTCCGTGTACGGCCCCACCAGGTCGGTCTTGCCGCTGGAGAAGATGGCCAGCAGCTCGGGCGGGGCCTCCTCGTAGGGCTCCCCGGCCACGGCGTAGTCCACGGAGGTGGGCGGCTCGGTGTCCAGGGTGATCACGGCCTTGCGCCCGGGGCCCAGGCCCACCATGTACACGAAGCGCAGGTCCGGGTTGGAAAGCCTGATCTTGGTCAGCTGCATGAGCAAGCGCTTGTACGGTTCGCTGTCCTCGGCGCCTCCGGCCACGGGCAGCTGGGCCACCTCCTCCGGTGCCAGGGCGTTGCCCACGGCGCTCACGCGCATGAACAGCTCGTCCTTGATGGAATCGCTGGCCCGGCGGCCCAGGAGGTCCGTGATGGCGAAGCCCACGAACACGGCCACCACCACGGCGGTCAGGCCGAAGGTGTAGGCCAGGCGGCCGGGGCGCTTTCCCGCGGCCAGGTCCATGCAGAAGGCCGAGGACCGGGCCAGGGCGGCCACCACGGCCACGCAGGTCACGGCCCCGGCCACGGCGTGGGGCACGGTGGGCAGGGCCGCGCCCAGCTCCGCGCGGTGCAGCGCGGCGCGCGCCAGGGCGTGGGCCAGGGGCCCCAGCTCCACCACGGCCAGATACAGGCCCAGCAGCGGGGCAGAGGCGGGCACCAGGCTCAGCTCCTCCCGCCACTGCCCGGCGTTGCGCCGCAGGGAAACCAGGGCCAGCAGCCCGGCGCAGGGCGCGAAGCCCAGGGTCACGGCCAGGTGGAAGCCCCGGCTCTCCAGGAACACGGCCCCGGCCACGGGCAGCACGCCCAGGCCCGCGGCCAGGAGATAGCCCAGGCCGCGCAGCCGGGAGCCCACCAGCCCGTGCAGGGCGAAAAGAATCAGGAAGAAGCCCGACAGGGCCTGCACGGCCTCGGCCATGTCCACTAGGCCGCCGGGATCGGGCATGGCCTGGGCCACCACCCGCAGCCCCAGGGCCAGGGACAGGCTCACCGCGAACAGGGCCAGCCAGCACCAGGTCAGCCTGCGGCCGCAGACGAAGAAATGCGCGCAAAAGGCGGCCATGAAGAACAAACCCAGGGCGTGGATGAACAGCAGGTAATCCAGCCTGGGAGCGAAGAAATCGAACAGCACTCTCCCCCCTCACATGCTACTGAATGCAAGCCTGCATGGCCCTGGCAAATAGTTGTACAGCCATTGTTCGCAGGCCGTTCAAAAATAGTGAGATGCAAGGCGCAAGAAACATTCAAGACCGACGCGTACTCCTCGTACGCGAGGGTTTGAATTTTTCGCAGCAACGCAGCAGATCGCTGTTTTGGGGCGGCCTGCTAGCCCTTGCGCAGTACGCGCTTGTCCCCCACGCGCACGGTGAACTTTTCCTTGTCGAAGAACTCCAGGAGCGGAATACAATACTTGCGCGACAATCCGGTGAACTCCTTGAAGTCCTTGGCCTCCATCTCGCCCTTCTGGCCGATGAAGGCGGCCGTGGCGTCGCGGATTCCGGCCAGGGCCGGGGCGTGGAAGAACATGTCCTCCTTGACTTTGACCAGCAGGCCCTGCTCCTGCAGCAGGCGGAAGACCCCGGCGGCCTCCTTGAACTCCAGGCCCAGGGGGTCCAGCACGTCGCGCACGTTGGGCGGGGTTTGGCCCCCGGCCTCGTAGGCCGCCAGCACCTCGGCGCGGAGCTTTTCCTGGTCCGCGGCCAGGCTGACCTTGTGCCCGGCCAGGCGCAGGACCTCGGCCACGGCCACCAGGTCGCCGCGCTTCAAGAGGCGCTCCACCAGAAAATGGAACAGCTTTTCCGCCAGGCCCCGCCCCCAGGACGAGGCCAGCTCGCCCCGCGACAGGCCCTGCTTCATGGGCTCGCGCTTGTGGAAGGCCTCCACGGCGGCCAGGGCCGAGGCGCAGAGGTCCTCCACCACCGCGCCCGAGGCATAGGCCCGGTTCTCGCGGTCGAAGAGAAAGGCCTGGCCGCGCGCGCACAGCCCCTGCACCATCTTGTCCAGCTCCTTGGCCTCCAGCTCGGCCATGGTGCGCAGCATGGCCAGGGACACGCCCTCGCTCCCGGCCAGATCCAGCTGCGCGGCGAGCACGGCCTCCTGGTCCTCCCCGGCCAGGAGCGCCAGGCGCGCCAGGGCCTCGTCGTTCTTGCGGCGGACCTTGCGGCCCAGGGGGTTGACGACGCGGCCGCCCGCGATGGTGCGCAGGGGCGAGAAGGACCTCAGCACCACCCGGTCGCCGTAGACCCCGGGCAGGGGCTCGGGCAGCAGGATGCGGCACAGCGCCGTGTCCCCGGGGCGCAGGGCGTCGCGGTCCAGGAGGTGGACCCGCGCCAGGACCTCGCTGGTGCCGTGGTGGAAATGGACCTGCTTGCGGTGCTTGAGCTCGCGCCCGGCCGTGGAGAGATAGGTCAGCTCCAGGTCCCAGACCTGGGCCGGGAACAGGGTCCCGGGCCGCGCCAGGACCTCGCCGCGCTCCACGTCCTCCACCTCCAGGCCCGCGAGGTTCACGGCGGTGCGGCGGCCCGCCGGGGCCAGGGCCACGGACTCGCCGTGGGACTGCAGGCCTCGGACCTTGGTGCGCGTACCGCGCGGTTCGAGGACCACGTCCTCGCCCTCGGCGATGGAGCCCGAAACCAGGGTGCCCGTGACCACGGTGCCGTGGCCCTTCATGGAAAACACGCGGTCCACGGGCAGGCGGAAGAGGTCCGAGCGGCGGCGGGCGGCGCAGGCCTGCGCCAGGTCCGCGATGGCCGCGCGCAATTCGGGGAGGCCAGCGCCGTCGTGGGCGGACACGGGCAGGATGGGCGCGCCCTCCAGGAAGGTGCCGTCCAGGAACCCGGCCACGTCGTCGCCGACCATGTCCAGCCAGTCGGGCTCCACCATGTCCGTCTTGGTCAGGGCCACCAGCCCGGCGCGCACGCCCAGCAGCGAGCAGATCTCCAGATGCTCCCGGGTCTGGGGCATGACGCCCTCGTCCGCGGCGATGACCAGAAGCACGAAGTCCACGCCCCCGGCCCCGGCCACCATGTTCTTCACGAAGCGCTCGTGGCCGGGCACGTCGATGACGCCCAGGCGCTCGCCGTCCGGGAGGTCCAGGAAGGCGAATCCCAGCTCGATGGTGATGCCGCGCTTCTTCTCCTCCTTGAGGCGGTCGCAGTCGATGCCCGTGAGCGCCTTGATGAGGGTGGTCTTGCCGTGGTCGATGTGCCCCGCGGTACCCATGATGAGCGGCATGGTCTGACTCCTTTGTTGTCCCCTGAAAGACTCAGCCTTTTGTAGGGGAAAACAGCCCCCGGCTCAAGCGCGCCCAAACCCCGGCTGGCCCCCGGAGAATGAAACCGCTATGCTTGCGCCGCGACGAATCCAAGGAGGGCCGCAGCATGAGCATCCGTTTCGAGGGACCGGCGATTTTCGTGGCGGACATGGCCGCGTCCCGCGCATTCTACGAAGGGCTGCTGGACCAGGAAACCCTGTTCGGCGTGGGCGAAAACTACACCGCCTACAAGGGCGGGCTCTGCCTGTGGGAGGCTGGCTGCGCCCTCGGCGCGGTGCACGGCGTGGACGGAGGCGGCCCGGCCGCCCCCCAGGGCCGCGACAACTTCGAGCTGTATTTCGAATCCGAGGACCTGGACGCGGCCTGGGCGCGCGCGCAGGAGGCGGGCGCGGCGGCGGTGCACGGGCCGCGCGAAATGCCCTGGACCCAGCGCTGCTTCCGCATCCAGGACCCGGATGGCCACCTGGTGGAGGTGGGCGAGCCCATGCCCCTGGTCATCCGCCGCCTGCTGGACTCGGGCCTGTCCCCGGAAGCGACCGCCGAACGCACCATGACGCCCCTGGCGATGGTGCAGGCCGTGGCCCAGGACCGCTGAGACCACCCCCCTCCCCCCTGACATAAAAAAGCCACCTCCCCAGGGAGGCGGCTTTTCATACAGGGATTCTCAAGGGGGTAACCCCCTTGAGCGGGGTGCGGGGCGGCGCCCCGCCTCCCCCTAGCTCTCCAGAAACGCCGCGTAGGCCTTGGCCGTGGCGTAGACGTCGGCCTTGGAGGCCACCTCGAAGGGGCTGTGCATGGCCAGGACGCCGGGGCCGAAGTCGATGATGTCCATGCAGTACTCGGCCAGGTATTTGGCCACGGTGCCGCCGCCGCCGAGATCCACCTTGCCCAGTTCGGCCATCTGCCAGGGCACGCCCGCCTTGTTCAGCAGCGTGCGCATGAAGCCCACGTATTCGGCGTGGGCGTCGTTGGCCCCGACCTTGCCGCGATGGCCCGTGAACTTGCAGAACACCGGCCCGAAGCCCAGAAGCGAGCTGTTCAGCTTCTCGTGCACCTCCTGGTAGTCCGGGTCCATGGCCCCGTGCACGTCGGCGGACACGGCCTTGGTGTTCAGGAAGACCTCGGAGAGGCGCGTGTCCGGCTCCCAGGCGCGGACCACGTCCTCCACGCAGTATTCGAAGAACCGGCTCTTGGCGCCGGTTGCGCCCTCGGAGCCGATCTCCTCCTTGTCCCAGAACAGGGCCACCTGGGTGTGCTCGGGCTCGGCGGAGTTCAGGAAGGCCTCCAGGGCGGTGAAGCAGCAGATGCGGTCGTCCTGGCCGTAGCCGCCGATGAGGGAGCCGTCCAGGCCCACGGGCCGCGCCGGGCCGGCGGGCACCACCTGCATCTCCGCGGAGAAGAGGTCCTCCTCCACGATGCCGTACTTTTCGTTGAGCAGCTCCAGCACGCGCTGCTTCACGGGCTCCTTGGCCTTGTCCTCGCCCTTGGCGGGAACGGCCGGGGCGTGGCCCAGGACGATGTTCAGCTTTTCGGCCTCGAAGGCCTTGGAGACCTTCTTCTCCACCTGCTCGTAGGCCAGGTGCGGCAAGAGGTCGAGGACCGTGAGCACGGGGTCGCCCGGGTCCTCGCCGATGTTCACGCGCACGGTCTGGCCGTCGGCACGCACCACCACGCCGTGCAGGGCCAGGGGCCGCGCCAGCCACTGGTACTTGCGGATGCCGCCGTAGTAGTGGGTCTTGGCCAGGCCCACGGAGCAGGCCTCGTACAGGGGGTGCTGCTTGAGGTCCAGGCGCGGGGTGTCGGCGTGGGCCCCGATGAGGCGCAGGCCCTCGGACAAGGGACGGCGGCCGCGCCGCACAAGGCAGACGCTCTTGCCGCGCATCACGCGCACGGCGGCCTTGTCGCCCACGCCCTCCTGGAACCCGGCGGCGCGGGCCCGCTCCAGGATGTAGTCCACGGTCTCGCGCTCGGTCTTGCACTGGGTCAGGAATTCCATATAGCGCCTGGCCAGCGCGTCCATGGCCTTGCGGTCCTTCGCGGAGGAATAGGCCTCCCAGCAGCTGGAGGGCTCGTAGTTCAATTCGGGTTTCTTCTTGGTCTTGGCCATGGGAAAGGCTCCTTGTTCTGCTCAATGGTTGTCGTGTGCGAAAAGCCGTCTCACAGGCCCAAGGCTTGCGCCAGGGCCCCGGCGGCCAGGGAAAATTCCGTGTCGTCCAGGGTGCGCGGGTCCAGGAGCAGGCGGTCGTCCTCGATGCGCGCCACCAGGGGCGGGTCCGTGTTCAGGAGCCGGGCGCGCAGTTCGTCCGCGCCGGTGCCATCGGACGGCTCCACCGCCACCAGGGTGGTGGGCAGGCCGCATTCCGGGAAGGATCCGCCGCCCACGCGGGATTCGCCGGGCACCAGGGCCAGGCGCGCGGCCGGGCCCAGGGCGCGGGCCAGGCGGCGCTTGAGGCGCGCGGCGCGGGTCCTGAGCTCCCCGGGCGCGGCCCCGATCATGCGCAGGGTGGGCACGCGCTGGCGCGCGGCCTCGGGGTCCAGGTACAGGCGCAGGGTGGCCTCCAGGGCCGCCAGGGTCATCTTGTCGATGCGTAGGGCCCGGTTCAGGGGGTTGGACTTGATGGGGTCGATCCACTGCTTGCGGCCCACGATGACGCCCGCCTGGGGCCCGCCCAGGACCTTGTCGCCGGAGAAGGTGACCACGTCCAGACCCTCGGCCACCACCCGGGCCACCACGGGCTCGTCCAGGGGGCCGCCGCCGAATTCGTTGAAATTGCCGCTGCCCAGGTCCTCGATGACGGGCAGGCCGCGCTCGCGGCCCAGGGTGCAGAGTTCCGCCCCGCTCACCGCCGAGGTGAAGCCCACCACGCGGAAATTGGAGCAATGGACCTTCATCAGCGCGCCCGTGTCCTCGGTGATGGCGTTCTCGTAGTCGCGCAGGTGCGTGCGGTTGGTGGCCCCCACCTCGCGCAGCACGGCCCCGCTCTTGGCCATGACGTCGGGGATGCGGAAGGACCCGCCGATCTCCACCAGCTCGCCGCGCGAGACCACCACCTCGCGGCCCTTGGCCATGGTGTCCAGCACCAGCATGACCGCCGCGGCGTTGTTGTTCACCACCAGGGAGGCCTCGGCCCCGGTGAGGCGGCAGAGCAGGTCCTCCACGTGGCTGTAGCGGCTGCCGCGCTTGCCCGTGTCCAGGGCGAACTCCAGGTTGGAATAGTGGGCGCAGGCGTCGCGCACCGCGTCCATGGCCTCGGGGGCCAGGATGGAGCGGCCCAGGTTGGTGTGGATGACCACGCCCGTGGCGTTGAGCACGCGGCGGAAATGCGGGCGCACGCCCGCGCGCACGGCGGCCCGCAGCCCGGGCAGGAGCGCGGGCAGCCCCAGGGCCTCGGGCCCGGGCACGCGCCCGGCGCGGATGTCGTCGCGCAGGGAGTCGAAAAAGCCGTTCACCAGGTCCCTGACCAGGGCGCGCGGCGCGGCGGGCAGGGTTTCGTCGGCGTCCAGGGCCGCCAAAGCGGCGTCCACGGACGGCAGATGCCGGAACAGGTTTTCCATCGTCGCCTTCCGGTTGAGGTGCGGGCGGACAATTATAAAAACGACCGAAACGGAAAACTAACCATTCCAACGACGCCTAGCAAGTCCGCTCAGGCTGTCCCACGACGCGCGTCTGCTGCGTCGCTTCGCCGCGTGGCGGCTACGCTGCTGCGAAAAACGCAAACCCTCGCGTAGCGGAAGCGTTGGAATACGCGTCGGCCTTGCGTTTTCCTTGCGCCTTGCATCCACGCATCGTGGAACAGCCTGAGCTATAGCCAGCTATTTTTATTAAAGTTCCAGATCAGAGGCATCGTAGCCCAGGAGGTCGGGACGCAGGGCGAAGAACTCGCCGAGGAGGTACAGGGAGCCGCAGATGAGCACGGGGCCGGGGTCCCGGGACAGGAGGGGCAGGGCCCGGCCCATGTCCGCCACGGGGGTTGCACGGGGGCCCAGGGCGGCGGCCAGGTCGAAGGCGGGCATGGCGCGCTCGTTGTGGGGCATGCCCACGGCCAGGATGGGGCCCCGGCCCAGAGCGGCCACCTGCGGGGCCATGGTGGCGAGGTCCTTGTCCGCCATGCAGCCGAAGGCCACCAGGGAGGGGGACATGCCCAGCTCTTGCAGGGCCGCAGCCAGGGCGGCCAGGGCCGGGGGGTTGTGGGCCCCGTCGAGGATCAGCTCGGGCGGACCGGGAACGCGCTGGAACCGTCCGGGCAGATGCGCCCCGGCCAGGGCCCGGGCGCAGGCTTCGGGGTCCACGGCGCGGCCCAGGACAGGAGCCAGCGCGCGCCACGCTGCCAGGGCCAGGCGGGCGTTGGCTTCCTGGTGCGGGCCGGGCATTCCCGGACGCAGAGGCTCGGGCAGCGGGCCGGGCACGTCCTCGGGTAGGCGCAGGGCGACGCCCAGGGCGCGGGCCTCGGCGGCCAGGGCGTCGCGGGCTTCGGGAACCTGAGGCGTGGTCAGGGCGGGCGCGCCCGGGCGCAGGGCCCCGGCCTTGTCCCGGGCGATGTGAGCCAGGGTCGGCCCGAGTATGGCGGTGTGGTCCAGGCCGATGGAGGAGAAGGCCACGAGGTCCGCGCCCAGGGCGCGGGTGGCGTCGTGGCGGCCGCCCAGCCCGGCCTCCAGCACCGCGAATTCCACTCCGGCGCGGGCGAAGGCCAGCGCGGCCAGCACGGTGACGAACTCGAAATAGGTCAGGCCGTCGGGCCCGGACGCGGCCAGGACCTCGTTGCCCAGGCGCACCCAGGTCTCCTCGCCGAGCATGCGCCCGTCCACCTGCACGCGCTCGCGCACGGACACGAAATGCGGCGAGGCGTACAATCCCGTACGCAGGCCGTGGGCGCGGGCGGTCTCGGCCAGATACAGGGACACGGAGCCCTTGCCGTTGGTGCCCACCACATGGGCCGCGCGATACGGCTGCGCGGCCAAGCCCAGGCGCTCAAGCGCCTCCTCCACCCGGGACAGGCCCAGATCCATATGGTACATGCCCAACCCGGCCAGATGGGCCTGCACGTCGGCGAAGGTATCGAATGCGGAACTCACACAATCACCTTCCGGCACAGGATGGCGCGGCAAGACGCGCGCGCCCCCGGCGCAACCGCCGGGAGGCATCCTCTAGCACAGCCCCGCGCAAAGACCAACGGGCAAGGAGGCAGCCCCACCGGGACAAAGGGAACAGCCCCGCCTCACCCTGATGCCGCCGCGCCCGCAAATCACCATTGAGCAACGCGCTGCGATGGCGTATCACAACCCCAGCAACCGGGCCCCAGGCTTGACCCCCTGCCCGGTCCTAACGTATATGACCCAACCTTTCACGCGCCAGTAGCTCAGGTGGATAGAGCATCGGCCTTCTAAGCCGACGGCCCCGGGTTCGAATCCTGGCTGGCGCACCAAAGATTTCAAAGGGTTACGAGCACCGCTTGTAACCCTTTTCTCATTTCTGGATAAGTTATGGATAAGTAAGTTGCACGCCGGATGCGCTTCGCTTATCCACGGGGCATGGCTTCCCGCAAATTTCTCAAGACCCGCTTCAGAGGCGTCTACTACAGGGAATCCGCCACCAGCCGTCACCGCGGCAAGGCGGACCGCTGCTACGTGATCTGGTACGAGGGCGCAGACGGCAAGGGTCACTGGCAGACCATCGGTTGGGCCTCCAGAGGCATCACGCCCGAGTACGCCAGCCAGAAGCGCAACGACCTGGTGAACACCATCCGCGAGGGCAAGCCCGTGCCCTCCCCCATGTCCAGACGCTTCACTGTGGGCCAGGCCGTGGAATCCTACGAGGACTGGGCGCGCAACGAGGGCAAGTTCATCGACAAGGAGATGAACCGCTGGGAAAAGCACATGCGCGCCACCTTCGCCGCCCTGCCCATCGAGGCCGTCACCGTGGCCATCCTTGCGGCGCACAAGGCCAAGCTCGGCCGCCGCATGTCCGAACAATCCGTCAATCATTGCTTCTCCTTCGTGCGCCGGGCCATCAACCACGCCATCGGCATGGAGCTCTACACCGGCCCCAATCCCCTGCGTTCCCGACGCAACTCGAAATTCTCCCTGCCCCAGCCGGACAACGAATCCGAACGCTATCTCACGCCCGAGGAGGCCAAGGCCCTGCTCGCGGAGCTGAAGAACCGCTCCGTGCAGCTCCACGACATGAGCCTCCTGTCCCTGAAGACCGGACTGCGCGCCACGGAGATTTTCACCATCACGGGCGCCGACGTCGACGCCCGGGCGGGCGTCATCCGCTTCACGGCCAAGGGCGGCAAGCGCGACTCCATCCCCGCCCCGCAGGACATGATAGAACTCCTGCAATCCTACGGCCGCGCCCCCGGGGAATACATCTTCCAGGCCCGCAAGGGCGGCCCCATCACCAGCGGCGTGAGCGCCAGCTTCGGCCGCGCCGTGGAGGCCCTGGAGCTCAACGAGGGCTGGCCGCGCGCCTGCGACCATGTGATCTTCCACACCCTGCGCCACACCTTCGCCAGCTGGCTGGCCCAGTCGGGCAAGGTCACGCTGCAGGAGCTCAAGGAAATGATGCGCCACGAGAAGATCAGCATGACCTTGCGCTACGCCAAGCTCATCCCCGGGCGCGAACGCGACCGCCAGGCCATCATCGCGGACGTCCTGGCCGCGGTGGAGGACGGCGGGGACGAAGAGTCCTAGCCTAGAGCAGCCCATCGTCGTCCACCGTCAGGACAGCCTGCTTCACGAAGAAGTTGTCCAGGGCCGCACGCGGATAGAGCACCTGCTTGCCGTGGCGCGTGTAGCGGGGCCCGCGCCCCTCCTTGCGCCACAGCTCCAGGGTCCGCCTGGGCACGCCGTAGAGCTCGGCCACCTCCTGCGAGGTGAAGGCCTGGCGATGCCGGTACGGATCCTCGGCCTCGCGCACGAACACGATCTGCCCGTTCTCCGCCAGGGCCGACAAAGCGTCCTGGATCGCCGCCGTGGCGATGTCCCGGAATCCCCTGCCCAGAAAATCCTCGCCGCTCATTTCGTTCCCTCCATCTGTTCGTCGTCCGCCGCCAGAACGCCCGGCAGCACAGTCTGGAATCCCTCGGGTACGCGCACAGCCCGGACGTCGTCGCCGCGGAAGGTCCGCAGATGGTCCGGCCGCACGCGCCCGTGCACATGCTGAAATCCTATCCAGAAGCCCCGCGAGTCGTGGCGGTGAACCCGCACCACCACGGGCAGATGCCTGCCGCGCTGCATCACGATGTCCATGCCTGGCCGCAGCATCTCAGAACTCCCCGCTCCCCTGACCAGGACGCGGCGTATCGCTTTCCGAGGCATCCGCACTGCGGGCAGCCTCGTATCGGTCGCACTGTTCGGGCATGGTCCAGGAGTCCACCACCACGCCACGCGCCCGGCAATCTGCCTCCTCCATGGGATGCGCGAACAGATGGCGCCAGGGGCCGCGATGGGCGCAGGTCTCGCACAGGCCGGGCTTCATGACCGCCCTCCCCCACCGCAAAGATTTTCCAGGGTCTCCAGCTCGGCGGTCAGAAGCTCCGCGCGGCGGCGCAAGGACACGGCCTCGGCGGCATCGCCCGAGAACCGCCGCAGGGCGTTGCTCAGGCCCAGCGCAGCCATGGAGGCGCACAAGGCAACGGCTTGGCGCTCCCGCTCGGCAATGCCGGGATCCAAGGCCCGCCTTGCGCCTTCCAGGGCGCGCACGATCCCGGGGGAAACAGCGGAGCCGTTCATCGTCCCCCCCTCCCCAGCATCCGGCGAAGCACCAGGACCAGCGCGTAGGCCAGCGCCGCAGCCGTCCACAGGCCCCAGGCGAACACGCCCAACGCCACCAGGTCCGCCACCGCCGCGCCGCTCATCCCCGCAGCCTCCGCAGGACTAGGCCCCGGTAGCCGCAAGAATCCAGGTCCGTCAGCAGTTCCCTGAACGAGGACAGGCCGGGCTCCATGACCAGGCGGCGCGTCACCACGCGGCCTTCCCGGTCCTCCGCCACCAGCTCCACGCGCACGGGCCAGACTGCGCCCGCAGGCGCGGCAGGAACCGGGGGAGCAATGCGTCCTTCCGCATCCGCCAGCATGACGGCCTCCTACCTGTCCCCTGCGGGGAGCTGACGTTCGCGCCAATCCGCGCCCGTGGACGCGGAGACCGGGCCCCGCGAAACCTCGCAGCGAACCCGGCGCCCGACCATCTCCAGCATGGCCAGGGCCGCGGTCGCGCCGGAGACGTCCTCCGGACGGCAGACGCACCGGCCACGCAGATCGAGCACGGCCTGCTTCATCCCGCGCAGGGCCTCGTCGAATCCATCGAGTGCATTCATGGCTTCCTCCGTGGTGGTTGCGGGGGCGGAGCCGGAACGGCCCGCGCCCCCTGTTGTGGAGGTGACGAAAATTCGTCGCACCGGGGGATGCGGGGAGACCAAGCCGCGGCAAGACAGCCCGGCCTCCCCGCCCAGGATGGGGGACACTCCCCGGGTACGGCGAAGAAAGGCGAACATCAGTTCCGCTCCGCATCGCGCACGGCGTGCAGCCCGGAGAGAGCCGCCGTGGCCTCCTCGATGACGTCGTAGAGCTCGCGGATGAGCCTGCGCGCCTCGTCGGGACTGACCCTGCCGTCGGCCACGCTGCGCTCGCCGATGCGGGCCACGTCGCCCAGCTCGCGAAACATGCGCCCCATGGACAGCACCAGCGCGGCGGCGTCCATGGGCTCCGGATCGAACAGCAGGCCGCCCTGGCGCACCTGGGAATGCAGCCAGTCCAGGAGCAGCGTGTTGCCGCAGGCCACGCAGAAGCGGGCGATGGTCGGCAGGCTTGGCCAGTAGTTCTCGGTGGAGAAGATGCGGTTAGCGTTGGACGCGGCCCAGCCCACCTCCGCGGCGATCTCGTCCCGCGTCTTGCCGGACTTGGTCACGGAAAGCTGGATGGCGTCGTACAGACTCAGCTTGTCGAGCTTCAGGGTCATGATGCAATTTCCTCCCGTTTCTCATGTTGTCGGTGCGCCAAAATGCGGCCACACAGATAGACGCACAAACGCGTCAAGCCGCCGGATGCGTCGTCGAGGGCTTGGGGCCGCGCTTGCCCTCCGAAGGCTCTGGCAGCAGATCCCGTGGAACACCGGCGGCCACGAGCCGCTCGATGCGTTCCCTGGGAGCCCTGCTCCCGGATATGATCATGGACATCATCTGAGGACTGACCCCTGCGGCCTGCGCCAAAGCCCGCGCCTCGATGCCGAACTTGACCATCCAGGCCTTGAGCCGCGCTTGACGCGTGGGTTTTCGGGGGTGTAACGATTCACTACATTTCCTAATCTCGTCACTCATTTCCGTATCTCCGAGATTGGGGGAATTTGGGATTCACCCGGTTGCTGAGTGAACCACTAAATCAAAAACTCAAACTCAGTCAACGTTTTTCGTTGATCAGGTATTATTTTTTATGGGAGCTGGCGATTTTAGACAAAGGCTACAGGATGTTATCCATGAGCTCAGGGTTGAGCATCAGGATTTCGCACGCGCAGGCGGGATCACGAAGGCAACCTTGTCCGGCTACATCCAAAATGATCGCCAACCCAAGGTCGATACCCTCGCGAGATGGATCACGGCCTACGAGATCAATGCCGATTGGCTGATCACCGGCCGAGGGCCCATGTTTGGCAAGGAATCCACAGAAAATACGGGGCCGCAAACGTTGCCCGGCAAGGAACTTGCCGAAATCAAATTTGCGCTCCAGGAAATCGGAGCAAGCGAAGAAGAAATCAGACTGGCATTGCTTGACTATGTCAGAGGTGGCCGAAGCTCCCGGGACTCCCCCACCGGCACCGACGACGACTCGCGTTGATACCCGGTCATGCAAGAGGCGACGGCAAACCAAGAGGCAAGCTGAAGCCTCTTTTTTAGGGCGTCACGATACAGCAAAACTATACATACAACTCAATAAAGCGACGATATTAAGAAATACATTCTAACATTTAAGATATGTAAATGCGCGCAGCCGTACTTTTCTTGCCCTCTCCCTCGCCCATTCATCAACAAAGGAAAAAACTGAATAAAACTGAAGCAGGCCAGAACTTTCCGCACCATGCACCATGCGAAATTTAAAAAAAGAAATACCAGATGGGGGCCTTTTTAGACTTTTCTCATGGCAACCTGACATTCAAGAATATCAGAATTAAACGAGCATAACGCCGATCGAGAAACAAATAAAACCTGTCCCCATTGTTGACGTTTTAAGTGCCCAAGGTGTAGCAATTAACCAATTAACAATGCGAAAGACATCTAAAATTGGCAAGCAACAGCCAGCCCCTTAGTTAGCAAACAATATATTTTTAAAAATAACACATCAGGTAGAACGCAATATGGAAATCATCGACAACACAAACCGATTGTTAGGCGATGATATCAAGTCATCAATTGCAAAGAATTCAAAGCTCAAAATAGCAGCATCGTGCTTTTCTATATACGCTTATGAAGCCATGAAATCTGAACTCGGGAAAATAGAGAGTTTAGAATTCATATTTACTGCACCGACATTCACCCCGGATGAAGTGACGGATAAAGCAAGAAAAGAAAGGCGAGAATTTTATATACCGAAGCTCAATAGAGAAATGAGCCTTTATGGCTCAGAATTTGAGATTCATTTACGCAACAAGTTAACACAAAGGTCCATCGCAAGGGAATGTGCAAAATGGATACGAGCAAAAGGCACATTCAAATCAAACACGACATGCGCTCCAATGCAGCAATTTGCATGCATTCAATCTAAAGAAACAGACATTGTCTACACACCTTTGCAAGGATTAACCGCTGTTGACCTTGGGTATCAGCACGGCAATGCACTTTCAAACATCGTCAATAAAATTAACGAGGCAACCCACACCAAAACATATATCGATTTATTTGACCAAATCTGGAACGACAAATCTAAACTTAGCGACGTCACTTCTTTAATCTGCGATTACATCGACTCTGTATACAAAGAGAACTCACCAGAGCGAATTTACTTCTTTATCCTTTACAATATTTTCAAAGAATTTCTGGAAGATATCAACGAAGACATCCTCCCCAATGACCGAACTGGATATCTCGACACACTCGTTTGGAAAAAACTTTTCAACTACCAAAGAGATGCGGCTGTTGGAATCATCAATAAGCTGGAAACATATAATGGATGTATACTCGCTGATAGCGTCGGGTTAGGCAAAACTTTCACTGCGTTAGCTGTCATTAAATATTATGAATTAAGAAACAAATCCGTCCTCGTGCTTTGCCCAAAGAAACTTGCTGACAACTGGCTCAACTACAACAGCAATCTAACTACAAATATTTTCATCAAAGACAGATTCAGCTACGATGTCTTATGCCATACAGATCTCTCCCGCACGACGGGAGAGTCGTTTGGTCTGCCATTAAATCGCATCAACTGGGGAAACTATGACCTGGTTGTCATCGATGAATCCCACAATTTTCGCAACAATGAGGCCGTCAAAGACAGAGAGACTCGTTACCAAAAACTCATGAACCAGGTGATCCGGCAAGGCGTGAAAACAAAAGTGCTCATGCTCTCGGCAACACCGGTCAACAACCGCTTCAACGACCTTCGCAATCAGCTTGCCCTGGCCTATGAAGGAGATTCAGAAGCCCTCAGCAAAAAGCTACGCGTCGGAAAATCCATCGAAGAAATTTTCCGCAATGCCCAAACCGTATTCAACCAATGGTCAAAGCTCCCTCCAGAAGAACGCACAGTTCAAGCAATCCTGCAGGCCTTAGACTTCGACTTTTTCGAACTACTGGACAGCGTGACCATCGCCCGCTCGCGGAAGCACATCCAAACTTTTTATGACACTAAGGATATCGGACAATTCCCCGAACGGCTCAAACCACTTTCATTCCGTGCGCCCCTGACCCAACGCACGGACGTTCTGGGGTTCAACGACATCTTCGAGCATCTTTCTCGTCTTAAGCTCGCTGTTTATGCCCCCCTAAGTTATGTCCTGCCCAGCCGTCTCAAAAACTATGAGGACCTATACGACACCAAGGTCGATGGCGGCGCCCGCAGACTTCGCCATGCCGACCGAGAGCGAAGCCTTCAGGCCCTCATGACGACCAATCTGCTAAAACGCCTTGAAAGCTCGGTGGAAGCGTTCCGGCTCACCTTGCGATGCCTGCACGGCAACAATTCGCGAACGCTTAACACTATCGAATCATTCAAAAGCTCGGGAAAAAACGGAAGCATCTCGGATTGGACCGAACGCCTCGACTCTCTGGAGGCGGACGATGATGACATCTTCACAGACTCCAACGAGTCCGCCCCCACCGAAATTGGGACAAAGGTAAAAATCCGTCTGGCGGATATGGATCTCCCGTCTTGGGAGTACGACCTCAAGGCAGACCTTGCCATTATCGAGGTCCTTCTTGATTCCATGGCCAAAGTCACGCCTGAGCATGACGCCAAACTCCAGCACCTAAAAAAACTTATTGAAGACAAAATCGATCACCCCATCAATCCGGGGAATAAAAAAATTCTGCTTTTCACGGCTTTTGGCGATACAGCCAATTATCTCTATGACAATCTGGCCCAAGATCTTCTGACGGCGAAAGGCATCCATACCGGCGAGGTCACAGGCGGAAACGGTTCCAAAACCACCATAGAAAAGAGCTACG
The DNA here is from genome assembly GCF_054819825.1 of Desulfocurvus sp. DL1XJH-121. Lineage (NCBI taxonomy): Bacteria > Pseudomonadati > Thermodesulfobacteriota > Desulfovibrionia > Desulfovibrionales > Desulfovibrionaceae > Desulfocurvus > Desulfocurvus sp. DL1XJH-121. The sequence continues at coordinate 57,001 of NZ_JBTVWW010000014.1, forward strand.
ATTTCCAGTCAATTCTGACATTGTTTTCGCCTCGTTCCAAAGAGAAGGCTTTGGTGCTCCCAAAGGAACTTCACGAACTGAATCTCCTCATCGGAACGGACTGCATTTCCGAAGGACAAAACCTCCAGGACTGCGATTACCTTATCAACTACGATATTCATTGGAACCCCGTCCGGATCATCCAACGCTTTGGCCGAATAGACCGCATCGGCTCCGTCAACAAAACAATCCAGTTGGTGAACTACTGGCCCGACATCTCCTTGGACGAATACATCAACCTCAAGGAACGTGTCGAAAATCGCATGGTGATCGCCGACGTTACCGCCACCGGCGACGACAACCTCCTCAATACGAAAGCCAGCGAGGCGTCATATCGCAAGGAACAACTCCACCGCCTGCAAAATGAGGTGCTTGAGCTTGAGGATTTAAAAACCGGCGTTTCCATCACCGACCTGGGGCTCAATGACTTTCGCATGGACCTGCTCAATTACGTAAAGGAAGGCGGAGACCTCTCCCTCGTCCCCAACGGAATGCACGCCGTCGTTCCGCCTCAACCGGAACTCGGCCTGCCCCCCGGGGTCATATTCGCCCTGCGCAACAGGAACCAAGGCGTCAATATCAACCAACAAAACAGGCTCCATCCTTACTACCTGGTCTACATAGCCAACGACGGCCAAATCGTCGCAGGGCATACCGAAACAAAGAAGCTGCTCGACCTCATCCGCACGAGCTGCAAAGGCCAGGTGGAACCGATCACCTTCCTCTGCCGTCAGTTCAACCAACAAACCGACGACGGAAAAAACATGAAGGAATGCTCAGCGCTGCTGAGCGCCGCCATCAAGTCGATGATCGAGGTCAAGGAAGAAAGGGACCTGGACAGCCTCTTCACCCCAGGAAAGACCACGGCCCTTGTCCATCCCATCGCCGGGCTCGACGACTTCGAACTCCTGGCGTTCCTTGTGGTGCAACCCAACCAATGACGGCCATGCTGTTCGAATACCCCCAAAGCGCGGCGTTCGGGCGCGTGCTGCCCAAGAGCAAAATCTACGAGAACGCAAACCCGACCTCCGCCATCAAGGAGCTCTTTGTCCGACAGGTGGAGCAGATCGTCTGGGAATACAAACTCGCCACAGAAACGATCAACCTGGAGCACTCCAAGGACGTTCCTGAAATCCAGGTGTTCCACATTGCCCTAAAAACCGGCGAGCTCAAACGCGACGTGCTGTGTTGCATAGACAAGGCAATCCCCAAACCGTTGCTGTTCGAATTGCACTACGCAGGCCAGATTAGACCGATGGCGGCCTATAAACGCCCTAGCGACGCGGACAAATCTTCCTGGGTCGTCGGCGAGCTTTTCGAAGGGCCCTGGATGCCGGACACTACCCCGCGCAGCCCACTTCCTCTTGCACTTAGCTTGGACGCACTGTACGCAAAACTCCTAATGCCGCTCATGCCCTTTCCGGCCCAGCCAGGCGAGGAGCTACGCCCCCTGGCCGAACGTATGGAAAGAGCCTTGGTGACCCAACGGGAAATCGAAAAATGCGAAGCTCGCTTACAAAAAGAACGGCAATTCAACCGTAAGGTTGCGATCAATGCCGAGCTGCGCGATTTGAAGCAAACACTTGAAAATCTGACCAGCCTGTGCCCGTAAGGCGAAATGGCAGTCTCATCCTAAGGGGCAATATGATGGAAAAGATGAAGATGCACTCCCCGAATCTGACCCAAGAGAACATTGCTCGCATTCGTGAGTTGTTCCCTGATTGTGTGACCGAAGCCCAGGGTGAAGACGGCAAATTGCAACTGGCGGTAGATTTTGACCAACTGAAGCAGGAACTGTCCGACTCCATCGTGGAAGGCCCACAGGAACGCTACCAACTCAACTGGCCGGGCAAACGCGAGGCGCTCCTCACCGCAAACGCCCCCATCGCCAAGACTCTGCGCCCTTGCAGAGAAGAGAGCGTAAACTTCGACACCACCAAGAACCTGTTCATCGAAGGTGACAACCTGGACGCCTTGAAACTCCTCCAGGAGACCTACCTCGGCAAGATCAAGCTGATCTACATTGATCCGCCGTATAACACGGGCAAGGACTTCATTTACAAAGACAATTTTACAACATCCAAAAAAGAATTTGAAATAGCCACTGGCGAACGGACTGAAGAAGGGGGAAGACTTGTCAGCAATCCGGAAAGCCGGGGGCGTTTCCATTCTGACTGGCTTACAATGATCTATCCACGACTCTCTATTGCCAAACGCCTTCTGAGCGACACCGGTCTCATCTTTCTCAGTATTGATGATGCTGAACAGGCGTCTTTGCGAAAAATCTGCGACCAGATTTTTGGGGAACAAAATTTTGTAGCACAGCTTATCTGGGAAAAAGGACGAAAGAACGACGCAAAATTCTTTTCTGTTGGGCATGAATACATGCTTGTCTATGCACGAAATGTTGCAAGTCTCAGGGAGAGAGGAGAGACTTGGCGCGAGGAAAAACCAGGGGCCAGGGATATTTGGGAGGAGTTCATACGACTCAAAAATATCCATGGTGAAAATTATCATGCTATTGAAACAGATCTAAGCCAGTGGTTCTCCGATTTACCTAAAAGTCATCCCGCAAAGAAGTGGGCAAGATACAAACGAGTGGATCAATTTGGCCCATGGCGAGATCGAGATATTTCTTGGCCTGGCGGAGACGGGCCAAGATACGAAGTTATTCACCCCGTGACGAAACGCCCCTGTGCAATTCCTGAGGCAGGCTGGAGATACGCATCTTCAGAGGAAATGCAACGTCAGATAAAACTTGGCTTAGTCGAATTTCGTGAGGACCACACTGAGCCCCCCTTTCGCAAAGCCCATATTCGACCGATCCCTACAGAAAATCAGGTAGACATAGAAGAAGAGGCCTACGACGATACTAATGAAAGTGGCAATGACATCGAATTTGCTTCCCAAGTCAGAGGATCATATTTTTACAAGCAATCTCAAGTTGCCGTTAAGTATTTGCGCAATTTAATGGGAGCAAAGGTATTCAACAACCCCAAAGACCATGAAGAGATTGCCCGCTTAATAGAATATGTAACGCCCTTTGATAGCGATTCCATCATAATGGATTTTTTTGCTGGATCATCAAGTACAGCTGAAGCTGTTTTTAAAGCGAATGCTTCCTGTGGCGCAAACCATAGGTTTATCATGGTCCAATTACCTGAGTCTCTTGAAGACGCCGTAAAAACGACATCTGGCACCGCAAAAAATACTGCTCAGGCTGCTATTAAAATGCTTTCTAAGTCTGGAAGACCTCTTTCCCTCTCTGAAATATCTAAAGAGCGCATCAGGCTTGCGGGATTAAAATCATTAGAAAACAACGGACATACAGGCTGGAACGAAGATATTGGCTTTCGCGTACTTAAAATTGACTCGTCCAACATGGCCAACATCTACTACACTCCTGACAACGTCGAACAAAGCCAGTTAGAACTCTTCACCGACAATATAAAACCAGACCGCATACCAGAGGATTTACTCTTCCAGGTCCTGTTAGACTGGGGCGTGGACCTTTCGTTGCCGATCAAAAAAGAAAACATCCAGGGCAAGACCGTCTTCTTTGTCAACGAACCTCCCTACGATCTTGTCGCCTGCTTCGATACCAGCGTAAGTGAAGACCTAGTCAAAGAGCTGGCTCAATTTAGTCCCCTGCGGATCGTATTCCGCGATAGTGGGTTCACCTCCGACGCGGTCAAAATCAACGTGGAGCAGATTTTCAAGCAGATGTCTCCCGCTACTGAAGTCCGGTCCATCTAGGGGAGATTGCCATGAAACTAAAATTTAAAGTTCACCCTTATCAGACTGCCGCTGTTGAATCTGTGGTCGACTGCCTGGCAGGACAGGCGAACGCCACTAGCATCAGATACCGGGTCGACCCAGGCCGAGGGAAACGGATAGCTCCTGGACAATACGAGCAGAGGTTGGATGAGACTTCCGGGTTCAAAAACGTAGATATCCAGCTGAGTGAAGCCCAACTTCTCGCCAACATCAAAAACGTGCAACAACGGCAAAACCTGCCTTTGTCCGACGCACTGGTGCCCAGCGCCGGTTGCAAGCTAAACCTCGACATTGAGATGGAAACCGGAACCGGCAAAACATACTGCTACATCAAGACGATTTTTGAGATGAACAAGCGATATGGCTGGACCAAGTTCATCGTCATGGTGCCCAGCATCGCAATCCGTGAAGGTGTGCTTAAATCCTTAGAGATAACCGCCGAGCATTTCGTCGAGAGCTATGGCAAGAAGGCCCGCTTTTTTGCCTACAACTCCAAGCAACTGCACCAGCTTGAAGGGTTCTCCTCTGGCTCAGGCATTAACGTCATGGTCATCAATATCCAGGCCTTCAATGCAGCAGGTAAGGACAACCGCCGCATTTACGAAGAGCTGGATGATTTCCAGTCGCGCCGCCCCATCGATGTGATCAGCAGCAACCGCCCTATCCTGATCCTGGATGAGCCACAGAAGATGGAAGGACCAAGTACGCTAAGAGCCTTAGCTAAGTTCAATCCACTGATAATTCTGCGTTATTCAGCCACGCACAAGACGATCCACAACAAGATTCATCGCCTTGACGCCTTGGACGCCTACAACCAAAAACTGGTCAAAAAGATCGCGGTCCGCGGCATCACGGTTAAAGGATTAGCAGGAACCAACGCCTATCTCTTCCTCGAATCCATTGAGATATCCAAACAGGCGCCAATTGCACGGATCGAAATGGAGGTCCGTCAGGCGAGTGGGATCAAACGGGTCATCAAACGCCTGGAGCATGGCAGGGACCTGTCCACAGAATCCAATGGATTGAATCAATATCAAGGGTTCACCATCTCGCAAATCGACGCCTACAACGACACGGTAGAATTCACCAACGGCCAGGTCCTTCACGCAGGCGACGCCACCGGCGACGTGACCGAAGAGACCCTTCGGAGAATACAGATCCGCGAGACAATCAAGGCCCACTTTGAAAAAGAAAAGAACCTTTTCAGCCAGGGCATCAAAGTGCTGTCTCTGTTCTTCATCGATGAGGTGGTCAAATACCGTGACTACAGCCAGCCCGACGAGCAAGGCGAGTACGCACGGATATTCGAAGAGGAATACGAGCTTGCAAAAGCGGAGCACCTGCAGGGACTCGCCCCCGAGTGCAAGGCTTACCGGGAATATCTTGAGGGGATCGACACCAGGCGCACTCACGACGGCTACTTCGCCATCGACAAGAAGACCAAGCGCCTCACTGATCCGAGCTTCAAGGTGCGTGGCGAGAACGCTGGATTATCCGACGATATCGATGCTTATGATCTGATCCTAAAGAACAAAGAACGGCTCTTGTCCTTTGCGGAGCCGGTCCGTTTCATCTTCTCCCACTCGGCCCTGCGCGAAGGCTGGGACAACCCGAACGTCTTCGTCATGTGCATGCTCAAGCACAGCGACAACACCATCTCCAGGCGTCAAGAGGTTGGGCGCGGCCTGCGACTCTGCGTCAATCAGCAGGGAGATCGGATGGACAACCCCGCGACGGTCCATACCCTCAACGTCCTGACTGTCGTAGCCAGTGAAAGCTATAAGGACTTCGTGGGGAACCTTCAGAAAGAACTCAGCGAATCCTTGTCCGCCCGTCCTCGCAAGGCCGACGAAGCCTATTTCACCGGCAAGGTTATCGTCACTGCCACGGGGAAATTGACCATCTCCCCCGCAATGGCCAAGCAGATATATCGATACCTGATCAAGAACGACTATACGGATGATGCCGACCAGATTACGCAAGCATATCACGACGACAAGGAAAACGGGACCATTGCCGAGCTTCCTGCAGAACTAGCGCCTCATGCAGATCAGATTTTAAGCCTGATCGACGGCGTGTTCAGTGAAGCCCAGATGCCGGACATGATGGATGGACGCAGCCCCAAGACCAACCCTCTGAATGAGAACTTTGAGAAAAAAGAATTCCAAGAACTTTGGCGGCGTATCAACAGAAAAGCCGTATACCGCGTTGAATTCGACTCCAAAGAACTCATCAGTCATAGCATCCAGGCCTTGGACAAAGAACTCCAAGTCTCACCTCTGCTTTACACGATCCATGGAGGGGCTCAAGGGGACCAGATTACCGAAGAAGAACTGAAGCGTGGTGAGGGTTTCAAACTAGAAGAAACCAAAACCGAGACGCATAACGGCTCCATTCACTCCATGGTCACATACGACCTCCTTGGAAAGATCTCAGAGAACACACAGCTGACGCGACAGACCATCGCTGCAATTCTCAGTGGCATCCAGGCAGAAGTTTTCAAAAAATTCCAGCAAAACCCGGAACAATTCATTGCTGAGGCTTCACGGCTTATCAATGAACAAAAGGCAACGATCATTGTTCAACGGATGAGCTATGACAGCCTCGCCGAGACCTACGACGCAGGGATTTTCACAGCGGGGCAGAGCAGGCAGGACTTCACCAAAGCAAGTGATAAGCTCAAGCATCACATCTACGACTATGCGATCACAGACTCCAAAGGTGAAAGAGCCTTTGTAAAGGAACTGGACACATGCGACGAGGTGGTCGTGTACGCAAAGCTCCCGAGCGGCTTTTTAATCCCAACTCCTGTTGGAGATTACAATCCAGACTGGGCCATCTCCTTTAAGGAAGGCACGGTCAAACACGTATACTTTGTTGCTGAGACCAAAGGTTCCATGTCTAGTATGGAGCTTCGAACCACTGAGAAGACTAAAATTGAATGTGCCCGAAAATTTTTCGATCAAATCAATCAACAGATTAGTCCTGAGCATGTTAAATATGACGTCGTGGATAGCTTTGGGAAGCTCATGCAGGTCGTAGGAGTGCAAAAGCAACTGTAGGGAATTGTCCTACAGACCAAGAGCAGCCCAATAGAAAAACAATGAGCATTTGCAGCCCTCCATGGAGGTCCGTCATGACGATCTGGATGAACAGAGCCGGAAAATATGGGGAATATGAGCAGAGATTCCTCGATGACAACAGAATCTATTGCACATGGGATTATTTAAACACAGACCTGTCGCAGCTTGTGAATAGAGAAGGCCTACGATCCGTACTTTCAAACACATACCCCGACGCCCCTGACGGGAGAATCATTCAAAACAGCTCCCAAATCTGGGCGTTCGCTAAAGACATGAGCATCGGGGACTGGGTCGCCCTCCCTAGCAAGACATCCCCAGTGATTCATGTTGCGAAAATAAAAAGTGGATACCAATACGATGAACAAGCTGAAGACCCATTCTACCACTATCGGGAGGTAGAATGGTTCGCCATGGACATCCCACGGACCTCCTTCCCGCAAGACATCCTCTATTCCCTGGGGGCATTCTCCACAATTTGCAAGATCTCCAGGAACAACGCTGAAGAACGCATCAAAAGGATCGTCGAATCCGGTGGGGCGCCGGATTCGGGCATCCTCCTGCCCTCCTCCAACGGCAACGACGAAAGCGACATCCAAGCGCGCGACCTGGAACAATTTGCCAACGACAGCATCGCAGCCCTCATCAGCCAAAAATTCAGGGGCCACGACCTGACCAGGTTGGTAGAAGCAATCCTCATCGCCCAGGGCTTCAAGACCTACCGCAGCCCAGCAGGGCCCGACAAAGGCATAGATATCCTCGCTGCCGCAGGCCCCCTCGGCTTCGACGAACCCCGCATCTGCGTCCAGGTCAAGTCATCAGATACCCCTCTTGACCGCCCAGTCCTTGATCAACTGATAGGAGCAATGCACCAAGTAGGGGCGACTCGTGGTCTCCTCGTCTCGTGGGGAGGCTTCAAGCAAACCTACAACGCCGAAGAACGAACCCAATTTTTCAACGTCCGCCTTTGGGATTCCCAAAACATTCTTCAGGAATTATTCAAAGCCTACGACAAGTTGAATGAAGATATAAAATCAGAACTTCCTCTGAAAAAGATATGGACTGTTGCGTTGCCAGAAATTGACCAATAAGCACAAGCAGAAGACACATAGCAACCTTCGTTTGCTTGTTAAAAAAGGGGAGCAACTTTGACAGCCAAGTTACTCCTCTCCGTCAACATCGGTTCCATACCCTCGCCCGTCCAGCCGGTGCTCTGCCCGGCTGACTGTCCACGTTCCGCTCACTCCCTTGCGGAAGCCCACCAACTCAACGCGGCCCTCTACGCATAGGCCCGGATCGCCGGGCAGGCTCAGGGACAACTTCCGCTTGCCGCGCTGGAATTCGGCCAGTTTGGCCCGGGCGGCCTGCTGTGCGGCCTCCTGCGAGGGGAAGGCGTGGCGGATACGGAAGACAGGATCCCCCTCGCCCGCGCTCTCCTCCACGTCCTGGGCGGCAGCCACGTCGCGCCAGGAGGCCACCACGCGGCGGTAGTTTACGCGCCCGGAGATGCTCACGGACCAGCTCGTCACGTCCCCGGGCGTCAGGGTGATGGTCGGCAGGCTTTTGCCGCTGGCGGTCTTGCCCTCGCCCCGCTTCACGAAGACCAGCGACCCGCCGCCCACCTTGGCCACGGCGCCCATGTCCGAGGCCACGCGGGTCAGCAGGTTGATGTCGCTCTCGTCCACCTGATCCAGGTGCTGCAGGCTCCGGCTGGCCAATTCCTCCGATATGGCCGGGCTCAGCCCGTGCTCGGCGGCCAGGGTCCGCACCAGCGCGCCCGCCGTGCCCGGCGGCCAGGAACGCGTGCGCCGGGTCTGCAGCTCGCTGTAGGAACCGCTCTTCTCGAAAGGCGCTCCCCGCGCCGTGATCTTCATGGAGTCCGGCGGCCCGGCCAGGGTGATGCCGTCCACCACGAAAAGCCCCATGTAGCGCACAGTGGGCTCGTACCCCAGCCAGACGCGTAGCTCCGCACCCGTGGACGGCAGAAAGATGTGCGGAGGTGTGTCCGCCAGGGTCAGGGACAGAGCGTCGGACTGCATCCCGGCCTCGTCCGTGATGGAAAGGGAGACGAACCGTTCGCGGATGGCGGCGGTGATGTCATCGCCGTTGGCCACGATGCGGAAGGCGGGCCGGTGGGGCTTCTGCGGCATGGATCAGTCCCAGAGGCTGAGCCCCTGCTCGGGCTCCGGGTCGGACAGCTCGGGCAGGATCAGCACGGTTCCGGCGTCCAGCACGGGCCCCAGGTCCGCAAGGCCGGGATTCGCCTCCAGCACTGCCTCCACGACGCCCGTGGTGCGGCCGTAGTGTTCCATGCACACGGCGTCCAGCATGTCGCCGTCCCTGGTCAGATAGCGCGCCATGGCTCAGGCCTCCCCGTAGTAGCGCAGCCCGAGGGTGAACTCGATCCGGCGCGGCGTGCCGTCCGCGAAGAACACTTCGCGGGTCTCGGCCACGCTCGTCACCACCCACTGGCCGTGGATCTTCCCCAGGCCGTCGACGAGCAGGAGCGGCTCCCCTGCGGCCGCCATGGCCCGCATGTCGTCCACCTGGCCCAGGCCTCCGCGGAAATGCGGATAGACCACCCCGGGCAGGGACAGGGTGTCCTCGCCCGGGCCCAGGAACTGCAACGCGGCCTCGCGGCCATGGCGCTCCTGCACTGCCCAGCGGTAAGCCGTGGAGCGCTCCAGGCGCGAATACGCGGCGCCGTCCAGGGAGAACGCATACTTCCCGAGTCGCATCATGATCTTCTGCATGGTCTAGTCGTAGAGCGTGCCGCGCTTGGCCTCGCGCGCGCGGTCGTCCAGCCTGCGCATGACCTCGCGGGCCACCTCGTCGGCGGACTGGCCGGGCGCGGCATAGACGTTGATGTTGCCGACGGACTGCGAGACCTGGGCCCCGCCGCTGGACGCGGCCACGGGCAGGTCGGGGATGGACGGACCACCGGCCACGGCCGGGACAGCCGTGCCCATCCCGCCCCCGCCGGACGCTGCGGGCGATGAATCGTCGTCGCCGAAGACATTGAAGAACCGCCCCACGGCTCCCAGGAACCCGCCCTCGGCAAAGGATTTCTTGAGGTCGTCCCAGATGGTGATCAGACGCACCACGGCCAGGGTGATGCCGGTGATGACCAGGCCGATGGGGTTGGAGGCGAAGGCCACGGCAACGGCCTTGATGCCCGCGGCCAGCCCGGGCAGCCCGGCCGACACCAGCGGCCAGACGGCCGTGCCCGCCGCGTACAGGGCCCTGCCGAACTGGAACGCGCCCAGGGCGACCTTCCCGCCCAGGACCACGCCGAGGGCGACGGCCAGGTTGTCGAAGCCGCCCACGGCCGCCGCAACCCAGGAGACCACCGCGCCCACGCTCCGGAACACGGTGACCAGCCCCCTGCCGAAGGACACGACGGACGGCACCAGCCCGCGCACGGTGTCGCCGATCCGGGCGAAGCCGTCCCGGTTCTCGCGGATCCAGTCCGCCAGCTTCGGCCCCCACTCCTCCACCACCGGGGCCAGCGCCCCGCCCACGAGGCCGGAGACCTCCTGCGCGGCGGACGCCACCACGGTGGAAAACCGGGAGAAGGCCGTGTTGTAGGCCTGCGCCCCGGCGCGCCCCTCCTCAGAGAGCACATTCAGACGCTTCTGCCGGGCCAGGAGCTCGTCCACGCCCTCCTTGCGGCTGCGCAGGTAGCCGAAGAACTTGTTCGCCTCGCCGCCCATGAGGATGTCCGCCGCGGACACGGCTTGGGCATGGTCGTCCAGCCCTTTCACGGCCTCGGCCACTCGGCGGAACTGTTCCTCCGGCTTCAGGTCGCGCAGTTCCTCGAAGGTCAGCCCGAGAATCTGGAGGCTTTCGGTGACGGGGGTTATCTCCGCCAGCCCGGCGGACTCGCCGAGCTTGTTGTTCAGTTCCTCCATGAGATCGCCGACGTTGTCGGCCTCGAAGCCCATCTCCCGGGCGATGCCGCCCCAGGCCGCGAAGCCCTCGGAGGATACGCCCAGGGCCTGGGCCAGGGCGTCCTGCTGGGCCGTAAGCCTGTTGCTCATGGTCACGGCCGCGCCCACCGCGCCGACGGAGCCGCCCACGACCGCGGCGTAGCGCGTGGCGGCCCCGGCCATGTTGCGGAAGGCTCCGCCCACGCCAGCATCCAGCACGCCCTGCATGGCCTTGAGCCTGCGCTCGGCCGAGGCGGCTTCCCGCCCCAGACGGTCGAACTCCCCTTCCAGATCGCGGGTGTTGACCCCGGCCTTCTTCAACTCGTGGTTCAGTATGACCAGGCGGCCGCGCTGGCTGTTGTAGGCCTGCGCGGTCTTGTCCGCCTTGCGCCGGGCGCGTTCGAACTCGTCCTGCAGCTTCCTGGCGGGGTTGGCAGTCTCGGCCATCTGGCGCTCCAGACGCGCGGCCTCCTGCCGGGCGTCCAGCATCTCGCGCCGGGCGCGGGACAGGCCCCGCATGTCGAAGCCCGCGAACTCGTGCAGCTTGTCCTGCCGGGCGCGGATGTCGCGATAGCCCTCGGCCACGCCGGAGAGGTCGCCGCGCACGGCCCGGGCGGCCGAGGAGAACGAATCGCCCACCACGGCCTTGAACCGGACCACGGCGGAGAAGTTCTGTTGGGACATCTAGGTGCTCCTGGTTTTGGGAAGGTGCGAGAGCCAGGCGAGGAACTCCTCCACCTCCAGGGACAGGATCTCGGCGCGACTCCAGCCCGTGTACCAGGCCAGGGCCAGCACGCCGCGCCGGGCGTCGTCCTCCTTCAGGATAAAAAACCCGTATAGGCCACCTGCAGCTTGCGATAGTCCTTCATGTCCAACTCGCGCAGCACGTCGGGCGCGACCTCGCACAGGCTGGCGAACATGGCCAGCTCCCGCTCCATGTCGCTGCCGCCCTGCTTGTCCGCCGCGAGCATGTCGCCCACTCGCGGCCTGCGCATGGTGATCTGCCCGTACTCGTGGCCCTGATGCCGGACCGGATATTCCAAAGTGATGGTCTCCGCGTTCATGATGCCTCCTTAGATGCCGCAGGCCCTGCGGTGTTCCTCCAGGCGGTCCGTGCCGCCGATGATCCGCTTCATGCCCAGGACGTCGATCTCGTGCAGCACGTCGCCGTCCTGCTCGTATTTGTAGTAGACGAGGTCCACGGTATATTCGTCCGTGGGCTTCTCGCCCGCCTTCCATTCGCCGGGTTTGACGCTCACGATGCGCCCGCGCATGGACACGACCACGGGCGTCACCGTGCCGTCGGAGGACTCCAGCCCGCCGCGCGCGGTGACGGGGATCTCGCTGCCCTCCTTGCCGCCGAAGAGCTTCAGCAGGTCGGCGCACTTCTTGGTCAGGGTGAACGAGGTGGAAAGCTTCTCCATGCCCATGTCCAGGGAGATGGGCGCGTCCATGCCCGCGGCGCGGAACTCCTCGGTCTTGAGGGTCAGCTCGGGCAGCTTGAGCTGTTCCGCGTTGCCCACGTATCCGCGCCCGTCCACGAACAGGGCCCATTCCCTCAGGATGTTGTCGGCGGCCATGCGTTCCTCCTATTGCGCGCTCTGCACGCGGCTGACGAGTTCCTCGTAGTAGCCGTTCTCGCGGTGGGCCCGGAACGTCAGATGCTCCAGGGGCGCGGGCGGCTCGAGATCGAAGTCCAGATACAGCTTCCCGGCCATAAGCAGCTCCTTGGTGTTCAGCTCCTCGTCCAGCCAGCAGGTTCCGCCGAGGAGCGCGCCCTGGGCCGTGAGATGCCGCAGGTAGGCGGCCACGCTCTCCTGCACGTCGTGGATGAGGTTGGCGGACATGGGCCGGTCCATGGCCCAGAGCAGAGCCTCCTCGATGGACTCGTAGACCATGTCGCAGGTGCGGCGCACGGACAGGAACGCGAACAGCGGGTCGCTGGCCGTGGTCCGGTTGCCCCACAGACGGTAGCCGTCACGGTGGATGATGGTGGCGACCTCGTTCTCGTTCAGGAAATTCGCCTGACTGTTCACGTCGGACAGGCTGAAATCCACGGGCCGGGACACGCCCACGATGCCGTTCATGGTCTGGTTGGACGGGCTCCACCAGAAGCCCCGCTCGTTGTCCCGGCCGGAGATCATCCCGGACACGCGCCCGGAGGCGGGCCGGGCCACCACCACGTCTGCGGCCGTATTCCAGACCTTGGCCCAGGGGTCCACCACGAAGATGCGGTCGCTGCCCCAGTCCTTGCGGTAGATCACGGCGTCCTGCATGGTCCCGTTCGGCCCGTCGACGATGATCACGGCCCGCAGGCGCGAGGCGATGCCCGAGAGCTCGGAGACCACTGGGTTCGCGGCTCCGTCCGGCCGTTGGTGGGTGAAGCCCGGCGCGCAGAGGATGCGCGGGGTGGCGTTGACCTCGGACTCGGCGGCCAGGAAGCCGTGGACGCCGGTCATGGCTGCGGCGTCGCCCACGAGGTTGGAAAGCGTGGCGGCCTCGTCCGCGCCCTCCTGGACACGAATGACCACCACCATGGCCCCGCACTGGTCGAAGATCCCGTCCAGGGCCTGCTTGAGGGTTCCGGCCGCGCCCAGGGCCGTGGCCTGGCGCGGACTGCCCGTGATGAGCACGGGCTGATCCGGGGGGAACGCGTCCGCGTCGGCGTCCGGAGCCGTGCCGATGAGGCCGATGACGCTGGACTTGACCGTCTGTATGGGCCGGGTCCCGTCGTCGATCTCCAGGACCTCGATGCCGTGCAGATATTGTTCGGGCATTGCTTACGCCTCCTGTGCGGGCTCTGCTGGCCAGTTGATGGTTTCAGGAAATCCGGGCTGCGCGGGCAGGTCGCGCAGAGTCTGGCGGTAGGCGGCCCAGGCTTCGCGTTCCTCCTCGGCCAGCGGGCTGTCCGCAACCTGGGTCCAGTCGCACCCGGTCAGACGCCTGTTGCGCTCCGAGCGGGCAGCCCCGGCAGCGGCATCTCGGTCCAGCGTCCAGGCCCCGGCGTCGCCGTCCCAGACCTGGAACCGCCCGGGGATATCCTCCAATTCGTACGTTCGCTCGATGCATGTCCCGGTATCCGAATCGTGGAAAACCTTCCCGCGCTGCTTCCCTTCGGGAACGTCGGTAACGTCCATGATGCATTTGTAGTTCTGGGCGTAGAGGGCTTCCGTAGACATATGGACTGTGTAGTAGTCCACATCCTCCACGCCCACGGTACTCGGCAAAGCGGGGTGTTCACTGCCGTCAGGATAAAAATACCCTATCGTTTTCAATAGATACCTCCTACTCCGTAGGACCACGCAGGTCCCCAGTGGTAATCCAAGTCACGTTGTCCATGCCGATGATGGCTTTGCCCGCCGATCCACCGGGCTGGCCGTCCGCCGCTTCGCCATCCTGGCCAAGATCTCCTCCTACTCCGCCTGCGGTGTACCCCCCGGCGCTAGATGCATAGGCTCCCCTGGCCCCCGAAAGGAGCGCCGCGTTGGGGGTCGTTTCTATCCCCGTCCAGACACCTTGCCCTGCTACGCATCCAGCCCCAGCCCCGCCAGCTCCGCTGCATGCATTACCGACGTAGTCGGTTCCCGTCGCGCCGCCACCGCCGCCGCCGCCGATAATCCCTCGATTATCGACCGACAGAGGAGAATCAACGAACAGAGCAGGACCACCTGGGTAGCCTGGCATCGGGGCATTCAGTCCGCCATAGGTACCCGCACTATCGGCACCTCTGCCTGCCACTACCGCGTTGGCTGAGACCACCAAAGTTAGCTGCGTTCCAGCCGGAGCACCGCTCCAAGTCAGAGCCGGAGAGGATGTCGAAGTCGCCCCCACCACCACCCCCGGCGCGATGGTGACCAGGATCGTAGCCGGGCCTTCGCCGGACCATGGAGTATTGGCTGTCAGCCATGCCAGGAGGCCGAGATCAAACTGATTCGTGTCAATAATTACTGATACGGCCCTACGAGGGGGCAATGCGGGGAGAAACGGGCCAGGCATCACGCCACCTCGTCGATATAGGCGAACACCAAGCCATCGCCCCGGCCGAGCAAATGGACCAAGTATGTCGATCCCGCCCGAAGAAGCGCAAACGACCCCCACAGCTCTTCAATATGGCTTCCTTTGCCGACGATTGCGGATCCTTCCGCCATGGTCAGCCACAGCCGCACCTCGCCGCCCGGCCAGTGGGACAGGTCTGCGGGATCGGCGAACACTGCACTGGCGTTGTCCACAGTAATCTTTTGGTGGTTGCGCTCGTCCAGGGCAATGACCACCGTGCCATCTATGTTGATCCCTAGATCCAACGGGGCCATGCTATAACCGCCTGTAAGGTCCGCTTTCCCCGACAGAGGCACCGCCTCGACCTGGACCGCCGTCACGACGTGGGGGTTGTCCCTTCGGTCGGCATGATCGCTGCCCGCCTGAGCCTCGGCCCGGATATCCGCATGGGCGTCAGCGGCGGCGTTGTGCTCGGCCACGGCCACGGCCACGTGTTCACGCGAAGCCAGCACCACGGTGGGATCAATCTTCAGGATGACCGACTCGGTGTTGGTCAGCACCAGGGGCAGCCTGAGAACGAACTCGCTGCCCGAACCCTCGGCCAAGGCGGGCTTATAGCTCTCCGGCGTTCCGGCCACGGCCACGAGGTTGCCCTCCTCGTCCAGGATGCCCGCCTCGCGGATGTACCAGCCACCCACGTTGGCGGGCAGGACCACCTCGGCCCAAATCAGGGCCGCGTTGGCCGGGTCCTGGGCCAGGGTATTGATGGGAGCGCGGTGCACCTCGTTGACCAGGGCCTGCATCTCCTCGCTGGGCGCGACGGCTGCGCCGCCCCCGTCGCCCAGGGCGATATGGGTCAGGTTGACCCGGGTTCCCGACGCCAGGGCCGCGGTTATCAGCCCGTGCCCCGTGCGCGTGACCACGCCGTAGAAATTCCCGGCCATATGCTACCCTCCAAGGGGGTTGACGGTTACGAGCTGGTACTGGACGAAGGCGGCCCCGCAGCGCAGGGACGTGTCCCCTCCCGGGACCTCGCCCGGCTGCCAGGGCTCCACGTACAGGTCCGAACCGGTGAGCGCGCCGCAACCCACGCTCCAGGTTCCCGGAACGCGGCTCACGGCCACCAGACCGGCCAGATGCGAACGCACGTTCTTGGCGGCCCGGGCCGTGGCCCGCAGCTGCGCATACAGGTCCTCGTCGATGCCCCGGTCGTCGATCTCGATCTCCAGGGAGAAGGTGAACGGCTCCCCGGACGGATTCTCCTGCCACCACTCCCGGATGCCCACGGTGTAGCCCAGGGCGTTCAGGGAACGCTGCAGCGCGCCCCGCGTGCCCTTGACCTTGTGCACGGCCACGGCCCGGCGCACCACCTCGCGGCGCTGCGCCTCGGTCCAGTCCGGCTCCCACTGGTCCACGCTCATGGCCCAGGCAAGCCAGGGCAGAAGCGCATCGGGGCAGGTCTCCGGATCCCAGAGGCGGGCCAGAGGCGCGGGCACCTCGGAGAGCCGGGCCAGGGCCTCGGCCAGGGCCCGCTCGGCAGCGCTGGCATTGGGGGGTAGCAGATCAGCCATCGACCACGCCCCCCAGGATCAGGGTGACGCCGGTGCACCAGGGGGCCTGGTCCGCCCCCACGGCCACGTCTCCTGCGGGACTGGCCAGCTCCACGCGCTGCACGCCCTCGCGATGCAGAGCCGCGTACAGGGCGGAAAGAGGCATGGACCGCCCCAGGCGGTGTCCGTCGTCGGCCACGCCCAGGGCCTCGGCCCGGGCGGCCTCCAGGACCACCGCGGGATCCGGCCCGCTGTAGACGTGGACGACGGCCTCCACGGCGTAGGGAACGATCCCCGCCGCGCAGACCTCCATCTGGTCGGTGAGGGGACGCACGTCGTCGGCGCCGAGCACGGCGGCCACGGCATCCAGCAGTTCCTGGCCGGGCGCGCCGTCGCCATCGAGCCCCAGGACGGCCACGCGGACCTGTCCGGGGGCCGGGCTGGACACGGCCGCGTCCTTGACCCCGGCGACGCTCAAGGAATGAAAGATGTAGGCCCCGGACGGCCCGGCCGTGGACAGTCCCTCCAGGGACAGGGGCACTCGGCGGCGCAGGCTGGCGTCGGCCTCGTAGGTCGGCGCCACCGGGGGGGAGGCCTCGGCGTCGCCGGGGTCGACGAGGTTGCGCGCCACGCCCAGCAGCGCGGCCAGGTTGTCCAAGTCCGCGCCCCCGGCGTAGGCCAGCATGCAGGCCCGGGCCGCATCGTTGACGCGCTGGCGCAGAAGCACCTCGCGGTAGGCCGCGACCTCCAGCAGCTTCATGGCCGGGTCCGACTCCAGCAGGGCGTCGAACTCGGGCCAGCGGGCCGTCGCGTCCGTGGTCAACTCCGCGAGCACGGTCTCGAAATCCAGGGCCTCCACAACGTCGGGCGCGGGCAGCCGGGCGAGATCGATGGCCGAGTATCCGCCGCTCATACGACAACGCCCTCCAGGGCCACGGTTTTACCGTCCACCAGGTATTCCCCGGTGAGGTCCAGGACCATGTGCCCCGCCTCGGCCTCGGCCAGGCGTACGCTGGAGAGCTTGAACCGGGGCTCCCAGCGGGCCAGGGCCGCGGCAGTCTCGGCGTAGACCTCCACCACCAGCTCCGGCGACACGGGCGCGTCCAGCAGATCCGGCAGACGCGAGCCGTAGTCGCGGCGCATGACGCGGCTGCCCACGGGGGTGGAAAGGATGTCGGACACGGACTGCCGGACATGCGCGAGGCCGGAGAGGGGCGCGCCGCTCTGGGAATCCATGCCCAGCATCACCTGGGCCCTCCGGTCTGCCCGCACTGTTCGCAGACGTGCACGTGCCCGTTCAGGGAAACCGCAGCGCGCACGTCGGCGTCCGTGGTCACGTCGCGGACGACGTGCAACGCGCCGTTGAGCACGGCGTCGCCGCCCCCCGCTCCGCCTCCCTGGGTCAGGGGGCCGTCGAGGAAAATCTCCCCGCTGAGCACGATGCGCGGCGCGGTTATCTCCGCGCTGGCCCCGGCGGTCACTATGACGCTGCCCCCGGCCTTCACGTTCACACCCTTGGACGCCTCCAGGATTACGTCGCCGGGGATCAGGGCGTGTAGGCGGTGGGCCTCGCGGTCGTACTCCATCACGGCCCCGTCGGCGTAGACGCGGCGGTCCACGTCCGGGGAGGCCGCAGGCGCAGGATGAGCGGCCCGGAAGATGCTGCCCAGGACCACGCCCTGGGCGGTCTCGCCCGAGGGCGACAGCACGAGGACCTGCTCGCCCGGCTCGGGGGCCCACCAGGAGCGGTCGCCACCGGCGCGCAGGGTGATCCACGGCAGCCAGTGGGACACGGCCCCGCCCATGGCCACGCGCACGCGCGCGGCGGCGTAGTCCGCCTCCTGCACCGTGCCGTAGCGGATCAACAGGGCCAGGCGGCGCTCCAGGTCCGAAAACTCAAACTCCATTGGAAATCTCCTCGTATTCCTGTTCATGCTCCGAGCCCACGAGGGGCGAGTGCGAGGCCAGGACAGTCTGCGGCACGACGCCCTCGGCGTCCCAGACGAATTCGCCCAGGTGCAGCACCTGCTCGAACTCCACACGCCAGCTCTGCGCCCCCTTCCAGCTCGGCTCGAATTCGTTGGCCTCGGCCAGCACTAACCGCGCGGGCGGGGCCGCAAGGCCGAAACGGTTCCCGTGCAGCAGCACGGCGGCCGCGGCGGCCAATGCACGCAGCCTGCGCTCCACGCCCGGGGTGCGCGAGGCCAGGACCAGAAACACTTCCCAGCGGCAGCGCACGTCCAGACGCCCCGAGCCGTCCTCGGGGGCGTCGTCGGGCTCCATGCCGGCCAGACGCAGCACTGCGGCGGGCGTGGCAAGCTGCTCGGTCACGCCGTAGTCCAGCACGTCCCGCAGGCCGGGCAGGCCCCCGCGCAGGGCGGCCAGGATCCCGTCGTGAGCCTGGGCGATCATCGGTCCTTCCCCCGCACGGTCTCCCAGCGCAGCTCCTGCTCGAAATAGCGCGCGAACATCTCCCGGAACTTCGGGTTCACGTCCACCAGCAGGATGCGCCGGAACTCGTCCTCGATGCTCTTGTACTGAACCGCCAGGGGCAGACGCCGGTCGCGGAGCGCGCGGCGGTAGACCTGCCTGCCCCCGCCCCGCTCCACGATGAATGCGTGACGCCGCTGTTCGGGCCCGGCCACAACGCCCGTGGCCGTCTGCCTCGGCCCCAGGGCGGACAGGGGCACGGCGTTCAGGCCGTACCAGACGCGGGCCGTGTACTGCGTGCCGCGCACGCCGATGAGCAGCCGGTTCTTGAGGACCTTGCGCTTGATGCCGGTGTCGCGGGCGGCCTCGCGCAGGGACACAGACTTGATCCAGCGCGCCAGCTTGGAGACGGCCCGACGGGCCGCTGCCGAGACCTGGGCCTTGGTGGCGGCCAAGTCGCGCGCGATGCGCTCGAGCTCGCCCAGATTCGTGTCCAGATAGGCGGTGGCCATCAGAAGGAGACCTCCGTGACCTCGTCGGGATCCACGAGATCCACCTCGGCCAGGCCCGCGCCGTCGGGACGCACGGCCGCGACCACGAAGGACCTGCCGCCCACCTCCACGACGGTCTCGTCGCGCCTGAAGCCTGCGGCGTCCCGGGCCTTGCAGGTCAACAGATAGGCGGCGCTCTCGAGGCTGAAGCCGTCGCCCAGGCCGTGCTCCGCGTAGGGGGCGTCGAAATAGGCGCTGAAGGCGCGCTCGGTCCCGTCGGGCAGGGTTGCAGTCGCCTCCACGGAGTCGAGCCCCTGGAAGAAGAAGTCCACGGTGTCCGAGGGCAGCAGGGTCATTTCGAGCCTCCCCTGCCCCGGTCGCCGAACCACCAGGTCACGCACAAGGTCCCCAGGTAGAGGATGGTGCAGACGATGCGCTTCTGCAGGTCCATGGCCGCGGCCACGTCGATGCGCTCCAGGCCCGCGGCCTGCAGGGCGGCGTGAACCTCACAGCGGGTGTCCCAGACCAGCCAGAGCATAAAGGCCGTCAGCGCCGGGCGGGTCAGCCCGCGCACCACGTCCACCAGCACGAGCATGACGCGGTTGAAGGTCAGCCGGACCTTGAAGCCGCTGGAATAGGTCGCCCGGTCGTGTTCGTAGGACGCAGCCTGCAAGGCGTCGGCGGACTCCTGCAGGCGCACCTCGCCCTCGCGCTCTGCGGCCCGGTCGCGGTATTCCCACTCCTTGTCCATCATCTCCATGTCCAGCTTGCGCATCTCGCGCTCGTGGGCCATCTCCTGGCGGCGGCGGAACCAATCGCCCACGCCCTTGAGCAGCGAGCCGAGCAGCCCCGTGGCCCCGCCGGAGACGATGGACAGCAGGAACTCAAGCATGACGGAAAGCCTCCGTGATGATCAGGTTGAAGGGAGCCCCGTCCAGGGCGGCCATGAGCCGCCCCAGGGCCGGGCGGGAACAGAGCACGGCCAATTGGTCGCCCAGGCGACCGGAACGCAGGCCGGGCAGGATGCAGCCGTGGGAATGCGTGAGCCATCCCCGCTCCTCGTCCCCGGCCAGATTGCCGCCGTGGATCAGGACCCCGCTGCGCCCGGGCACGTCCAGCACGTGATAGACCCGGCCGAAGCGAGGAGACCGCACCACGCGGCAGGGATATTCCCCCGCAGGGATGCAGGAAACGTTGCACCGATTGCCGCGCTCGGGCAGCTCCGCCGTGTGCAGAGAGAGCTCCCCGGCCTCCAGGAGGCCGAAGGTGCCCTGCTCGCCCGTGGCCAGCCGCGTCAGCGTGACGGCCCTCACAGCCCGTCCCCCCGCTCGTTCAAGATCTCCTCCTTCTTCTCCACGGGCAGGTCCGAATGGATGATCAGCGCCCGCAGCATGCGGAACTGGATGTCCAGCTTGCGTTGCACGCTGCCGTTGTTGCGGCAGTCCTGCTCGTGGTTCAACCTGCACTGCTGGCGGGTCACGAAGGCCCCGCCCATGAACAGGCGCACGGACACGCCCGTGATGAACGAAACCAGCGCGCCGCCGAGAAGGGTTTCCAGGGGAGTCAGGGTCATGAAGCTCGCCTTCCCCGCCGGGCTACTTTCCGGCGTCCTGCTTCGGTTCCTCCAGCAGACCGGCCTCGCGCAGCCGGTCCTCCAGCCCCAGGGCGTAGTCCCGGGCCTCGGCCAGGCGGGTCTCGCAATCGGCCCGCGTGGCGACCAGCTCCGCCTCCAGGGCGGTCACGCGCCCGCGCAGGGCTTCGGCCTCCGCACCGGACACGGTCACGGGCGCGGGCGGCAGGCCGGAACCGGGCTCGCGGCCCAGGCCCTGAGCCAGGAATTCGCGGGCCTCGGCGGCGGAAAGCTCCACCTCCTGCCCCGCGGGGATCACGCCGTCTCTGCCGTGGTAGCTGACGGAGAGCACCAGCCGGGTCTTCTTCGAAGCCATGGGAACCTCCTAGACGACCTTGGCGTAGACGAACGCCCCGGGCTGCTTGGGGAACGGAAGGGGCCGCGACTCCACGCCGATCCAGTAGGCGGAGGGGTTCTCCTCCTCCCAGGCCTTGGCGAAGAACTGGTTGGGTCGGCCCTGGTTGCGCAGATCCTCGGGCACGCCGAACTCGATGCTGCAGCGCGCGGACGAGGAGCCGAGCACGATGTAGTCGGGATGGAGCATGTGCTGGACGCTGCCGTCGGCGTCCTCGTACTCCCCGCCATAGGCCCAGATATCCAGGCCGTTGAACTCGCCCTTCCTGAGCTTGTTCACGTCGGGCGAGAGCGTGCCGATCTCGATGCGGCGGCGGTCCAGGTCGTCCTTGATCATGGCGTTGTTCTTGAACGCCCTCCAAGCGTTGAGGCCCATGACGCAATGGTCCGCGCCCACGCCCGCGGCGGCGGTAATCAGCGCGGCCCAGTCCTCGAGGTTGGCCTCGGGGTCTCCGCCCTCCTGGTTCCAGCGCAGGCCGTCGCCGAGCGCGACCTTGTGCTCGCCTGGCATGAGGAAGTCGATGTCCAGGGCCTTCTGCCCGTCCTGCACCACCACCAGGGATCCGGTGACGGCCTGGGCGCACATGTATTCGATGGTCAGCTCCACGTCGTCCTTGATGCCGTCCAGGTCGCGGACCACGGCCTCCTCGATGGCGGCGTCCAGGTCCTCGGGCGTGTTGCGGTAGACGCCCTGGCCCGGGCGCGTGGCGTCCACCAGCTCGGGCGCGGAGAAGCGTTCGATGGGGTTCATGCGCGGGGTCTTCACCGTGCGCAACTCGCGCCGGGTCTTGGGCGAGAGCGTGCCGCCCTCGTAGTCCGTCACGAAGGGCACCAGGGAGCGCCCGCGCACCAGCACCTCCAGCTCGGCGTACTTGGTGGGCAACTCGTTGCGGGTGCGGAAAAACAACTCCTTGAACAGTCCGGGAAGCGGGGGCCGGGCCTGGATGACCTCGGTCAGCGTGCGGGCCTCGAACTGATGGGGCATGTTCTGGGGCATGTCGTCGTCTCCTTGCTACTTCACGTACAGGCCGCTCGCGGCCAGTTCCTTCACTGCGGCGTCCACCTGCTCCGTGGTCGCGCCAGCGGGCCACCCGAGGCCCGCACGGCGGAACTCACCATGCACGTAGACGTTGGCCACCGCGTCGCCCGCGGCGGGCACGGTGACGTCCTCCACCAGGATGGCGGCGGCCTGCTGGCTTCCGTCCTCGGCCGCGGGGGCCAGGACGACGGCCTTGTCCGTCGCCGACACGACGCCGAGCACGACGCCCGCCGCCAGCTCAAGCTCCGCGCCCGTGGACGCGAGCACTTGGCGGCGCATGACCGGGGGATGGCCGCCCACGAAATTGGGGGCCTGATAGCTCTTCACCTGCATGACCTACCTCCTGGGGATGTCCTTCATGCGCTGCGCGCTGGCGGCGCGCTTGGTTTCCGGGGTCTCGGGCCGGGGCTGCCCGGCGTGGTGCACTGGCGCGGGGGAACCGGCCTGCAGGGCCGAAAGGATCCGCTCGCGCGAGGCCGCGTCCGCGTCCCCGGCCGGTGCTTCGGGGCCCTGGGCGGCCAGCAGCGGGGCCAGGGCCTCCAGCTGCGCGGCGGTGACTCCGGCCCCGGCCAGGGCCTGGAACCGCTCCGCCGTCTCGTCGCCAGCCACGGCCCGGACGATGGCCCCGGCCTCGGCAAGGGCGGCCTTGCGCCCTTCGGCCTCGCCGGACGTCCGGGCCTCGGCCTGCACTTCGGTGAGGATCTCCGGATGCCGGTCTTCCAATTCCTGTCTGTTCATGGGGGATGCCTCCTTGGATAATTGTTCGATGAGTTCCTCGCGCCCGGGGGTGACGGCGCTCACGAGGCCCAACTCCAGGGCCCTGTCCGCGAAGAAGACCTGCCCGTCCGCCCACTGCGCGGCGGCGGCCGGGTCGAGCCCCATGTGCCGGGACACGTCCTCGGTGAAAAGGGCGTAGAGGGTGTCGCACTGCTCCTGCAGGTAGGCCTGGTCCTCGTCCGAGAGGGGCGAGTCCGGGTTGCCCGCGACCTTCCACCTGCCGGAATGCACGTAGGTCACGGCCACGCCGGAGCGTTCGTTGGCCCGGGACCAATCCAGGTGCTGCATGACCACGCCCACGGAGCCGACCTCCGCCGTACGCGGCGCCACCACGCGGCCCGTCGCCGCAGCCAGCCAGTATGCGGCGGACAGCGCCGTGCCGTCGGCATAGGCGCACAGAGGCTTGACCCCGCGCACGGACGCGATCCAGTCCGCCAGGACCTTCACGCCGTCGGCCGCGCCGCCGGGGCTGTCCACGTTGAGCAGGATGGAGCGCGCCGCGGGGTCCGCCAGGGCGGCCTCCATGGCCGTGCGGATCTGCTCGTAGCCGGTGGTCCACCAGCCGCCGCGCTTGGACAGGGTCCCGCGCACGTCGATGACGGCCACGCCCCTGCTCAGGGCGTACTGCGGCCGGGATTCGGCCTCGCGCCGGGGAAAGGGAACTGCCCCGGCCAGGGACTGGCGGACCAGGGCGCAGACCTGTTCGATTGCCGAGGGCGCCAGCGCCCACACGCGCTGGCCCATGAGTTCATGCATCGGCGGCCTCCGGGGTGTTGCCGTTGCCGTCCAGCTCGCGCAGGCGGGCCTCCTCGGCCGCGCGCCGCTCCCAGACCTCCTCCACGTCCCCGCCGCGTTCGGCGATGACGTCGGCGTAGGTGGTCAGGCGCGCCTCCAGGGCCTGGGTCGTGGAGGTGATCTCCTTGACCGGGTCCACGTAGCCGCGGGCCGGGCCGATCCAGGTGGCGGCGGTGTATGCGGGGAGCGCGTCGTAGAAATCCGGCGCGCCCTTGGGCAGCGTGACTATGCCGCGCAGCCAGGCCTCCTCCTGGACCATGTTCCAGATGGGCTGGCAGTAGTGGCGCACGATCCACGAGCGGTAGAGCAGGAAGATGCGCCAAGCCTCCAGCAGCGCGGCGCGGGCGGACGAATAGTTGGTCTTGGAGAAGTCCTTGGCCAGGACCTCGTAGGGCATGCCCACGCTGGCGGACATGGCGCGCATGATCAGCTCGGCGAAGGGCATGAAGTTGCCGCCCGGCCGGTTGCTCTGCAGCACCGTTGGCTCCTCGCCTGGGTTGCCGTACATGACCTGGCCGGGGGCGAAGGTCTGGTAGCGGCGCTGGGGCTCGCCGTCCTCGCCCTCCCCGTCCAAGGGGAAAGCGCGCATGGCGGCCTGGGGGTCGTTCACGCCGATGAAGACCGGGAAGCTCGCGGCCACGATCTGGGCCATGAGCTCGTAGTCCAGGGAGTCGTTCAGATGCCGGAAGAGCTTCATGCCCGGCGCGATCTTGGGCACGCCGCGCACCTGCTCGTCCTCCTCGGCGCGGAAGCAGTGGAACACGCCGGGGCGGTGCCCCACGCGCGCGGGCTCGCGCACGAAGCTGTCCGAGCCAAGCTGCGAATAGGCGAGGTTCACCGCGCCGGGCAATGGCGCCGGGCTGGCGATCCAGTAGGCCACGGGCCGCCCCACGGGCGAAAGCTCCACGCCGTCGCGCAGGAGCGGGTCGAGCCTGCGGTCCACCGGGGTGCAGAGGCGCGCGGGATGCACGTCCTGCAGGCAGAGTGAGAAACGCCGCCCGGGCTCATCATGCATGAGCGGCAAATGGAGCAGCTCGCCACAACGAAGCAGGGAGCGCATGCCCAGGAACACGAGATCGTCGAAATGCAGCTTGCCCGAGACGTGGGCCTCCGCGCTCCACTCGCGCCAGACCCATTCCATCTGCTCGCCCAGCTCGCGCGCGACCTCGGGCGCGATGCCCAGGCGCTTGGCATTGACGCGGGCCTGGGGCTTGAGCCCCGAGCCGACGGTGTTCACGGTCATGGAGTCCACGACCGAGGCGGCGGCCCAGTCGTTGGCCACCAGATCCTCGGACCGGGTCTGGGCCGTGGCCCGCTCGTAGGGCTCCATGGATTGGGTTATGCGCCGGGGGCGGTAGTTGACGAGTGTGCCGCGGTGCGCCCCTGCGTCGCGCGAAACGGTGGACACGCGAGGGGCCCCGGCCGAGCGCGCGGCCAGGGCCAGACGCCGGACGCGGGTTGCGCGGGCAAGAGACCTCACCGCGCCACCCTCCCAGACACGAACACGGGACCGTGCGTGCCGTCCAGCTTACGGAGCTCAGCCTCCAGCCACTGGATGGTCGCGCGGATCTCCGCCGCGTCCTGGAGGGTCAGCGTCCGCCCAGCAACGGTGTAGCCCTTGCCGCCGGATACGGCGAGCAGCGCCTGCTTCCAGGCAGTTAGCTGCGCGGTGAGTTCTTCGGAAGTCCAAACAGACATGCCCGGCAGGATAGGACCTGTCGGGCATCATGTCGTGGACGTGGTGGAGGTAGCGAACAAAACCTTTAATCAATAGCAAGAGTTAACAAATCAGATCGAAAAAATTAAATTAATATCCTCAGTTCTCGAAGACTAGGTTGACTTGTTCACAAATCGAAGCCATATAGGGTGACAAATATTACACACAAACAACTCATGAGCAATGATATGAAAGACAAATCAGAGGTTAACAGGTTCCTTAGCTCTTTCCAAGGAGATACACGGAACAATATTTCTACATTCTGTAGATTATTATGGGATTCCGAATATGATTATTATATTTTTATGGCGCGCAAAGCAGCATGTTTTTTTGACTGCTTGCAAGAGTTAGGAATCGGGAATGTTCGAGGAGAAGCCTTAACAGATAGAATATTAGATACTGATCTTGAATTTATTGAGAACAAAAAAATCTTATTAGTAGATGATTGCATATTCACAGGGACAACATTATTTAAAGCAACAGAAATTATTAAAAAGGCAAGATGTGAATCTTTCAATACGTTTTCTCTTGCGATCAACGTGGATGCAATACGACAAAATTTACTTCCAGGTGGAGACGAGTGGGAAGATTTAAGAATCATTGAACCTGTATTCAAAATGAGCGACTCAGATTGCGTGCGTCAATGTCATGACATTGTAAGAGCAATATCCATACTCCCTCGGCCATACGACGTAGATTTCCCACACACCGAAAAATTTAAACTCAAAGAAAACGCCTTTTCCAATACAATCAGCTTATTAGGCTGGTCAGCCGTCGAATGCTCATCGCAATATCAAAAAGCTAACGATGTATGTATATTCACCATAATACCAAATAAGCATACGGCAGAATATTTTTGGAATCTGCACGATGTTCACGACCACCACTCATACCACGCAAAAATCAGGCTCTACGCCAAAAAAAATAATAAGACAGGCTCTTATACTATTCGAATTGTGCCGATTGTCATTCTTCCATCTTTAAGCAACGATGACATAGAAAACGCTTTAAATGCTATAAACATTTGGGATAAAAATAAAATCTTTACTAAGTTTACGTCA
The DNA here is from genome assembly GCF_054819825.1 of Desulfocurvus sp. DL1XJH-121. Lineage (NCBI taxonomy): Bacteria > Pseudomonadati > Thermodesulfobacteriota > Desulfovibrionia > Desulfovibrionales > Desulfovibrionaceae > Desulfocurvus > Desulfocurvus sp. DL1XJH-121. Next base: position 83,666 of record NZ_JBTVWW010000014.1, read on the forward strand.
CCAAAATCAAAGTATCGTTTTTTGCACTATATAATAGCTCATAGATTTCTTAACTTCTACTTTTCTCATTTAATCACAGTAAACAAAACATTTTCGCTTAGCATAAGACAGGACCTAATGGAAATGTCTTTTGGGAAAAATTTTTTTAATGAATACAAAAACGCAGCAAACCTCAACAATAAAATATACATCACAAGAACACCTAATAAAGTAGCAGAGACCAGAAAAGGAACAATTAAAGAAGCCTACAAGAAAGAATTTTATAATGATGATGAAAATGCCATTGTGTCCAATTTAATAGAACCATTTAAAATTATGTACAAAGAAAAAGAATTACCAACTCGCGATTTTATTAAAGAAAATGGTTTAAAAGAAAAAGATGGCAAATGTTGTCCACACGCCAATAGACTTCTAGAAGGCATCACTTTTTTAGAACTTTCAGGTATACCAGGAAACGGTTCGATTGAGCCAAAACTCATCACTTCCATCACACTAGACAGACTCATAGATAGTGGAGTTGCAGTCCCAATCATAGTTGAAAAAAAATGTCAATGCTATAGAGCATTTAGGCACGGAGAGGACGCAATACTTGGAGAAGCAGAGGAAAAAATCCTCATAGAAGCATTCAAGGCATTTAGCGAAGCAACAGGATTCGAATCAACGTGGGGCCTAGTGCTGAGCAAGCTTATAGTACTTGTAATTCAGATAGGAATCAGAACAAACCTATTTACAAGCATCAAGCTCAGTACGCCAGTACCGGAATCTACTCGTATCGTAAGCATCATGGGACATCTCCATGGGCCAGTGCCCATTGTGCGCTACCCAACCGATCCTTCAGGCAATATGGGGGCTCCTTTTATTGCAGGTAATATCGGACGCAAACAATGGCTACTCAGCTATTGGGTAAAAAAAGGCTACATATCTAAACAAGACACTGGCAATGGTAGACTCTACAGCCTTATTAAGTCTCCTAAACTTACCCTTGGGAATAAATCAGATGCAAAAGCTAGACAAATAGGAAGATGCATCGGAACTGCAATTGCAGAAGGCGGCCTTGACAATAATTACGATCTTGTCATGCTGGGCACATGCACTGAATCCGATCACATGCTTCGCTCCCTGAGTGGTGAAATTGCAATTTTTCAATTTTATTGGACGACACTTAGGAAAGACCTAAGCATCCTTGCAAAAGAAAATAAATTTAAAGAAGCCCATAATACGCTTAGAAATAAATATAATGTTTTCACTGCTCTCAATAGCGGTGCGATGAAACACAAATGGTACACTAGTCACTCGACCCATGCTACAAATGTCGAACGCCTCATAAGGCAAGTTGAAACAAACTTGATCGAGTCAGGAAACACAGCCATGGCCGACGAGTGGGTCCAGTTATGGCCTACAGCATATCCAATTAATAATTTTTCGGGATCATATGTATGGAAGTATATAACAGAATGCGGACAAAAGCTTATTCTTTTAAATATAGCGCTGAGATTAATTGATCTTTGGATTGTTTTCATGGCTGTTAAAAACAACGAGTTAAGAAAGAAATCTCTCACATCTGCTGTAAAAGACGTTAAAGAATGGATTGACAAAGCAGAACATGCATTTGAGCCCTCAAAACAACCATTTTTTTTAAATGATTGCAAACAAAGCATAGATAATTTTACAAATAAAGAACGAGAAGCATGGAAAATCAGCAAGCTTGGAGGTCAATTTGCAACAATATTTGCCGTACAAGAAGCAAAGCCTCTTTTAGATCAGTTAACAGCAATATGCAACGCATATGGAGATGTAAACGGAGAACAGACACTCCCCCATGCGATATATTTTGATTCAGAAGAAAGCGCACATCAACTATACACAGCCATATGCAACGGCATCAGCATACTCAAAATAGAAGATCCTTACTACTTACCTGATAATTACAATCCTTTTCAAACTGGGTTTTGGATTTTATTGCCAGGATCAAGGAATTCTCTTGATCCCGCAAAATTGGCAAAAATTGCAATCGACGACTCCATCAAAAATGGATATAGAATCAAAATACTATTAATTGGGCAGCTGTCTAAAAATGAATCCATAACAAGATTTTCAAAATCGACAGAGATTGCTAAAAACTTTTTTTTCTATAGATTGTCGCAGATATCTAGAATATACAACATCGCTAATGAACCATTTGGCACATACATTTTCGCAAATGAGCAAAGCGACAAGAGCGACTCTGAAAGCAAGAAACTCCTGAGTCTCACTGACCATATTGTTGTCAATGAAAAAAATTATCGTCTTTCAAATGATGACAGCGATAATTTATCTCTTCCTGAGAAACAATTTACAATTGCCATAGGAAAAACAAACAGGAAGCAATCAGCAGCAAAAAAACAATCTCAAAAGACTATACTTATATGCACCGCAACAGACAAAGAGGATGACGCCTTAAAAAAATACTCTAATGAAAATAGATTACACACAAATATCATCAAAAAAAGTCATGGCACATACAGATCTTTCGGAATTATTGGTGATTTTGAAGTAGTATGGGTCAGGAGTGGAATGGGAAGCAGTGGCCCATCTGGATCATTTGCGACAACTATGGACGCAATAGACGACTTATCGCCTACATATATAATTTCTTGCGGATTAGCCTTTGGAGCCGACGAAGAAAAGCAAAAGATTGGCGATGTTTTAGTATCGGAGTGGATACGATGCTACGAAAAAGGACGACAGGGTGAACAGGCATTTACACCCCGAGGACAAAGGGCAGACGCGTCATCTGCGCTTCTTCAAGCTTCACGTTCTTTGAGGATTGACCACAAAGGATCAAATTCCATTTTCACAGGTGGCTTTCTTTCTGGAGACAAGTTAGTTGACGACCCCAATTTCAAACGTAAAATTTTTGAAATTGAACCAGAAGCGATTGGCGGCGACATGGAAGGCGCAGGCATCCTAGATGCTTGTTCCAGAAGAAACATTCCATGGATTGTTATAAAATCAATCACCGATTGGGGAGAGAATAAAACCAGCGATAAGCAACCAATGGCTGCGCTTAATGCTTTTACTTTTGCAATGGCACTAATTAGAGCGAGCGTACTGCCTTAGTTTATAATTCAAAAATGCCAAACAATGCAAGAGGAGATGCATGATTGATCGCCTCTTGCATTGACCATATTACTCACATTGCTATTTTGAATAAATATTTATCAACTTCTTCTTTCATAACCCACACCCCCCGAACCTTCCCGCATCGAAACGCCGGGATCTTGCCTTCGTTGATCAGGTTGTAAAAGTGGCTCTTGGAGCAGTTCAGGATCTCGCAGGCCTGCTTCCAGTTCAGTTTGCGTCCCTTGTTCGTGTCCATGGTCATCTCCTTTGATTGAACCAGTCCGGACGGGCTCCGGAACCGGGCAGAGGTTGCGAAACGGGGGCGATGCCGCGCGGGGCGGCAGTGGCCAGCTGGGGCCTTGGGGTCGGGCGTTTCCAGTTGCGCACGTCCAGCTCGTAGGCCGCCACCAGGGCCATGACCTCGCAATCCCAGAAGTGGTTGTCCCGGCCCTCGGGGCAGAGCCAGCACAGCTTCTTGTCGTCGAAATACTCCACCGTCATCTCCCGGGCGTATTCGTCCGTGACACCCGCATGCAGGTGGAAAGCCCCCGGATCGTCGGTAGCGATCTGGAGCTTGGCGGCCAGGTCGTTCTTGAAGAAGGTCGTGTCCACCTTCCAGAGCACCAGGCCGCCGGGGATCCTGTTCTTGGTGCCCGGATAGAACTCCTGCGGCGCGTAGCGCACGGGCGTGGCCTGGGTCCGCTTGCCCTGATACGGGAACAGCCGCCCACGGTGCCGGGCGCAGAAGGCGTAGACCTCCTTGGTGCGCGTGCCCATGGCGTCCTGCACGGCCAGGCGCACGCGGTGCTCGTTGCCGTCCCGGTCGCGGTAGGCGTTGCCGAACAGGACCCGCTCCAGGGCCGCGAAGGTCGGCACGCTGCCAGCCTGCACAAGCCAGCTCTCCTCATCCGCGCCCCAGCCAAGGGCGCGGATCACGTACCGGAAATAGCGCTTCTGGGAGTCCACGCCCGCCACCAGCGCGGCCACGCGGGGCCGCCCGTCGGCGTCCGGGCCCGGCACCACGCCGCGGGGCCGATCGTCGGCCAGGACCTTGATGGCGTCCTCGGTGCGCTGCACCTCGTAGGCGCGCCAGGGCTCGGCCTTGTACTGGTTCATGAAGTTCTTCAGGTCGTCGCGGTTGCCGGTCTTCTTCCAGCGCAGGAAGGCCGCCGCGACCTCGGACAGGGACACGAAGTAGGAGAGCCAGGCCGGGATGTGAAAACCGACCTTGGCCGGGCGGTGAGCGCGCAGATGCGCCATGAGCTCCAGGCCCGTGCCCCGCGCCCGCCACTGTCCCAGGCGCACGGCCTTGTCGCGGTCGTTGTCGTCCCAGCAGGAGCCGCAGGTTTCGCACTCGTACCAGGCCAGCCGACGGGCTTGCACGGCCTCGGGATCGCGCTTCAGGGCCTCGTCCTGCGGCCACTTGATGCGGTCAAACTCCATGAGCTGCCACACGCCGCAGTGCGGACAGCGGACCCAGTAGTCGAAGACGACCTGCGCCTCTTCGGTCAACGCGCGCCAGATAGGCCCGCCCTCCACCGTGGGCGTGGATATCTTCCAGATTTTGCGCTTGCGCCGCCAGGTGGTGGTGCGCTTTTCGGCGAGGGATTCGCTGGAAGCCTCGTTCTTGGGGTTCTGGTACTTGTCCAGCTCGTCCAGCACGAGGTAGCGGATGGGCTTGTTGCCCAGGCGGGACACGGAGCCCGACCAGCCGAGGTAGATGGTCATGTGCGCCAGGTTGATGCGCAGGCTGCTGGTGTCGTCCGCCTGCCCGGTGAGATAGGTGCGCAGACGCGGGCTAGCCTCCAGCATGGGCGCGATGCGATCTTGGGCGTTCTCCTTGGCCGTGATGCGGTCCGGGAACACGTACATGGCCGGGCCGGGCGCGCGGTCCACGGCGTAGGCCACGCAATTGTGGATGGCCTCGGACCCGCCCGTCTGCGGCGTCTTGCAGATGATCACCGTCTCCACGGAGGGGAAGAACGAAGCGTCCATGACCCCGGCCATGTAGGGCGTGACCTCGTTGTGCCAGCGCCCGGGGATGGACGACTGGTGCACGATGCGGTGCCGCTCCGCCCACAGGCTGACGGGCATGGGCCTGCGCCTGCGCAGCACCTTGCGCTCGCCCGGGGAGAACCGGAAGCGATGCGCCAGCACGCCGCCCCCCTCGCGCATGCGCCGGGCCAGGGCCCCGCGCACGGCCTCGGGCAACCAGTGCGGCAGGCTCGCCACGGCCAGCTCCCTACTCCGCCCCGCCGTCGTCCGCATCCTGCGCCTCCTCGCTGAACGTCACCTCGAACTCCGCCGGGGCGGCGTATTCGTTGAGAGCGCCGTCGAGCATGGTCTCAAAGCGCTCCAGAAACTCCTGGGACTTGCGCGGGTCCCCGCCCGCCAGATGGATCAGGTCCAGCACGTGCATCTCCACGGCCTGGCGGATGCCGGACTCCAGGACCACGGCCCGCCCGGCCAGCTCCAGCTCCACGTCCTCGCGGGGGATGTAGCGCCCGCGCTCCACCTCGCCACGGAAACGGATGCGCGCCGTCTCCTCCTCGATCTTGCGGATGGTGGCCTCCTGCCTGCGTCGGGCCAGGTCCTTGTTCCGGTCCGCGTCGTCCTTGGGCAGGGCCGCGAGGGGCAGGGTCTCGGCATAGGCGTCCACCGCAGCGCAGGGGAACCCGCCGTCCGCCTGCCGCGCCAGCAGCCCGGCCTTCACATCCTGATACAGCTTCGACTTTCTCACCTTGCGTCCGCCCGCCTGAAGGCGGTCGAGCACGGCCGCGACGGAGGTCAGCACCTCCGGCGCGGTCTGATCCACATTGGCCATCCGAGCCTCCATCATGCGCGACGCCTTCTCGAAGACAGAGACGTTCTGCGGGGAGGGGTCGTCGCGCATGCGGCGCTTGGCCTCCTCCTTGGCCCGCAGCAGGGTCGGCAGGTCGGTCTCGGCGCTGCGCTCCAGCAGCTCCTCCAGGGTGCGCCTATCCATTGGCCGCATCCTCCCGCCGGGCGAAGGTATCGCCGCTGTCGGCGTGCTTCGCCGCGAGCCCCGTGTAGTCCTGCCACCGCCTGACGATGACGTCCGCGTATTTGGGGTCCAGCTCCATGGTCCGGCATCGGCGCCGGGTGCGTTCGCAGGCGATGAGCGTGGTTCCGGATCCGCCGAAGGGATCCAGCACGCCGTCGCCCTTGAGGCTGCTGTTGGCGAGAAGACGCTCCACCAGGGACACGGGCTTCATGGTGGGATGCAGTTCCGAGCTGCGGGGCTTGGCCTCGAAGACAAGGGAGGTCTCCAGGTCCTCCACGGCTAGGTCCCGGCCCGTGACGCGCAGGGCGCGGTCCTCCAGGAACAGGGACACGGTCCCGTCCTGAAGCACGTCCACCCGGCCCAGGCCGCCCAGGTCCTGCAGGGTCCGGCGCTTGCGGCCGCCGAACCAGCGGTGTGCGGCGCCGGGCTTCCAGCCGTAGAGGATGGGTTCGTGCTGGCACTGGTAGTCCGCCCGTCCCAGGACGAAGTGGTCCTTGCGCCAGACCAGGCACGACGCCAGCTTGAACCCGGCCTCCACGAACGCGCCCCGAAAGTTCAGGCCTTCGGTGTCCGCATGGGCCACATAGGCCGCCCCGCCCTTGCGCAGAACCGCGAACATGGCCGCGAACGCGCCCAGCAGGAAGGCCCGGAACTCGGAATCCTTCATATGGTCGTTGCGGATGCTCCCGGCCTTGCCGTGGTAGTCCACGTTGTAGGGCGGGTCCGTCCAGACCAGGTCCGCCTCCTCGCCATCCATGAGCCGGGCCATGTCCGCCCCGCTGGTGGCATCGCCGCAGAGCAGCCGATGCGGCCCCAGCAGCCAGAGGTCCCCGGGGAGGGTCACGCACGGGCCCGGTTCGGGCAGGGCATCGGGATCCGCGCCGCCCTCCTCCAGGTCCAGGCTCGCGAGGAGGTCCTCGATGTCCGCCAGGGGCAGCCCGGTCAACTCCAGGTCGAAGTCCGCCCGCCAGAGGTCCCGCAGCTCCAGGGCCAGCTCCGCGTCGTCCCATTTGGACCAGGCCACGGAACTGTTGGCCAGAATCCGGAAGGCCCGGACCTGCTCCGCGCTCATGCCCTCGGCCAGCAGCACGGGCACGGCTTCCAGCCCTATGGCCAGCGCGGCCCTGAGACGCAGATCGCCGTCCACGACCTCGCCGTCGGCCAGGGCCAGGATGGGGATCCGGAAGCCGTATTCCTCGATGCAACGGACCATGCGTTCCACGTTCTTCTCGTTCCTTCTCAGTCGCCTTTCATACGGACGCAGCCGCGCAACGGGCCACGTTTCGAGCTTGAGCTTTTCCATCCGATCGTTTCCTGATACACCGCCCCCACCGCTTCGCACCGCGAACCGGAAGGAGGGCTGAGGTTCGCCTTGATCGGATACCCATTTATCCGGTCGCCATGCCCAGTTGCCGCTGTGCATGGCAGCCCTCTCTCTTGCCTTCTTGCCCGCGCCCGGGCGGCGCGCGCATCAATCCCTCGTCCATCATGTTCACCTCACGATCAGGTTCTCCGCCGTGATGACCACGGCGGGATGCCGGTCCAGGTACGCGCCCAGAGCGTCGTCCCGGAAGCAAAGTTCCTTGAGTCGGGCCAGGACGCCCGCGTGGCCCCGGACGGCCTCAGGGATGTCGAAGGGGCGCGGCCCCTGGAAGGTCAGCCGGATGCCCGTCTCGCGCAGCAGGCGCTCCAGGGCCCGCAGATTGGCGGGCGGCCCGGCCGGTGCCTGCCTGGTCGCAGGCGCAGGGACGGTGGGTTCGGGCTCCGGAACCAGGCATGGCCGCGCCGGGGGCACAAGCATCACCGGGGGCAACCCGGCCTTGATCCAGGCCTCGATGTCCACCCCGGCCGCGAAGGCCTCGCCCGGGTCCTTGGCCGCGGGCACGGGCCAGCGTTCGGCGTGGTCGTAGGTCGCCTGCCACCAGTCGCGCACCTTGCGCTGTTGGCGCAGGGCCCGCTCCTGGGCTTTGCCTTCGCCGCCGGAGACGGCGTCGCAATCCAGGGCGTTGAGAATCCCCAACGCCCCCTGCAGCAGCCCGTGGGCCCAGGCGTCGGGCTTGGCCGAGATGGTCCCCAGGCCCAGGGCGCCCACATCCGGACCCGTGGAGAAATCGCAGAGCATGGCGTCCAGCTCCGCCTCCACCACCACGAAGGCGCGGGCGTCCGGATTCAGGACCAGGGGACCGCTCCCGCTGCCCGGAACCCAGCAGTATTTCCTCGGGCCGAAAGGCCCCGGCTCCGAGCGGCGCACGCGCACGCGGTGCAGCGTGCCCCGGCGGAACACCGGGATCACCAGCCCCGCCGGAATCCACAGCTTGCGCTGTTTGCCCGTGTCGGGGTTCAATTCGCGCGGCAGGCCCCAGGCGCCGCGGTCGCGGTACAGGTCTCCGGGCAGCCAGCCCAGGCGGTAGCGCTGCACGGCCTCCAGGGGCAGGCCGCGCCCGGCCAGGTACTCGAGCTGCGCGGGCGTGTGCAGGAGCGCGGCGTGGGCCTCGGCCACCAGCTCGCCCGCCCTGGCGCGCCAGCGCTCGGAGGGCTCGCGCGCGGGCTCGGGCGTCCACTCCGGGGAAACGTCCCGACGCCGGGGCGGCAGAAGCGGACGAGGCCCCCGCGGATCAAGCTTGCGCCCCACGAACGCGGCCGCGGCGCGGAAATCCATGTTCCGGAAATCCATCAGGTACTGGATGGCGTCGCCACCGGAGCCGCAGCCCCGGCACCACCAGCTCCCCTCCCCGCCGTTCTGCGCGGGCCAGCAGTGGAAGCGGTCCGTGCCGCCGCAGCCCGGGCACGGGCTGTGATATTCCCCGCCCTTGGCCCCCGAGGCCTTGCGGGGCTTGATGCCGTCCGCCTGCAACAGTTCCAGGACGTTCATGCGCGCCTCCCCCCTCCGGCCAGAGGGAAAAGGCGGCATTCGCCCATGGTCCTGCCCTGCTCCTGGCTTTGTCCTGCCCTATGTCCTGCCTTCAACATCTTATTTTCTTTATCTTTCTTCATTCCAGTAGGATGAAAGGATGATAGAAGTTGAAAAACGGTCCGATGTCGCAAAAATGCCTTAATGGCGACTTTCCCCATGCTTCGTCCTATGCTCCTGGCGCAACCATATCCGCCCGTCGTTGCAGGCTTTTCATGCAGGACCATGACGCCGTCCGTGGTCCTGGACTCGCTCCAGGGTCCTAGAAGAACCGCTCGCCGCCCGTCTCCTCCCGGACGTCGTCGTTGAGGAGCACGCCGTAGTACCAGTTCTTCCCGCCCACCTTGGCCTTCTCGAACTTCTTCTGGGCCAGGGCCCCGAACTTGCGCTGCGGGAACTGCTTCTTCCGGCTGATGTTGCGCGCGAACCAGCGCACGAAGGCGTCGTAGAGCTCCGTGGCGTTGGTGCGCGTGGACGGATCGTTCATGTTCGCGGGCACGACCTCGCAGCAGTCGTCTATGAACATGGCCAGCAGGTCCTCGTCGCGGCGGTAGTCCTCCGTGGCCGAGAGCACCTTGGCGGGCGGGTTCAGCCCCTGTCGCTGCCACTCCAGGCAGCCGCACACCAGCCAGGCCAGGATGCCCGGGGCCTCCTCCTTGAGGGCCTGGCCCAGGGTGTTGTCGCGTCGCATCTCGCTCGCATCCCTGGGCTCGCGGTTTACGAAGGATCGCTCGAAGGGGATCAAATGCATGCGCTCCCAGAAGGCGAAGTCGTCCGCCGGGGCGTGGGGCTTGTGGTTGGTCAGCAGGAACAGGATGTGCGTGGGAGAGAACGTGATGGGCCGCTTGTCGTTGGGCCAGCGGCCGGTGAGCTTGTCTCCGCCCGACAGCCACTTGCAGCGAGCCGCGCTGAACTTGCGGCCCTCGTCGGTCTCCGATGCGAAGGCCGCGCGAAGGCCGCGCAGGGCCATGATGGACGGCGACGGCGCGTCGGCGTTGCGCACGCTGTTCTGGTCCAGGAGCATCTCGGCCGGGATGGGCCCGGCCAGGGGCCCGAGCACCTCGGAGACAGTGTCCACCAGCAGCGTCTTGCCGTTGCGTCCCTTGCCGTGCAGCACCGGGAGCACGTGCTCCTTGTTGCCGCCGCGCATGGCCGCGCCGAAGACCCGCCCCAGGTAGCCGACCATCTCCTCATCCCCGGACATGATCTCCAGAAGGAACCGCTCCCAGCGCGGAGCCGGGGCGTCGATGCCCTGCCACTCGGCGGGCGAGGCCTTGAGGATGTAATCCCCCGGCCTCCCCCCCCGGAACCGTCCAGAGCGAAGGTCCAATACTCCGTTGGCGCAGCCCAGCAGCCACTCCTGGGTGTCCAGCTCGTCGCCGGTGATGGCCAGGGGCGCCCGGTTGGTATGCGCGAACTGCAGGCAGGCCTCGGGCCCGCCTTTCTTGCGCAGCCGTTTGACCCGGTCCATGAGCAGAGCCTGCTGCGAGGCGTTGTACTTGGCCAGGTCCTTGTTCCCGGCCTGCATGGCCTGGGTGGCGGCCAGGCCCAGACGGGTGTGCTCCTCCAGCAGGACGTCGACCACGGCCTCGGTCTCGGCCTGGGGAACGTCCAGCCCGTCGAGGCGCCAGTGATGTCCGCCCCACTGCAGCCACTCCTGGGTCTGCTTCACGAACACGAATCGGCCGCGGTGGATCTCGGCGTAGAGCATGCCCAGGCCCAGGTCCTCGGCGCGCACGCACTGCATCACGAAGTCGGAGCTGATCTTCCCCGCTTCCCCTTCGGCCTGTTCGCCTCCGGTGCGGCGTTCCTCCTCTTCGCGACGAGCGCGGACCTTGCGGCGCATCTCCTCCAGATCGGTGACCGTGCCGCGCTGCTCGTCGCCCTCGCCAGCCGGTGCCTGGGGCCCCGAGCCGGTCTCGAATTCCAGGCTCATGCGGCACCTCCGACCAGTAACACGATTGCCGAATCACATGCATCAAACAGGTGCAGCGCTTGGGAATTTTCCATTTTTCCGCGCGATTTTTTCCAGGGCCCATGCGAAAAACGTGAGAGGTCGCGCACCCGTACATGCCGGTGCCCGGGAAGGACCCGCGGGCATGAGGCGATGCGAGGCTGCCTATAGGACCATCTGGCCTGCCTCCTGATACGGGGGGGAAGGGGGGAGCGCGCCCGGCCGAGGTTGTCCCCGCGCGGTGAACGCGTGGACGCGACGTGGGCAAAGGCGTATGAAGAGAAGCAACCACGGGCCCTGGCGGGGGCCGCCGTGGATAAGTAGATGGATAAGTGAACCGCGTGATTTACGCGTAAAACCGGGGGCAGGACGCCCCCCTGAAAAGAAGCCTTACTATCTGAAATCTGGGGATAATTGCTCTTTTCTGCGCCTCCCCCTAAACGGCCTTCTAAGCCGACGGCCCCGGGTTCGAATCCTGGCTGGCGCGCCAAAAAATCAAATGGTTCCAGTATATTACTGGGGCCATTTTTTCTTGCCCTCCGCCAATTTGCCATTTTGCTCCAATTCTGCTCCACTGCATATAAGGGAGGAAGACAAAATGGCGACCTACAACCAGCGGGGCCAAGGGCACTGGCAAGCCCGCATCAGACGCAAGGGCTACCCGACCCAAGTCAAGACGTTCACGACCAAGCTCGACGCCGAGGCGTGGGCACGCGAAGTCGAAAACGAAATGGACAGGAGCGTCTTCCTTTCGCGCAAGGAGGCGGAGCAGACCTCCCTGGAAGAAGCGATGGACCGGTTCGTCGCCGAATACGCACCAAAATACGCCCAGCCCCGCAAAGTCATCAGCCGCATCAACGCACTCAAGAAGCGCCCCCTGGCAAAACGCATGCTCTCGTCCATCCAGGGCAAGGATATTGCCTCGCATGTCCGCATCAGGGAACAAAGAGGCTGCTCCCCGCAGACCGTCCTGCACGAGGTCAACCTGCTCTCCAGAATTTTCGAGGTCTGCCGCCGAGACTGGGGCATGGAGTCGCTGCGCAACCCCACCAAGCGGATCAACAAGCCCAAGCAGGGGAAAAGCCGGACACGCCGACTCATGTGGGACGAGGAGGAAAAACTCATTGAGGCAAGCGTCTCCGAATTGCGCCCCCTCATCCTCCTCGCTCTGGAGACGGCCATGCGACGCGGGGAGATCGCCAGCATCCAGTGGGAAGACGTCAGCCTGCAACGCAAATCCATCTACCTGCCCAGGACAAAAAACGGGGAACCCCGGACCGTACCGCTCTCCCCCGCCGCCATCGAGATCATCGCCGGACTGCCAAGGAACATCCACGGCCCGGTCTTCGACATGCACCCCGACACCGTCACCAAGCTCTTTCGCCGCGCCATCAAAAAGGCGGGCATCGAGGACCTGCGCTTCCATGACCTTCGCCACGAGGCCACAAGCCGCCTGTTCGAAAACACGGACCTGGATGTGATGGAAATCCGCGCCATCACCGGGCACAAGAGCCTGCAGATGCTCGCCCGCTACAACCATCTTCGGACAGGCCACCTGGCGGATCGGCTGGCCGGGGCTAGGCGAGGGACTTGAGCAAGCATTTCCAGCCAGCCTCAACTCCCCCTTCTTCTCCTGCCCCACCCTTTTTTCAGGACGGCTCGCTTTTCAGGCAGGCTCCATCTGATCGGCCAAGGGCCGATGATCATGCGGGTTATGTTTGTGCTAAGATGGTTATCACCTGACAGTAGGCCATGAAATGAGCGTGGTCATGCCGCCCTTGGTTGGGGTACGGCTG